>DATCIJ010000109.1:0-32373 GCA_036507855.1 Gemmatimonadaceae bacterium | reverse complement strand
ACCGAGATGGGAGATGTGAGATGGGAGACGTGAGATAAACTGCAGATTCCGATCAAATCCGACGTGATCGGAAGGCAGTCTATCTCAGTTCTCACCTCTCAGATCTCACATCTCCCCGGGCGGTTAGCTCAGTTGGTTAGAGCGCCACGTTGACATCGTGGAGGTCACAAGTTCGAGTCTTGTACCGCCCATACGACCGAGATGTGAGTTTGGAGATGTGGGACGTGAGATAAACTGCGAAGCGATTGCGCGGCAATGAGATGGGAGGGCCTTCTCCCATCCTGAATGGCTTGACCGTTTCGGCCGACCCGGGTAGAATGCGGCCCGCCGCAGCGGGCCGTTTCTTCATCTATAGGATAGGCCGTCACGGCGCGCCGTCCGCGTCGCACGTCACAGGCGCCCTTAGCTCAATTGGATAGAGCATCTGACTACGGATCAGAAGGTTGGGAGTTCGAGTCTCTCAGGGCGCGTTCCAACAACAGGCATCAGGCAACACACATCAGGCATCAGTACACGGATTCGGGGCGTAGCTTAGCCCGGTAGAGCGCCTGCTTCGGGAGCAGGAGGTCGCTGGTTCAAATCCAGTCGCCCCGACTGATCATCCAACGGTGCGCAGAGTCGATCTCGGCGCATGCACCACAGAAGACCAACCGCGCGCGAGTAGCTCAGCTGGATAGAGCGTCGGCCTCCGGAGCCGAAGGTCGTGGGTTCGAATCCCGCCTCGCGCATACCCATTGAAGAAGACCGCCGGGCGTTACATCTGTCCGGCTGCCCTTGATCTCCCTCCGTACTCCACGCCGTGGTTGCCCCCCAGCCACGCGCCTCCGAATTCACCGCGCCCGGCAACACACCCTCCCAGCCGACGCCCGCACGGCAACACTCTCGGTGGACATCGCCGAACTCCGACGAAAGTCGATCCCCGAACTCCTGGCCCTCGCCGACAGCCTGAACGTCCCCAACACGTCAGGGCTTCGGAAACAGGACCTCATCCTTCGAATCGAGCAACGGTTGCTCGATGGGTCGACCACGCTCCAGGCAGAAGGGGTTCTCGAGATTCTGCCTGAGGGGTACGGGTTCCTCAGGGCGCAGGACTGGAATTACCTGGCTGGTCCCGACGACATCTACGTCTCTCCCTCGCAGATCAAGCGCTTCAGTCTGCGCACCGGCGACACCATCAGTGGAGAGGTGCGGCCGCCGAAACCCTGGGAGCGATATCTCGCGCTATTGCGCCTGGGGGCCATCAACGGCGGTGAACCGCAACCCGATGTCGTCCGACCCACGTTCGACACGCTGCGGCCGGTGTACCCGGACGCCAGACTGCACCTCGAGGATGGCGATCTGGCGATGCGCATCGTCGACCTCATCGCGCCGATCGGGAAAGGACAGCGTGGCCTCATCACGGCGCCACCGCGCGCCGGCAAGACCATCCTCCTGCAGAAAATGGCCAACGCGATTTCCGCGAATCATGAAGAAGTCGCGCTCATCGTCCTGCTCATCGACGAGCGGCCGGAAGAAGTGACGGACTTCCGCGAGAACGTCCCGCGTGCCGAGGTCATCAGCTCGACGTTCGACGAGCCGCCGGAGCGGCATGTGCAGGTAGCGGAAATGGTGATCGAGAAGGCCAAGCGGCTGGTCGAAGCTGGCCGCGACGTCGTGATCCTGCTCGACTCCATCACGCGACTGGCCCGCGCGCACAACACCGTGTTGCCGCAGTCGGGGCGAATCCTGTCGGGCGGTCTCGACGCCAGCGCCATGCAGCGTCCCAAGAAGTTCTTCGGATCGGCTCGAAAGATCGAAGGCGGTGGCTCGCTGACCATCGTGGCCACCGCGCTCGTCGAGACGGGATCCCGCATGGACGAGGTGATTTTCGAGGAGTTCAAGGGGACGGGGAACATGGAGCTCGTGCTGAGTCGCGAGATCTCGAATCAGCGCATCTATCCGGCGATCGACATCAACAAATCCGGGACACGGAAGGAGGAACTGCTGCTGGACCAGGAAGAACGGAATCGGGTCTACCTGCTCCGCACGTTCCTGGGCGACATGCCTTCCGAAGAATCGATCACGTTCCTTATCAAGCAGATGAAGAAGACGAAATCCAATAAGGAGTTCTTCCAACTCATGACCCAATGAGACGTGAGACGTGAGATGTGAGATGGGAGATAAACTGCAACACACGATTTTCGCGGTACTGCTTTGGCATCTTATTTGACCCCAATCACGAACCCGACCTGATCGGATGGCAGTTACTCTCAAGTCTCCCATCTCACGTCTCCCATCCTTTTGTTGTGCGCTTGCTTGCCATTGACCTGGGCGATCGAAGGATTGGCCTCGCCGTGAGCGATCCGACCGGTACGATTGCGTCGCCGGCGGGCCACATCACGCGGCGACCAGGGAAGCGTCCGCCCATCAACGAAATACTCGACCGGGCGCGAACCCTCGAAGCGGAGGGCTTCGTGGTTGGGCTTCCCCTGGACCAGGAAGGCGACGAGACCGAACGAAGCGCGGAGGCTCGCCGCGTCGCGATGCTGCTGGGCGAACGCAGCGGACTCCCGGTGCGACTCGTGGACGAACGCTTCACCACCGTGGCCGCCCTGCGAGCCATCAAGGAGATGGGTGGTTCCACGCGCGGGCGGAAGGGGGATGTCGACGCACTGGCCGCCACCGTGCTGCTGCAACACGCGCTTCAGTTGCCGGAGCACACGCCGTGACCGCAGCCGGCAAGAACCGATTCGTCCGGGGCGGCTGCACTGCGCTCTGTGCGCTCGTCGTGGCCTGTGGCGGCGAGGGGAACGCGCGGGTGACGATTCCTTCCGGCGCCTCCATGCGAATCGCGGCCGACTCGCTCGAGGCGGCCGGCGTCATCGGCTCGGCGCGGGCGTTCCGCTTCTACGCCAAGCTGACCGGCCGTGACCGGAGCATCAAGGCGGGCACATACCTGTTGGATCGCGGCGCATCATGGAGTGCGGTCGTCGACGCGCTGGTCGCGGGGCGTGGGATTGTCCTTACTGTCACGATTCCGGAGGGCTGGGACCTCAGGACGATTGTGCCGTCGGTCGCGAAGGTGATGAAGGTTCCGGAACCGGCCCTGGATTCCGCGGCGCGTGACACGACGCTCATCAAACGGCTCGGCATCCCGATCCAGACGCTGGAAGGCTACCTGTTCCCGGAGACGTACCTGCTGCCCGATGGCTCGGAGGCCTTGCCAATCGTCAGGCGGCTGGTCGCCGAGTTCGAGCGGCGATGGAAGCCGGAGTGGAACGCGCAACTGGAGCGGCTGGGCCTGACCCGGCACCAGGTCATCACCCTGGCATCGATCATCGAGAAGGAAGCCCGGGTCGCTTCGGAGCGGCCGATCATCTCCGCCGTCTACCACAATCGGCTCAAACGCGGGATGCTGCTGCAGGCCGATCCAACCGTGTTGTACGCGTTGGGGCGCCACGCAGCGCGTGTGCTCTACCGGGACCTGGAGGTGAAGTCCCCGTACAACACGTACCGTAACGTCGGCCTGCCGCCGGGACCCATCGCTTCACCCGGAATCGCGAGCATTGAGGCGGCGCTGTTCCCGGCGGACGTTCCCTTCCTCTACTTCGTGGCCCATCCCGATGGCCACCACGAGTTCCGCGCCACACTGCGGGAGCATAACGAGGCGGTGCGACGGATGCGCGCTCTGCGGCGTCAGGCTTCGGCACGGCCATGAGACCAAGGCCCGAAGCCCGAAGCCCGAAGCCCGGGGCCAGAGGTCCGAGGGATGCGAACCTCTGGCCTCTGGCCTCCGGCCTCTGGACTCGTAGTGCTTGAATCAGCCACGGTCTCGCAGCGCGGCGCCCAGCGATGGGCGCGGGGGCATCCCTGGATCTTCAAGAGCGACGTGCGCAAGCGGCCGGCGGCGCCGGCCGGCGTGGTCCGCGTGCGCGATGATCGAGGACGCTGGCTGGGTATCGCGCTCTGGAGTCCGTCTTCGGAGATATCGCTCCGCCTGCTGGACTCCGAGCCGGACGCAGTGATCGACGCCAGCTGGTGGGACGATCGGCTCGCCCGGTCCATTGCCCGCCGCAACGACCTCAGTCGGGTGACGACCGGCTACCGTCTGGTGCACGCCGAGGGAGACGGGCTGCCGGCGTTGATCTGCGACCGATATGACCGCTGGCTGGTCGTGCAGTTGCTGAGCGCCGGGCTCGAGGCATTCCGGGAGCCGATCGTCGAGGCATTCGTTCGTCTCACCGGCGCCGAGGGAGTGCTGGCGCGCAACGATGTCCTGCTGCGATCGCGTGAAGGCCTGGCGCGTGAGACGGTACTCCTGCATGGCGACGTACCCCGCGAGATCATCGTCAACGAGCACGGGATCCGTTACGCGGCGGCGCCCTGGACCGGCCAGAAGACCGGCGCTTTCCTGGATCAGCGCGAGAACCGGGTATTGCTGGGCAGCCTGGCCCGCGGAAGGGCCCTGGACTGTTTCAGCTACCACGGTTCGTTCGCGCTGCACCTGGCGCGACGCGCAGAACATGTTGTTGCGATCGACTCATCGGCCGAAGCGTTGGTGCGCGCGCGCGCGAACGCGTCGCTGAACGGTCTTTCGAACGTGGAGTGTGTGGAAGCCAACGCGTTCGATTACCTGCGGGATCGCGACCGTGCCGGGGACACGTTCGATACGATTGCCCTCGATCCGCCGGCGTTCGCGAAGACACGCGGCGCGCTGGAGGCCGCACTTCGCGGTTATCACGAGATCAACCTGCGGGCAATGCGCCTGCTGGCCCCGGGCGGAGTGCTCTACACGGCGAGCTGCAGCTTCCACCTCACGCGGCCCCTGTTTCTCGAAATGATCGAGCGCGCCGCGGAGGACAGCGGTCGTCGCCTCGTGCTGCGACACATCCTGGGTCAGCCAGCCGATCACCCGGAGGTGGTGACGATTCCAGAGACGGGATATCTCAAGGGGGCTGTACTGCAGGCAGACGGATGATGCTGCTTACTGCTTTCTACTTGCAGCGTGCGCCAGCTGGAGCAAGAAGCAAGAAGTAGGCAGTAACCAGCATCATTCCTGGCATCCCGCGCAGAAGTACGTCGAACGGCCAGCCTGCGTGATTCGCCTGATCGGGCTGCGGCATCGCCGGCAGGGTTCCCCTTCCCTGTCGTAGACCGCGAAGCGGCCGGAGTCGCTCCCGCCACCATCACCGCCGTAATAGCGCTCCTGCCGACTCATGGCGGTTTTCATGGTGGCCCGGATCGCTCGCACGAGGGCGCCGAGTTGCGCGGTGTGAAGCTGGTTGGCCGGCGTTTCCGGGCGGATTCGGGCGCGCCACAGCGCTTCGGACGCGTAGATGTTGCCGATGCCGGCGACAACGCGCTGATCGAGCAGAGCAACCTTGATGCCGATGCGTCGTGAGGCGAGCGCGCCGGCGAGGCGCCGGGCCGTGAGCCGGGGGTCGATGGCATCGGGTCCCAGACCGTCGTCCTCGTTTTCCGCGACACATAACGAGAGGACCGAAAGCGCCCTCGGATCATCAAGCGCCAGGCGGCCGCCGTCGTCGAATGTCAGGATCGCGCGAATGGTGCGGGGCAGCCGTCCCGGCCCGGGGACGATCCAGTCGCCGGTCATCCGGAAGTGCACCTGGAGTTCACGCCCGCTCGCCAGTTTGAATCGCTGCGCTTTTCCCCGTCGTTCGACGGCTGTGACGCGGTCACCCACCAGCGAGCGGGCGTCCCGCGCGGGCAACCCCCGCCGCTGCGACCGATGGCGGACGCTGACACTCGTTATGGTACGTCCGACGGCGACCGTGCGTGCCATCGCCGCGGCGCGTTCGACCTCGGGAAGCTCTGGCATGGAGGGAAACTACCTGCAGCACTCAGCAAGGTCTCCCTTGCGCTTGCCTGACGAGTCAGCCTAACTTGTCGCGCGACCCGCCGCGCCGAGGACATGGCACCGCGTCTGCACGTCTCGCTGAAGCATGCGTATGAGCTGTACGTCGAGCAGGAGATAGAGAACTACAAGTTCTCGCTCCCGCGGCCGGCGATCCTCCGCATCGGTGACGAAGCGGTCTCGGCGCTCCGCGACCGCACCCAGCCGGAATTCGATGAGCTGGTGCTGTGCTCCGAAGTCGACCGGATCATCTGCCAGCGCCTTCGCATTCCCACGTACTCCACGTGGCGGAAGCGCCGCCTGAAACTCCTGGCGCAGTATCGCAGGCCTGAGCACTGGGGACTCGCCGCCGATGCCCCGCTCGTGTGCGAGATCATGCCAGACACCGACTCACGGGTCCTGGTCGCAGGGGTGAGGCGCGAGGGTCCGGTGCTCTACCTTGCCGCTCGCGGCTGCCAGGTCACCGCAATCGAGGACAGCGAGGAGGCGGTCGAGCGCGTGGTGACGGCGGCGAGCCAGGTCGGTCTCATGTCGCGGGTCAAGGGACAACCCATCGGGCTCGGGTCATGGGCTCCCGACGACGCGCCGCTCAACGCCGTTGTCGTGACGCCGGCCGCGTTCCACGGGCTCTCACAGGAACAACGGACGCGCGTCATCGACCTGCTCAAGTGCGCGACTCTCGATGGCGGGGTTCACCTGGTCGACACGCTCGGCTCCGGTGAGTCTGGCGTGACCATGGAAGAGCTGCGGGCGCGGTACCACGGCTGGGACGTGTCGGTCGTCCGCGACGGCAGCGAGAACCACACCTTCCTGGCGAGGAAGAGCGTCGCCTAGGATCAGCGATCAGCGATCAGCGATCAGCGATCAGCGATCAGCGATCAGCGATCAGCGAGCAGCGATGAGCGAGCAGCGATGAGCGACCAGGGCCATCGAGAGATGGAGATCTGATCCAGTCTAACGTCGGTTTGCTCTTTGCCGCTGGTCGGTGGTCGCTCATCGCTGTCTCGAATTGATACGGGTGTCCGGAATCCGGCGTGTCGTTCCGCGACAGGACCGGCGCGGGCCAGCCCAGCCTGATTCCGCATCATGCACCGAATAAACGGCTTGGGTTTTCGTCCCTCGCGGCACTGTCGTTGCATTGGCCGCGGCCGCGAGCGCTGTCGCTCGCGCCGGTGTGCCGCCGGCCGGAAACGGCCGGCCACGCTTGAATCGCAACCCCAGGGAGTGTGTCTGCCAGATGCCGAAGCGCCGTCAGCTGAAGGAACCGCAGGAGCCAATCGGGATCGTCATCTCCGACGGACCGCATGAGATTCCGACGCCAAAACTCACCGCCTACGTCTATTCAATTGAAGACGAGACCAACGGCGAGCCGATTGATGTAATCGCTGCCTGAACGAGCGAGGTCCCGGAAACAAGAAAGCCGGCGCAGAGCGCCGGCTTTCTTGTTACAACCAACGAACGGTGCCTACTTCTTTTTCTTGGCGCCGCCCTTCTTCGCAGCCTTCTTCTTCTTCGCAGCCATTGTTCTCTCCATGGAGAGGGTGTTGAACGCCGGTCCAATCCCCCGGTGGACTGGTCGGCAGCAGCCGGATGCGAACACCCGACTGGTTCCGCGCGCCGGAACTTCGGCGCCAAACTGCGACAGACTGACCTTTTCAATCAGCACGTCCGACGGGGCTACGTTCCGCTGGACGATCATCACATGGAATACGAAACCGGTGAACGATCCCGGCATCGGCACCAGACAATCATATACGGACGCCTAAAGTGGTAAACGGGACCTCGCGAAGTTTCAAGGGTGGGGCCTCGAACCTGCCAGCCACGCATGGCGCGGCGGCCAGTGAAGCACTCCTCGATAATTGTTGTCGCGATGCGGTCAAACGAGGTCCCCGCGCGAACGCGAAGCGGATGGACGAATATAGGAAAGGGACGCGCCGTCGCGCAATGGTGGGGCTCGCTGGATCCGGCTGGCCGGCCACCGCCTAACGAGGGCTGAAGGGCTGGTCCGGATGCCGACCTCGCCGGGAGGGCGGTGTGTTTGCCGGGAAGAGCGCGCGCCTCGGGGCGCGGACCGGGTTCAAACGCCGGGAGACGGCACGGTGTCGAACGGTCACCCGCCTTCGACCTCCAACCCCAGGTCTCATGCTCCGGCACGCCGTTCGTTCCCTCGTCCGCGCCCGTTGGTCGACGATCCTCCAACTCGGCACGATCGCCATCGGCGTCGGCGGGCTGAGTGCGGTCCTGGCCGTCGTCGGTGCGGTCGTCCTGCGACCGCTTCCCTATGAGAAGTCGGAAGAACTCGTCACCATCGAAGTCACCTCTTCGCGCGGCTTCAGCATTTCGACGTCGATCCCGAACTATCGAGACTGGCGAGATCGCAATCGAACGCTCGCCGCATACGGAGCAATCGCGGGCTGGGGCTTCCGGCTGACGAGCGGCGCCGAGGCGCGCATGCTGGACGGCGGAGCCGTCTACGGCGACCTGTTTGGCGTTCTGCGACTGCGCCCCGCGCTGGGCCGGACCTTTCAGGCAGAGGAAACCGAGCCGGGTGCTCCTCCCGTGGTGATGCTCGGATACTCAACGTGGCAAACCGAGTTCGCCGGAGACTCTTCGGTCGTTGGTCGCTCCATCAGCCTGGGTGGTACGCCGCACGTGGTGACCGGCGTGTTGCCGCGCGACTTCGCCTTTCCGCGGACCGAGCCAGCGGTGCTCGTCAACATGGGTTCCATCGCCGGGCTCCCATGGGATGATCGCGCCTCTTCGTTCGGGACCCGCATCTTCGCGCGTCTGAAACCAGGCGCGTCCTTCTCGACAGCGGCCGCGGACATCGAGCGGGTCGGTCAAGCGGTCCGCGATGAGAACGGGCCGCTGACCGCCTTGCCCTCACTCGAGACTCTTCCCGACTACCTGCTTGGCCAGCGCGACCGGCAATTGTGGTTGCTCCTCGCCGCCGTCGGTATCGTCATGCTCATCGCAATCGGCAACGCGGGTGGACTGGTCCTGGCGCGCGCGGCCGATCGCCGCCGCGACGCGGCCGTGCGCCTGGCGCTCGGCGGCGACCGGGCCGACCTGCGCCGTCAGTTCATCTCTGAGAACGTCGTACTGATGCTCGTTGGCGGCGCGTTGGGATTGATGCTGGCGGTCGGGTTGGTGAGAGCGCTTGTGCCCATGCTTCCCGCGGACCTGCCCCAATCGCTCCTGTCCAGGATCGGGATCGATGCACGGACCGTTCTCGTGACGTTGCTCATCTGTCTTGTCGGCGGTGTGGTCTTCGGGCTGGCAGCGGCACGGCACGCCGCGTCACCCCGCCTGCTCGAATCGCTGCGTGGCGGCGCTCAATCGATCGTCGCACCGCGCACGCGAGCGCGCTCCATCATTCTCGTGGGCGAAACAGCGCTGAGCGTCATACTCGCTGTGGGAGCCGGACTTCTCCTCACGAGTTTCGTCCGACTCCGCGCCAGCGACAAGGGATTCAACGACGAAGGCCTCCTCATGGCCCGGATCGCGACGTCATCCGCCAACTACCCGTCACGCGATGCCTGGCTCAATCACTATGCGACCTTGCTCGATGGGGCGCGCGCGCTCCCCGGTGTAACGAGCGCGTCAGCCAGTCTCCTCCTGCCACTGACGGATCGATCGTGGGAGCTTCGCATCCAGCCATATGGCGCCAGCGAATCGTTCGAGGCCGGACCGTCGGTGTTGTTCAACATCGTGTCCGAGGACTTCTTCGGCACGCTCGGCATTCCACTGCTCGAGGGCCGCGCGTTCACCGATGGAGACCGGAACGACACCGCTCCGGTGGCCATCATCGACGAAACGATGGCCGAGCGATTCTGGCCCGGGCAGGATCCCCTTGGCCAGCGTGTAACCATCGGCGAAAGGGGAGCCGACTCTTCGTTTGTCTATCGAACGGTCGTCGCCGTGGCAAAGAACGTACGACACTACACCCTGCGCGAGCCGTCGCGAATTCAGGTATACGTCCCGCTGAGGCAGACCCTGGCGCGGTTCGGTCAGAGCCTCAACGTGGCAGTGAAGGCGACAGTGCCGCCGGCGAGCCTGGTCGGGCCGCTGCGCAGCGTCGCGACGTCTCTGGATCCGGGGAGTCCGGCCTGGGACATTCATCCGGTTTCGTTCTATCTGAATCGATCGATCTCCGCTGAACGCACGCTCGGCGTGATCACGATATGGCTGGCCGTCGTGGCATCGCTCGTTACCGCGGTCGGGCTGTTCGGGCTTGTCTCGTATGCCGTCGTACAACGGCGCCGCGAGATCGCGCTCCGACTGGCGCTCGGGGCGAAGCCGAGCGAAGTCGTCAGCCTGATGACGTGGTCCGGGGCATCCATGGGGGCACTCGGCATTGCAATAGGGATCGTTGGCGCCGCCGGGCTGTCGCGATTCCTTGGCGCGTTCCTCTATGGCGTGCAGCCGCTTGACGCCGTCACCTACGTCCTTTGCGCCGCCGGGGTGCTGGCGGTGACAGCACTGGCTTCGCTGGTCCCGGCGCTGGGTGCGAGACGCCTCGAGCCTGCCTCCGTCCTACGGGAGGATTGATCAGCCTCTCGTGATCCGATGCCTTGCCGATCTGTTGCACGATACGCGCATCTTCTCGTTCCCATTCGCTGAGAGGTGGCGACCCGGGAGGTACAGAGAGAGATACGAGCGGAAAAGCCGACCGTGGTTTGGTACCCGCAGGTGCAGGAGCTCATGCACGAATCGGTGTGTGCCGGATGTCATGCAGCTCAAGCCAGGCAGTCACGTCTTCGTGAAAAAGACTCGTGACCACTGGCACCGCGAGGTAGAAGAGGTCGTTTACGGCCAGCACGGCCTGTACGAGATTGTGCTTGCGAAGAGCGAAGTTCTGGGGCGTAGCGCGGACGACGAGCGAATCGCCCTCCCGCTGGATGCCGAAGCCGTTCAACGTGGCTGTGAGCAATTGCTTGCGCTTCTGCGTCTGCCTGGGTCAGGTGAACGTCAGGCATCGGGCGGGACAGCAAGAGCGTCGGTGGGCACCCTGATGCGGCCCGTCATGAGGTCGTTCAACAGGGTCTTGAATAGGTCTTGGAGAGTCGCGCGTTTGCGTTCGCGGTGAGCGATCCTCCGGTCAATGGTCTGGAGGACCGCGGCAATCTCACGTTGCTCTTCAACCCGTTCGCACCACGAGCACGTCCCTCCTTTCCGCAATCGGGACTTGGATAGCACGGTGTTGTTTGCTTCGTCCGGACATTGCGCTCGCGCAGAAATTCGGCTAGACTAGCTAGCTATCTGAACATGTAGGTGAGAATGCCTGTCTGGACACTTCAGGATGCCAAGAACCGGTTCAGCGCCGTGGTAAGAGCTGCTCTTGATCGTGGGCCACAGTTCATCACCCGCCACGGGCGCCAAACTGTCGTAGTGATGGCAGCCGAGGAGTACGCTCGGCTCACGAACGCCCCAACCGACCTCGTCCGAGCATTGCGAGAGTCGCCTCTTGCTGACGCCCTCCAGTCAGGCGAACTCGTGCTTGAACGAGATCGCGACACTGGCCGCCCAGTACTTCTATGAAGTTCCTGCTGGACACGATGGTGATCTCCGAGCCGGCCAGACCTTCCCCCGATCTTCAGGTCATCGACTGGCTCGGCAGGCAGGAACAAACGGACCTGGCTCTCAGTGTCATCACTCTCGGAGAGATCGAGAAAGGAGTGCACCTGATGCCAACGGGACGCCGTCGGCAGGCGCTGGAGGAGTGGCTGGACCACGCACTTCCGGCACTTTTCACGGGTCGCGTCATTCCCATCGATGACGACGTCTCGAGGACCTGGGGACGGCTCTCGGCCGCAAGGCAGCGCTCGGGGCGGCCACTTCCGGTGATTGACGGAATGCTCGCGGCCAGCGCGATCACGCACGGCCTTACGCTGGTGACGCGAAATGTGAGTGACTTCAGCGGGCTCGGTGTCCCGGTCCTCAACCCATGGACAGGCGAGACATCGTAGAGCCGAAGCGGTTCCCTCCCGGCGCGACGTCGCCGATTATCAAACAATGCCGAAGCTGACGATAGACGGCGTCGCCGTATCCGCGCCTGACGGCGCGACCATACTTGATGCAGCACGTTCGCTGAGCGTGGACGTGCCGACGTTGTGCTGGTATCCGAAGCTCCCGACGGTCGGGAACTGCCGGATATGCCTGGTCTCGGTCGAGGGGAACCCGAAGCTCGTCGCATCCTGTGCCACCCAGGCGACAGAAGGCATGGTGGTCACGACCGAGTCGGTGGCGGCGGTGAAGAACCGGCAGGGAGTCCTGGCACTGCTCCTGGAGCGGTATCCAACCGAGGAGATCCCGGCCGACGGCTATCGCAATGAGTTCGAGGGGCTCGTCAGGCGGTACAACGTTCCGACGACTCGCCGGTCCGGCATGGCGCTTCGTACCGGCGACGAGCGCGACAACGACCCGATCATCCAGCACGACATGAGCACGTGCATCCTCTGCACGCGCTGCGTTCGCGCGTGCGAGGATATCCAGGTGGTCGGGGTCCTCGATGTGGCGAACCGGGGTGACCACACAGAAATCATCGTCGGCGCCGATGGGAATCCCGAGCACGCCGGTTGCACGTGGTGCGGCGAGTGCGTGCGCGTCTGCCCGACCGGAGCCATTCACGACATCATCCCGATGGCGGTGCGCGCGGCGAACGGGGAGATGGTCGATCGAATGCGTTCGAAGGACCTGCCCGCCATCGACCGAAACGTGCGCAGCGTCTGTCCCTACTGCGGTGTCGGGTGCCAGATCGACCTTCAGGTTCGCGACGAGAAGATCGTCCACGTACGATCGCCGTGGATCGAGGAAAACACGCCGAACCAGGGCTCGACGTGCGTGAAGGGACGGTTCGGCACCGATTTCGTCCAGCATCGTGACCGGCTGCTGAAACCGTTGATCAGGCGCGGTTGGTCCAGGCAGGATGGCCGATGGGTGTTTGATCCATCGTCACACGAAGCGGCTGGATGGCAGCGGCGTGGCGGCCCCTGGGATCTGGTGCAGGAGGAAGCCCACGAAGGAAAGCGACGCCCAAAGTCGAATCCTTTCAACACGTCACCCACGGGCATGGGCTCACTCGGCGACCCGCGCGACCGTGTCGCGACACCGAAGTCCTGGTACGAGCCCTTCCGCGAAGCGACGTGGGAAGAAGCGATGGAGCTGACGGCCCAGGAGCTCTGCCGTCTGCGCGATACCCGTGGTCCCGATTCGCTCGCGGTCTTCCAGTCGGCCAAGTGCAGCAATGAGGAGAATTACCTCCTGCAGCGGATGTTCCGGGCGGGCGTCGGCACGAACAACGTCGACCACTGCACCCGGCTGTGCCATTCGTCATCGGTTGCGGCGATGCAGCGCTCCATGAACACCAGCGCTGCGTCCGGGTCGATGCGCGAAGTGGAGACGGAGTCGGACGTCATCTTCATCCTTGGCGCCAACACCACGGAGTCGCACCCGGTCTTTGGTGCGGCGATCAAACGCGCTGTGAAGCGCGGCGCGACGCTGATCGTGGCGGACCCGCGGCGCATCGAGTTGGCGGCACGCGCGCACATTCATCTCCAGCCCGTGCCGGGGACCGACGTCGCGCTGCTGAACGCGATGCTGAATCACATCCTGGCGAAGGGGCTCGAGGACCGGGAGTTCATCGCTTCGCGCACGCACGACTTCGACAAGGTGCGCGAAGCGGTGCTGCCCTACACGCCCGAGCGCGCCGAGACCATTACCGGCATTTCGGCAGACCTGATCCGTGAGGCCGCCGAGCTGTACGCGCGCGGTCCCCGATCCGCCACGCTGTGGGCGATGGGTTTGACACAACACTCCACCGGTACCGACATCGTCGCCACTCTGCTGAACCTGATCCTGGCCACAGGGATGATCGGGCGCTGGGGCGCCGCGATGATTCCGATCCGCGGCCAGAACAACGTGCAGGGTGCCAGCGATGTCGGCGCGATCCCGATGGTCTATACGGACTATCAGCCCGTCACCGATCCGTCCATCCGACACATGTTTGCGTCGACCTGGGGCGTGCCTGACGAGCGGATGCCCCTGGAAGTCGGCCTCAAGGTGACGCAGATCGTGCAGGAGACGAGCCCGGTGCGCGGGATGTACATCATGGGTGAGAATCCGATTCTCTCGGACCCCGAGGTTTCCCACGCCGAGCACTGGTTCCGCGAGCTGGAGTTCCTTGCCGTGCAGGATCTCTTCCTGACCGAAACGGCTCGCTACGCCGACGTCGTCCTGCCGGGCGCCTCGTTCGCCGAGAAAACGGGGACGTTCGTGAACACCGAGCGGCGGATCCAGCTTTCGCACAAGGCCATCGATCCGCCCGGCGACGCCCGCGGGGACCTCGAGATCATCATCGATCTCTCGAATCGCATCGGGTTGAAGACACCGTTCCGGAATGCGGCCGAGGTGATGGACGAGATCGCGCAGGTGACGCCGTCGTGGCGCGGCGTGTCGCACGCGCGCCTGGAAGGGAACGGAGGCCTGCAGTACCCGGTGCCACACGCCAGACATCCGGGCACCGACTTCCTGTTCGACGACCGTTTCCCGACGGCGGACGGGAAGGCGACCTTCGTTGGTGTTGAGTTCCTGCCGCCGGCCGAGCTGCCTGACGAGGACTATCCGTTCATGCTCAATACGGGCCGCCAGATGTACCACTGGCACACGGGGACCATGACGCGTCGTTCATTCGCGCTGGACGCGCGCGAGCCCGGACCCATCGTCGAACTGAACCCTGCCGATGCCACGGCGCTTGGCGTGGGCGATGGCGACGAGGTCATCGTCGCGTCACGGCGTGGAGAGATCCGGATCTCGGTGCGACTGTCCAAGCGCGTTGCGCGGAAGCAGGTCTTCGTCCCCATGCATTACCGCGAAGCGGCGGTGAACCTGCTGACCAACCCCGAACTCGATCCATACGCGCACATCCCGGAGTTCAAGGTGTGCGCCGTATCAGTCTCGAGGGTTCAGGCATCAGGCACCAGGCATCAGGGGCGGAAGGAGATGGCGCAGGCGGGGGACTGACCGGCCGAGGGGCAGTCCCTGTGTTCTCAGGGGGGCGGTCGCCTCGCGTGTCTTTGATGGCAACCGCGCAGATCGCAGGCGCGAAACCTTCTCAGACCACTTTACCCGATCATGCGACTGAATCTCCTCACGGGCCTGGTTGCACTTCCATTGGTGACAGCGTGCGGCATTCTGGAATCGAATTCAGGCCCCGCTGTTACCGTTTCCGCCGTCACCGGTCCGCTGGACCTGGCCCTGGGCGACACGGTGCGAATCAACATCACCGTACGCAACGTCGGCGATCGCGATGTGAGCATCGGCACAACCGGCTGCAACACGGAATTCCTCATCAGCGACATGCAAGGCAATGCATATGTGCCTGCTGAGCTCGTGTATTGCACCCTCGAGTTGCGTGCGCCAACACGACTCTCACCCGGCCAGTCACACGAGATCCGGGTGTTCACCACCGGCCGTGCGATTCCTCAAGGTTCGCAGGCCGAGCCTGACCTCCTGCCGAAAGGGACATATCGGCTGCGCCCGGTCGTGTCCGTACTGTCCGGCAACGACAATGCTGTCCTGGTGAGCGCTGATCCCGTCTTTGTGATCTTCAGATAGGAGCAGAGATTTCCGCGGTGCAAGCGAACGCGGATCAACGGATCAAAGACGGTTTTCGCAGTACGGACTTGGGGTACATGCAACCACGATTTGCACTGCCCTGCCAATCGACGTTCGCCCGGAGCGGTGATCGCCCTGTTGCGACAGACGTAAGGTTGGTAGTGTGAGGCGGCAGTCTCCTCCTCTACCGCCTTCCGTTTCTTGTCATGGATCTGCAACTGAATGGTCGCGTCGCGCTCGTGACGGGCGCCTCGTCGGGGCTCGGACTGGCGATTGCCCGCGAGCTGAGTCACGAGGGCGCGAGCGTGGCGATGGTGGCAAGGCGAGAGGACCTGCTGCGTAAGGAAGCCGCCGATCTTTCGGCGGCCACCAGTCGTCGTGCGTTGCCCGTACCGGGTGATGTTGCCGTTGCCGGTGAGGCTGAGCGTGTGGCCGCCGCCGCGGTAGAGGTGCTTGGACCGATCGATATCCTCGTGGCCAACGCCGGGGGCCCTCCGTCGACGCTGTTCGAGTCCACGACCGATGAGCAGTACCTGGCGGCGGTGAACCTGAACCTGATGGCGTCGATCCGCCTCGCGCATGCGTGCGTGCCAATGATGCGCCAGCGGAAGTGGGGACGCGTCATCTTTCTCTCGTCGATGGCCGCCAAGATGCCGATTGGGGGATTGATACTTTCCAACACCGCGCGCGCCGGGCTGCTCGGTTTTGCGAAGACGCTTGCCAATGAGGTAGCCAGGGACGGCGTCACGGTGAATTCCGTCCTCCCTGGTCACTTCGACACGCAGCGCGCTGTAGACCTTGCCCGAATGCGCGCCGACCGCGAGGGACGGCAGGTCGACGACGTGCTGAAGGCGCGAACGTCGGGGATTCCAGCAGGACGCGCTGGGGATCCGCGCGAGTTCGCCGCAATGGTTGCATTCCTGGCCAGCGGCCGCGCGAGCTTCGTAACCGGAACGGCGATCCAGGTGGATGGTGGGCAGATACCGACTCTGCTCTGAGCGCAAAGCGCAAAGCGCAGAACCAGACGGGCATCACGGTTTCGGCCCCTTCTCTGATCCTCTGCACGGCGCGAATTTTCGTCGCGCACGCACTGCCTCTGCCCTCTGCCCTCTGCCCTCGTAGATGAAGGCCCTTATCAAGCATCACGCCGGTCCGGGCTTCCAGCTGACCGACGTTCCCGTTCCAGCTATCCTCGACAACGAAGTCCTCATCCGGGTGCGACGCGCCGGCGTTTGCGGCACCGACGTTCACATCTACGAATGGGACGACTGGGCGCGGGGACGATGCAAGCCGCCATTTGTCGTCGGGCACGAATTCGCGGGCGACGTGGTCGAAGTGGGCAAGCTCGTCACGGACGTGAAGGTTGAAGACCGGGTCACGGCGGAGGGGCACATCGTCTGCGGCCGGTGCCTTCCCTGCCGGACCGGTAATTCCCATGTCTGTCCCAACACGCGGATCATAGGCGTCGATCGGGACGGCTGCTTTGCCGAGTACATCGCGATGCCGTCGTTGAACGTGTGGCACCTGGATGACAGCATCTCCTTCGACATCGGCGGAATTCACGATCCGATGGGGAATGCATTTCACACGGCCCTCACCGCCGAAATCCCGGGCGCGGTGGTCCTCATCACGGGATGCGGGCCAATCGGGATCTTTGCCGCGGGGATATGCAAGGCCGCCGGCGCGTCGCACATCATCGCCTCGGATGTGAACGACCGGCGGCTGGCGCTGGCACGCACGATGGGCGCGCATGAAACAGTCCATCCCGAGCAGGTCGAAGCGGCCGTGAAACAGGCGACCGGTGGAATGGGCGTCGACGTGGTGCTCGAGATGTCGGGCATTCCCGCGGCCATCCACCAGGCATTCGCCATGGTTCGGCTGGGTGGACGCGTGCAGATGCTGGGGATTCCGGCGCAGGCGATGGAGGTGAACTTCGCCAACGAGGTCATCTTCAAGGGAATCACGATCTATGGCGTCATCGGCCGCCGGATGTACGACACGTGGCACCAGATGACGCGCTTCCTGCTCTCGGGCGAGTTCGACCCGACGCCGGTGATCACGCACCGCTTTCCCCTCGAGGGCTTCGAGGATGCCATGCGAGTGATCAAGAGTGGGGAAGCGGGGAAAGTCATCTTCGAAATCGCGTAACTGGGAGGTCAGAGGTCCGAGGTCAGAGGTCCGAGGTTCCTGGGATCTGCCTCTAGTGTGTTGACCTCGGACTTCGGACCTCGAACCTCGGAACTCGCCTCATGTCTCTGAATCAATCCTTCCGCACGTCGCTTGAGTCC
This sequence comes from Gemmatimonadaceae bacterium, assembly GCA_036507855.1. Taxonomy (GTDB): domain Bacteria; phylum Gemmatimonadota; class Gemmatimonadetes; order Gemmatimonadales; family Gemmatimonadaceae; genus JABWBJ01. The sequence goes on along the minus strand of DATCIJ010000109.1, from coordinate 14,616 downwards.
CAGATAGCGGACCTCAAGGAAAAGAAGGTCTACAAACGCCTGAACCATCTGTCTTCGCCGCAGGGAGCGCACGTGACGATGGAGGGTCGTGGCGACGTCCTCATCCTTTCGTCCAACAACTATCTCGGGCTCTGCAACGAGCCGGTCGTGGTCGAGGCGGGCCATGAGGGTCTCAGGAAATACGGCGCCGGCACCGGGAGCGTCCGCTTCATCTGCGGCACGTTCACGGTGCATCGTGAGCTCGAGGAGGCGCTGGCGCGCTTCGTGGGCTGCGAGGCGTCGATGAGCTTCGTCTCCTGCTGGAACGCGAACGAGGGACTGACGGCTACCATCGTCGAAAACGAGGACGTCGTCTTCTCGGACGAGTTGAACCACGCGTCGATAATCGACTCGATGCGCCTGGCCAAGGCCATCACGAAATGCACGACGGTGGTCTACAGACATTCCGATCTGGACGACCTGGTCACGAAACTGCAGGCGCACAAGGGCGCCCGGCGACGCGTGATCTGGACCGACGGCGTGTTCTCGATGGAGGGAAGCACGGCCAAGCTTCCCCAGTTGCTGCAGATCGCGAAGGACCACGACGCAATCCTCGCCGTCGACGACTCGCACTCGACCGGCGTGCTCGGCCTCACGGGCCGGGGCACCGCCGAACACTACGGCGTGCTGGGCGAAGTGGACATCATCACGTCCACGCTGGGGAAGGCGTTAGGTGGCGCAGCCGGCGGTTTTGTCGCGGGCCCGGCCGCCCTGGCCGACATGCTGACGCAACGTTCCCGGCCGCAGCTCTTTTCGAACGCGCTGCCGCCCACTGTCGCCATGAGCGCGCTGGCGGCGGTTCGCTTTCTGGAGACGCATCCGGAGCGCGTTCAGCAGCTGCGCGACAACACGTCCTGGTTCCGCGCGGCGATCACCGAGGCCGGATTCAAGCCGCTGCCCGGCGACACGCCCATCGTCCCGATCATCATTGGTGAGACGGCGGCAGCCATCGCCATGAGTGACGCATTGCTGGCCGAGGGAATCTTCGTGACCGGGTTCGGGTTCCCCGTCGTGCCTCAGGGAACCGCCAGGGTCCGTTGCCAGATCTCAGCCGCGCATACGCGCGACGACCTGGAGTTCGCCGTGGCGGTGTTCAAACGCGTCGGAGCGAAACTCGGCGTGATATAGAACGGTGGGTGGCGGGTGGCGGGTGGCGGGTGGCGGATGTGGGACAGAAAACCTGAATCAGCCTCGGGGCTCCCCCACGCCCTCGTTTCCAGGCTCCTGTACGCGCGCTTCTACTCCGCCCATGATCGCCAGACCATGCACACGGATCAGAGGCACGCCGGGGTCGCGTGACGCGGGCTCCCTCAGCTGATCCTCGAATCCGCCCATGATGGCGAAACCGTCGGTCTCGAGACGAACATCCGGCGGCACGATAATCTCGACTCCCCCCATTAACGCGAAGACGTAGATGTCGGTGACCGGCGCGGTGAGCGTGGCTTCGCGAAGATCCAGTCCGATTCCGCCCATGAAGGCCACCGCCCGGATTCTGGACGGCACCGTCCATGTGCCACGCCGGACGATGCCTGACATCAACGCGAGGAAGGTCTTGGCCCGGGTCGAATTTGGCGCAAGACGCGACTCGCCCGGGGCCGACATCGCCCCCGGCACGGCGACGCGCGCTGGCGGCAGGGGCGACAGATCACGAGTCAGGTCCTGCAAGGCGTCAGCCGAAGCCGCACGGTAAGCCAGCTCCACGCGGCGTTCGTACTCCGGGAGCGTCAGGCGATCCTGGGCGAAGTGATCCGCCAGGTCCTGAACCACGCGTTCCCGCGCCGACGGTGAGACGTGCTCGGCCAATTGCCCTCCAAATCGGTTGACGGGCTTGTGACGCCCTCGGACGATGCTAGGCGACGTGGCGGGGCGGTAGGGCTTGGGAGACGTGAGGTGGGAGATGGGAGACAAACTGCCAATCGGTTCAGATCTGATCGGAATGCGGGTGATCTCACGTCTCCCATTGCCCATTCCGGTTTGTGACGCACTGCACACTGCGCTCCGGGCCAGTGACCCGCTTACCGGGAGTATCGTCCCTTTCATGAGTCGCCGGACCCGGGCGGGGGCTGGTAATGCCTCGCGAGGTCATGTGCTACTCGCCATTCGCGCTGACCGCGGCGTCGCCGAGCAGCGCCGACTCCTTATTCCGCTTCAGAGGCTCAGCGTATGCGCATGGTTCGCACGGTCGCCGCGACTTTCGCCGGCATGATGCTCGTTCCCGCAGTGTCGTTCGCGCAGGCGAACGCTCCCGCGGCCCCGGCCGCCCGGGACGCGTGGTATTGGGGCATCAACGGGGGAGCGATGATGTTCAATGCCGGCTACGATGTGGAGGAGACCATTACGGCTCCTTCGGTCGGCGGTGAGTGGTTCATCATGCGCCAGCGCTTCGCGCTTCGCGTGTCAGTCCAGCAGGCTTTCTTCGAAAAGCAGGCTGCCGTTTACGATCCGACGGTTTCCGGCGCGGCCCGACCGGTCGACGTGAAGGACTGGCGCCGGTACTCCGTCGAGGTCTACGCCATGCCTTCCGGGGACGGCGCTTTCGTCCCGTACGCCGGTGGTGGCATCGCCCTGAACGTGCTGCAGACCGCAACCCCGTTGGGCTCATTCAGCAGCCAGGAATCGCTCGAGCAGGTGTATACCGACGTCGACCAGTTCAGCTCTCGCGCTTCGCTCGTGGCGGCAGTCGGTCTCCAGTTGAACTTCGGGCGCTCGGCCATTTTCGGCCAGGCCAGCGCGATGCCGACCCGCAATGCATTCCTGATGAACCGCTCGGCGTACACGATGGTGTTCGAGGGCGGGATTCGATACAGCTTCGGGAGCTCGATAGAGAAGTTCTGATTCAGCGCAAAGCGCAATGCGCAATGCGCAAAGGGCCCGCGAACGCGGGCCCTTTTTTCCTGCATCGCACCCTTTCTCGCGCCTATCGGGATACGAAGGGACTCCTGCGCACCACGAACCTCAGCGGCCAGTCGGCTGCTTTGCGAATCCCGATCCGAGGGGTGATCGCGACCTGCTCGTCAGGCACCGGCTCTCCCTGCAGAATCCGAAGCGGACCGCGATCGAGCCGGACGCCGTCCTGGTCACGGCCGATCCCGAAAGCCTCGCATAGTCGAGCCGGTCCGCTCGTGAGTTCCGTGTCGCGGTCGACGCGACGGCGGCGGCGCATCAGCGGATGTCCAGACAGCGGCTCGAGGGCACGAATGAGCACTGCGCTCCCGTGCCCCTCCTCCCGGGTCACGGCGTTGAAGCACCAGTGCATGCCGTAGACGAAGTACACGTACGCACAACCAGGCGGCCCATGCAGCGTGCGAGTGCGCGCGGTCAGGCCGGCGGCCGCGTGGCACGCGGGGTCGTGCGGCCCGAGGTACGCCTCGGTTTCTATAATGCGTCCGCGGACCGTACCGGCTGCTGAGCGATGCTCGATCACCGCGCCCAGCAGCTCGCGCGCGACCAATTCGGTCGCGCGCGAGTAGAACTCCGGTCGCAGGGGACGCGCCGACTTCCCCGGCGCCCGCGAGGACGCCACCGCGGTCACGCTGACTTGTGCCGTTCCAACCTATTGTCCCAAACTGGCGTGAGGGACTGAACATCGGGCGTCCGCTGCATTCAGTCGACCCCTTCCGGGCTGGACAAGTTGGAACGGCACTAGTCGGCTGCCTCGGCGCTCTTCTTCGCGCGTGGAGCGCGGGCAGCTTTCTTCTTTTGGGCAGGCTTCGCTTCAGCGCCGGCAGTCTTCGCCTTTGCTGCCGCCCTGGAACGCCCGCCGCGCCTTTTCGCTGGAGTTTCCGCGGCCGGCTCGGCGGCCGGATCCGCCGCCGGCTCGGGCGGCGTTTCCACGACGCCGATCAGCAGGAGGTCAGCCGGCGGCATTCCTCCTCGAGCCCCACCGCGACCCTTTGCTGGAATGCCGCGCCGCGGGCCCATGCCACGCACGACGGGGGCCGGGGAGGCCGGTGCAGCCGCTGCCGCATGCGCCGCGGCCGCCCGGTTGAGCTGTTCCGCAACCGGGGCCACCTGCGACGGGAGAGCCACTTCGAAGTCGTCGCCTCGACGACGCAGGTCGATGAGATCGGCGTCGTGCGCGTCGCGCAGAACCCGATTGAAGAACCGGTCGGCCAGGCTCTCGCTGTCGCGGCCGAGCAGCTCGAAGGCGCGCCGGCGAAGGGCTGAGGCCGGGACGGCCACATCACCCTGCACCAGGGACGCTGCCGCGCGTTTGACCAGGTCGAAGGCCTCTTCCCTCGTCAGGCGTTCTCCACCGCGTCCAATGCCGTCCTGAGCGGCGGCCGCCGACGCCTGACGAGTCTCGGCCGGTTGGCTCTCCGGAGCGCGTGCCGCTGCGTCGCGCGGCGCCTCACGAGTCGAAGTGCCCTGGGCCTCGCGTGCCGGGGCCTCACGGTCACGACGGTCATCCCTTCCCCGGCCGCGACCTCCGCGGCGGCCACGGCGGCCCCCACGGTCCTCGCGCTCGCCGTTGCCTGACGAGGCGGCACCCTGCGCCGGTGCGCCGGCCGGCTGGCTGCCCGGCCCCCGTGGCGACGGCGTGCCGCCGGTTCCCGCGCGCGCCGACTGGTCCGTGGGAGCCACCTCGAGCTGGCCGTTGTCCAGCTTGGTGACCTTGAGGAGACCCTGCGACGCGGCTTCCTGGCAGAACTTCGAGAACTTCGACATACCCAGGTTCTTCTCGTCGAACTGGGGGTCGATGTCCTGCATGACCTGCTTCAGGCGATCCGACCGCATGACGTCGCCGTTCTTGACCATCCTGTTGATCGATTCGACCACCAGTTCCCAGGGGTCCCACTTCACGACCTCTTCTTCGCTCGCCTTCACGAGGCCGGCGAGGGCGTTGTAGCTGTAGTACTCGTCGCAGTTCATGACGAGGAGATCGCTCGACGACTCGCGGATGCCGACGCCGATGACGTATTTGCCGTACTCCTTGAGCTTCGTGACCATGCTCGCGAAGTCGGAGTCGCCGGAAAGGAGAATGAAGGTCCCGATCTCCGGGCGGGTGAAGACGATCTCGATGGCGTCGACGGCGAGACGGATGTCAGTGGCGTTCTTCTTCGACGATCCGTACGCGGGCGCCATGATCATGTCGATCGACGACTCGGCGAGGGGGACGATGTACTGAGGATAGCGGCGCCAGTCGGCGTAGGCCCGCTGCACAGCGACCTTGCCCTTGATGATCTCTGACGAGAGCAGGCTCCGGAGCTCGGCGGCCAGGTCCGAGCGGATGCCCATCGTGACGTTGTCGAAGTCGATCAGGAGCGCCGCGTTAGGTGCGTGCTGGAAGGCAGTGGGAGGAAGGGGAGTGACGGCGGCAGTGGCCTGGGGGCCCCGGTACAGGGGGGCGACCGGCACGCGCGTCGGCGCGTGCCTGGTCTGACGTGGGTTCATCGGTTGTGAAGGATGTTGTGGGTGAACCGGTCGCGCGCACAGCGCGGACGGCCCTCGAGGCGCTCACCGGACGCGAACCCGAAAACGCGGGCATCGGCAGCGCTTGGAAACGTGAAATCGCGAACCGCCAACCGGTTGCGGCCCGCAGCGGGCTCTCGCGCGTCCGATGGACGGTATCCGCGCGAACCGCCACTCACGCGCACCGACTCGCCGCGACGTCGCGGAAACACCGATGGCGCCAGCGCTTCGGGACATGGCCTTGGGACCTCGCTTTCCAGCGAGTTCCGGGCAACCACCTCGGCCCGAGCGGATGGGGAAATCTAACAGGGTCCGGGGGACTGGGTACTGGGTACTGGGTACGGGAACCGGGTACTGGGTACCGGTCCCCGGTCCACAGCACCCGGTGCCCACGCCGATCATTCCCCCATCGCCTTGACGATCACCCGCTTCGGCCGGCGGCCGTCCCATTCGCCATAGAACACCCGCTGCCAGGGGCCAAAGTCGAGCCGCCCGCCGGTCACGGGCACGATCACTTCATGACCGACCGTCAGGGAACGCAGGTGCGCCGCGGCGTTGTCCTCGCCGGTGCCGGAGTTGTGTCGATACCGCTCCGCGTCCCACGGAGCGATTCGCTCCTCCAGCCAGTCCAGAATGTCCTTCCAGAGTCCGGGTTCATGGTCGTTGACGAAGACGCTGGCCGAGATGTGCATCGCGGAAACGAGGACGAATCCTTCGCTGATGCCTGCGGTCGCGCGACACTTCTCGACATCATCAGTGATATCGATGATCTCCTGCCGCTTCTTCGTGTTGAACGTGAGGTAATCGGTGTGAGTGCGCATAAGACGAGGCTTGAGGCTTGCGGCTTGAGGCGTCAGGCTTCAAACACCAAGAAGAATCAGCAATCGTATGAAGTCCATGCTCAGCTCCCTCGCGTTCAGAACACGCCTCCTGATCATCCTCGCCGCGCTGGCGCTCGTACCGGCCATCGGGGTGACGATTGCGTGGTCGGTGGGCGTGGGTCGGGCTTTGCCCCTGATCGGCGAAGCGGCGGCCTGGGAGCGAGTGGCCGGAAGCGGTTCACGTGCCATTGAAGGACTCCGAGGGGCAGACCTGACGCCAGCACAGCGAGCCGCACTCCAGAACCACGAGAGGGAACTCAGCCAATCGCTGACCCAGGCGCGCAGGCTCGAGTTCCTGGTCGATCGGTTCGTGCCGTTGATGGTGACAGGCGCGGTGGTCGGGCTCCTGCTCCTGGCGCTCATCGTCTCGCGCGTGGCGGGGCACCTGAGCCGCCAGCTCAGTCGCCCGCTCAACGAATTGGTCGGCTGGACCGAGCAGATCGCTCACGGGGAGCCGCTGCCTCCCGCGACGCCGGTCCGCGGAGCGCCGGAGTTCGAGACGCTGCGGCTCCGGATGCGCGCCATGTCGGAGGAGCTGGCCACGGGGCGCTCACGGGCACTCGAAGCCGAGCGCCTCCGCGCGTTTCGAGAGAGTGCGCGCCGGTTCGCGCATGAGCTCAAGAATCCGCTCACGCCCATCCAGTTTGCGTTGGCACGACTCGAGCGTGAGGCACCGCCCGCGTTGGGCGACGTGGTCGAGGTATTGCGCACCGAGACCAGTCGCCTGGACCAGATGTCGCGCGCGTTCGCGCAGTTCGGGCGATTGCCCGAGGGACCGCTTTCCGACGTGGATGTAGGGGAAATGGTGCGTTATGCCTCTCGAGCGACCGTACCGCCCGACATCGCCGTCGAGGTTTCAGTCGACTCGGATGAGGTCATGATCCGGGGCCATCACGATGCCCTCCAGCGTGCGCTCTCGAACGTGCTGCTCAACGCGGCCGACGCCAGCGGGCCCGGAGGGAAGATTCAGGTTGGCGTGGGGCGCACCACGATGCCGGGGGGGGGGGCCGAGGCGGTGGAAATCCACGTGCGAGATAGTGGCCCGGGGATACCGCCAGAGCGAATCCAAACCATCTGGGAGCCGTATATCACGAGCAAGCCCGGTGGCACAGGATTGGGGCTGGCTATCGCGCGCCAGGCTATCCTGGCGCATGATGGGAGCATCGACATCCAGTGCCCACCTGATGGGGGTACGGTCGTAACGTTCACTCTCCCGACCCAGCGTCCGTCAGCGGCCTGAACCTTCAACCCACCCCAGTGAGCGAAGACACCATCATCGCGATTGCCGGCATGATCACGGGGATCGTCATGGTCCTGGGGATTCCGCTCGTGCTCGTCCAGGCTCGGAAACTGTGGAAGCGGGATTCGGCATCAGTCGCCCCGTCTTCGTACGAGACCGATCACCGGCTGGAGCGCATCGAACAAGCCATCGACGCCATGGCGGTGGAGGTGGAGCGCATCGCCGAGGGGCAGCGCTTTGTGACGAAGTTGCTTGCGGACCGCGGCCAGGAACGCGCCGCCATTCCGGCTTCCCAGTCCCGCCACGAGGCTTGATGGCGATGGCTGTCAGCCCCGGAGACGTTGCCCTGGCCGCCGTCATTTTTGGCACCACGAGCGCCACGATTCTGTCGCTGGCCAGGATGAGGATGCGGAGCCGTGAGCACCACGGCCAACTGACGGACCCTGGCGTCGAAGACCGACTCTACCGCATCGAGCAGGCGGTTGACGCCATCGCGCTCGAAGTGGAACGGATGGCCGAGTCGCAGCGCTTCACGGCGCGACTGCTCGCTGAACGATTGCCCACACCGGAAGCCCTGCCGGGCGCCGAGCGAGGTAGGACATGATTAATGTGATTCAACAGGCTGCGACTCCGGCTCCTCCGTCACCGCCGCGCACCGCTAACGCCAACGAGGTCGGCGCGCGAATCGAGGAAGCGGTCAACAAAGCCCTCAGCGAGGCCGGGGTAGGCGACAGGGCGAACGCGCGGCGGAGCGTCCAGGACGCGCTCGAAGAGGTGAGAGCCGAGATCGCGGCGGCACGCGCGCAGGGACAGAACATTACGATTCAGCCGCAGTTCAACCCGGAGAACGTCATTCCACCGCAGGCGGTCGATATCTCGGTCGCCTTCTTCGTGATGGTGGCGTTCGTGATCGTTGGCCTCCCGTTGGCGCGGGCGTTTGCCCGCCGCATGGATCGCCGGGGCGAGACCGCAACCGTATCGGACATCGCCCCACGCCTGGACCGGATCGAGCAGGCCGTCGAGGCGATCGCCATCGAGGTCGAACGCGTTTCCGAAGGGCAGCGGTACACGACGAAGGCCATCTCGGACCTGCGCGGCCTGCCCGCGGCGAATCCGGTCGGCGGCTGGCCCTCGGGGGCACGCGAGCCTGAGCGCGTACCGGCCTCCGAGTCGGCGCGCAGGCCCTGAGTTCCGGCCAGCGTGCCTTACGCCCTCATCATCGACGACGAGCCGAACATCCGGCGGATGGTGGGGGCACTCCTCACCGCTGAGGGGTTCGAAGTCCGAGAAGCCGCCGACGGCTCGTCAGGCGTTGCGGCGGCGGTCCAGGCAGACCCGGATGTAGTGCTGCTGGACCTGATGATGCCGGGCAGCATGGACGGGATAGCCACGCTCCAGGCGCTGCGCGAGAAGCTTCCCGATCTTCCGGTCATCATGATGAGCGGGCGCGCAGGGCTGGCCGATGCGGTGCGCGCCACGCAACTGGGCGCGCACAACTTTCTCGAGAAGCCCCTGACACCTGAAGGCGTACTACTCTCGGTCAGCTCGGCGCTCGAGCTGCGCCGCGCCCGTCGTGAGGCAGAGGCGTTGCGCGCGGAGCTTGGCCTGTCGGGTGAGATGATCGGATCGAGCCCGGCCATGCAGCGCCTGCGCGAAATGATCGCCCGCGTGGCGCCGACGGATTCGCGCGTGCTGATCAGCGGGGAATCGGGCACCGGCAAGGAACTCGTCGCGGCGGCGATCCACGCCGGCGGTCCCCGGCGCGACCAGCCGTTCGTGAGGGTCAACTGCGCCGCCCTGCCCCGCGATCTGGTGGAGAGCGAGATGTTCGGCCACGAGCGTGGCGCGTTCACCGGCGCGTCCGAGCGACGCATCGGACGGTTCGAGCTTGCGCACCGTGGCACGTTGTTGCTCGACGAAGTCGGCGACCTGGGACCCGAAGCGCAGGCCAAGCTGCTCCGCGCCATCGAAGCGCGCGAGATCGAACGGCTCGGCGGCACGAAACCGATTCCAGTCGACGTTCGCATCATTGCCGCCACGAACAAGGCACTGCAAAAGGCAGCACGCGAGGGAAGCTTCCGCGAGGACCTGCTGTTCCGGTTGAACGTGATACCGATCGACGTACCGCCGCTGCGGGAACGGCCGGGCGACATTCCCGCGCTGGTGGCGCACTTCGTCTCCCTGTTTCGCGTGCGAACCGGTCGCGCCTCCTCAGAATGGTCGCCTGAGGCAATCAGTCAGCTCCAGAGACATTCGTGGCCGGGCAATGTCAGGGAACTGGCGAACATCGTCGAACGACTCGTCATCCTCCATCCGGGTGAACGCATCACGCCGCGCGAGGTGGCGCAGGTGTTGCTCGTCGATGAGGAAGCACCGGTTCGCCACGCGGAACTCCCCGACGCCGAGCAGCTCGACACACCCCTGAACGACCTGCTGGACGAGTACGAGCGGCTGCTGATCACGCGCGCGCTGGCCATGGCGAACGGCAACATCGCCGAAGCCGCACGCCGGCTGAAAACCGACAGGCCGAATCTCTACCGGCGCATGAAACGCCTGGGAGTGGCGGGCGACACGACGATGAGCATGGCGTGATCGCGGCTGGTTCCGGCGTTGCCGGCCGGTCGGCGTTCGCCGAATTTCAGTAAGCCGGGCAGCGAGGCTCGAGTCTCGCACGTGCGGCGGCCCGCCTTTCTTCTCCCCTGCTCATGCGCCTGCGTTCGACTTTGCTCCTGCTGCTGACCTGGTCCGCCATCGCGCCGGCGCAGCAGGCTTCTCCCCCGACGGTCGAAGTCAGGGACCTGCGCGCAGTCCCGCGCGACATTGCGGATGAGGTGCAGCAGGTCTTCAATGCGACGACGTCGCGCCGTGTGACGGGCGACCTGACGGTGCCGGCTTCCGAGGTGATCGAAGGCGACGTCGCGGTCATGACGGGACAGGTAGTCGTGGCCGGCCGGGTGACCGGCCGACTGGTCCTGGTCAACGGCAGTCTCGTCGTTCGCGGCGCCGGTCGCGTCACCGGACCGGTCACCGTGATCGGCGGGACCGTGACAACGATTGGCGGCGGCCAGGTGGAAGGAAGCGCCCGTTCGTACCCGGAGCACGTGCTGGTGGAGTCCGACGCGAACCGCCTGGTCGTCCGCGATGAGAGTGAGGATGAGCGGTGGTATCGCCGGCGCATGACGCCTCGGGAGGGATCGCGCGGCGATCTGCGCCTGGTCACGGCGCGCACCTACAATCGCGTGGAAGGCCTGCCGCTCCTGCTCGGACCGCGCGCGTACCTGAACTTCTCGTGGGGCCGACTCACCGCCGACGCCATGGGCGTGCTGCGCAGCGCCGATCGATTCGAGCTGAAGAGTGAGAATCTCGGGCATCTGCTCCGCGTCGAGTTGCAGCTGGGAGGAACCCGCGGCATCCGGATCGGCGGGCGGATGGAAGACGTCGTCGCGCCTGTCGAGGAATGGCACTTGTCCGATTCGGAAGTCGGCCTGGCGTCGTTCCTCCTTCACCGGGACTATCGCGACTACTACAACCGGCATGGCACGTCGCTGAGCGTGACCGGATTCATCGGCAATCACCTCGACGCGACGGTCTCGTGGGCCGATGAACGCTGGGCGACCCCCACCGCGCGCGATCCATGGTCCCTCTTTCGGGACAACCAGGACTGGCGACCCAATCCCATCCTGGATGCGGGGCGCTTCCATCTCATTCGCGCGGGGGTGCGCTACGACACGCGCAACGACGCGACCGATCCGTGGTCCGGCTGGTACATCACCGGCGAGTACGAGTATGGCGTGGGCAGGATAACCGAATACGGACCCACCTCGCGTGCGATACGGGACATCAATCCGACCGGACGTAATGCATTCGACCGCGTGCTGGTCGATATGCGACGCTACAATCGCATCTCGGCCGAAGGGCAGCTCAATCTGCGACTGGTGGCGGGCGGCTGGCTCAGCGGAGACGACCTGCCGTTGCAGCGACGATTCTCACTGGGAAGCGCCGGCTCCCTTCCCGGCTACGACTTCCGGCAGATTCGGCCTGGCACGGATTTCCTCACCTGCGCCGGGGCTCGCGTCGAAGGTACGCCTGGGGGCCCGCGGTCTCCTGAAGGCATCCCGGCGCAGTGCGAACGGTTTGCGCTCGGTCAGGTCGAGTATCGCGGCGAGATCGGCGCCGGTCTTTTCGGATTGCTGGACCAGGAGCGGCGCCGCCGGCGGTTCGGCTGGGGTCGCAGCGCGGAGTGGGTGGCGTTTGCGGATGTGGGGCGTGGGTGGCTGGTGGGACCGCGCGTCAGCGACCTGCAGTACGGTGCTGGCTCGTTCCCGGGCCTTCACACGTTTCGCGCTGACGTGGGTGTCGGGCTGCGACTCGATGACCTGGGGCTGTACCTGGCCAAATCCGTAACGGACCCGCGCACGCCGCTCAACTTCTTCGCGCGCCTTCAGCCCAGGTTCTAGGTGCGACGCGCGGTACTGTTCGCGGTGCTGCTGGCGGCGGAGCCGTTGCCCGCCCAGGGGCAGCCACGCCTGGAAATCACGCTTCCCGCGCCGGCGGCATTGACGAAGGAAGGACCGTCGATCCGGGCACTGGACGTGATCTCCGATCCGGAAACCCAGAGCCTCCTGCAGAGCGGGTTCCCCGCCCGTCTGCACTTCCGTGTCGAGTTGTGGTCGGGGGGGCGTGTGTTTGACGCCCTGCGAAGCCGCACCGAGTGGGACGTGTTCGTGTACTACGACGCGCTGGGAAAGAAGTATCGCGTCGTTCGCGTTGAGCGCGATGGCGAGGCCATCATGTCCGCCGGCCAGTTCGGCTCGTTTGCCGACATGATTCAGGAGGTCGAGCGCCCGATGCGGGTCCCGTTACGCGCGTCGGGCGAACGCAGCCGGCAATACTTCATTGGCGTGCTGGACGTGGAGAGCCTTTCGCTCACCGATCTCGACGAAGTCGAGCGATGGTTGCGCGGAGAACTCCAGCCGGCCGTTCGCGGCGACGGCAATCCCGGAACGGCCCTGGGGCGCGGGATCAGGCGAATGCTCGTGCGTTTGTTAGGCGCCGAACGGCGGAATCTGCAGGCGCGATCACGAACCTTCGTGGTTCCGTGAAGTGGGTTCAGGCTTCGTGCTTCAGAAGTCCGCTGCCACTGAAGCCTGGAGTCCGAAGCCTGTAGCCTCAGGCGCGAGCCCGCAGGCGACGGTGCTCCAGTCCCTCGAGCTGGTGCAGCACACCCGCACCGTAGAACAGGCGGATGTACCGCGCCTGGATGGGCGTGAGGCGGCGCACCGCCCAGCTGAGATGCACGAAGTGCGGTTCGATCGGGTTCGTGAGCGGATGCATCCCGATCTCGGAGGGGAGCCTGTTCCCCTTGCGCGTGTTGCACGGGCTGCAGGCGGTGACGACGTTGGTCCAGATGTTGGTGCCGCCGCGTGACAACGGGACCAGGTGGTCTCGCGTGAGCGATTCGCGGGGGCGCAGTTCCATGATGGACTTGCCGCAGAACTGGCAGCGATAGCCATCGCGCGCGAACAGGAAGGTGTTCGTGACCTGGCGGCGGAAGCGCCGGGGCACGTGGATGAACTTCGTCAGGCGGATGACGGCGGGGCGCGGCAAGGCGAGCCTCTCGGAGCGCACGGGGCGGGCCGAGTCGGCCTCCACGATTTCAGCCTTGCCGTCGATCACGAGTCGGAGCGCCCGCTTGAGGGGCACCATCGTCAGCGGCTCGAACGACGAGTTCAGCGCCAGACACCCAACGACCACTGTGTCCTCCGTCACGAGTTGAGCGTTGAGAGTTGCCAGTTGAGAGAAGAGAGAGACGCCAGCGCCGAGGCGACCCCTCGCCACTCCGATCTCTCTCTTTTCTCAGCTCTCAACGGTCAACTCTCAGCTGCTCTTCAAGCTAAGGGCGCGACATAACGCGGCCAAGTGCCGGGAGCGCCTAGCGCACGGCGGCAGCGACTGGAACCTGGGTGAGCCACCCGTGACGGTCCGCAATCCGCCCCTTGGCGATCCCCATGAACTCGGACTGCAGCGCGCGGGTCACGGGACCCGGCTTCCCCGATCCCACCGGGACTCGATCAACCGAGCGCACCGGCGTGATTTCGACGGCCGTGCCGCAGAAGAACACTTCGTCCGCGAGGTAGAGCATCTCACGCGGAAGGTTCTGCTCGCGCACTTCGTGCCCCTTGTCGCGCGCCAGCCGCATCACCGAATCTCTCGTTATGCCGTGCAGAATTCCGGCGGAGATCGGCGAGGTATACAGGACGTTGTCGCGAACGAGAAAAAGGTTCTCGCCGCTGCCCTCGGATACGTGACCGAAGGCGTCGAGCGTGATGGCCTCGTGATAGCCGTCCTGTCGCGCCTCGATCTTCGAGAGCTGCGAGTTGAGGTAGTTCCCCGAGGCCTTCGCCAGTGTGGGATAGGTGTCCGGGGCGGCTCGCCGCCAGCTCGACACGCAGGCGTCGGCGCCTTCCTCGAACGCCTGATGGCCCAGGTATGTGTCCCACTTCCAGCAGATGATGAAGGTCTCGACCGGCACACCGATCGGATAGAAGCCCATCTGCTCACCCGTGCGCACCGCGATGGGACGGATGTAGCACGCCGTCAGATCATTGGCCGCGATCGTGTCGACCGTGGCCTGCACAAGGTCATCGATCGAATACGCCATCGGCATCCGGTAGATGCGACACGAATCGTGCAGACGGCGCATGTGATCGCGCAGCCGGAAGACGGCACCACCATTCGGCGTATCGTAGGAGCGGATGCCCTCGAAGACGGCGGAACCGTAGTGTGCCACGTGCGAAATCACGTGGATGTTGGCGTCTTCCCAGTTCACGAGGGCGCCGTCCCGCCAGATCTTTGCCGTCTTTCCCGAGGCGCCGTCTTGCATCGCCGATCTCCCGTTTACGGTGGTGCCCGATGATGCCAGAAACCTACTCCCGCCGACCGGGACGCGGCCAGCAACAGAACCAGCCGAGTTGTTATTACTGGTGCCAGGGCGAGTTGCTGGATCTGGAGCTGGGAGCTGGCGCTGGAGCGGCGGCTGGGGGG
>DATCIJ010000108.1:0-9793 GCA_036507855.1 Gemmatimonadaceae bacterium | reverse complement strand
CAGGAGGAGAAGAGATGGGAGTCGAGCAGTGCGGACGTTCATCGCTCTGCAGGTGATCTCAAATCTCCCATCTCCCATCCGGTTTCAGGAAATCACTCTTCCACCACTGATTTCGACCAGTCCAAGTCGACGGAGCTCCGCGTTCAGCTTCGGCAATTCCGTATTGATGATCAGCTCCAACCGGTCCGTCTGAACCTTCAACTCCTGCACCAGGTCGTTGAAGATCGGTTCGGCGTTGGCGATGGGCGCGCCGTCACCGGTGTTCACCGAGCGATTCAGGGTGGCGATCCGGTTGTTGACCTTGATGGGGAAGTTGAGCGGGTCCTGACCGCTCTGGTTCCGCACCTGGTAAATCTCCTCCTCCACCGCGCTGATCTGCTTGACCAGCGTGTCGCCAACGGTCTTGAGGCGCCTGTCCTGCGATTTGCCGAGGCGATCGCCGACCTGACCCTTGATGTCGCGGATCCGGATGACGGCCTGGTTGGCCTCGCTGAGTTTATCGCGAACGCGGAGCGCCAGCGCGAACTGCGCTTCGAGGTCGGCCTGGGTGACGTCCTTGTAGAGCGGGTGCTTCACGACCTGGAGCGGCTGCGTCTGTACGCGGCCGTCGACGGTCAGGCGCACGGTGTAGTTGCCGGGGACCGCCAATGGTCCCGCTGTAGACGCGCCCCAGAGGATCATCCCGGCAAACGTCGTGGCCCCCGGGTATTGCAGCCCCCATTGTACGGTCTGCAGTCCGGCGCCCATCGGCGCACCGCCAAAGCCGCCACGCCCACCGCGTCCCCCACCCCCACCCCCACCCCCACCCCCGCCGCCAGCGCGTCCTTCGGCGCCCGCGCGACCGGCGCCTGGTTCCACGCCGGCAATCGTCGCGGCCGTCCGTCCGGCGGCATCGATCACTTCAATCGTCAGGCTCTGCGCCGGCCGCTTGAGCCAGTACTGGATCTGTGCCGCGCCACCCGAGCGGATCGCGTTGGCAGGCTTGAAGAGATAGGGGTCGGTCGAGGCCGAGATGGCGGGCGTCATCTGGCGCAGCGGCTCGATGTTGTCGAGCACGTAGAAGCTTCGACCGTGAGTGCCCAGCACGAGCGCGTTCTTCTCGACGATGAGGTCGTTGACCGGGACGCGCGGCAGGTTGAGCGACAGTGATTCCCACGTGCCGCCGTCATCGTACGAGATGTAGACGCCCAGGCGGGTGCCGGCATAGAGCAGTCCGCGACGCGTGTGGTCCTCGCGCACCGCGTGCACGTAATCGTTAGGAAGGATCCCGTTCGTGATCTTCGTCCAGGTGCGGCCGAAGTCGTGCGTGCGGAAGATGTACGGGGCGGTGTCGTCGAGCAGCGGGCGCTTCACGGCGACGTAGGCCGAACTGTCGTCGAACGCCGACGCGTCGATTTGGCTCACGCGGCCGAATTCGGGCATGTCGCGCGGCGTCACGTTATCCCACGTGCGGCCACCATCGCGGGTGACGTGAACGAGGCCATCGTCCGACCCGGCCCAGATGACGTTCACGTTCCGCTTGCCCGGCGCGAGTGAGAACACGACGGCGTAGATCTCCGGCCAGTTCATGTCGCCGGTGATCGGCCCGCCGGAGTGTCCCATGGTCTTCAGGTCGTGGCGGGTCAGTTCCCCGCTGATCGGTTCCCAGCTCTGGCCACCGTTGGTGGTCTTCCACACCCGCTGGGAAGACGTGTACAGGACGTTGGAGTCGACGGGTGAGAAGATGATCGGATACGTCCACTGCCAGCGCTCCTTCACCGCGCTCGATGGCTCACCCTGGTACTGGCGCGGGTACGGGTTCACCTCCCGCAGTTGTCCCGTCTTCCGGTTGAAGCGGGTGAGGAATCCGCCGTTGTTGGTGCCGGCGTAGAAGACGTCGATGTCTTTCGGGTCCGGCGCGATGTACCCGGGCTCCCCGCCTCCAACCGTATACGAGGGGAACTGCGGCCCGAGGGCGGCCGACGCTCCAGCTGCGCGACCTCCTCCGCCACCACCACCGCGCCCGCCAAACGTCGGACCGCTCGGAACGCAGGCGGTGCTGTTGTCCTGCTGCGATCCGCAGACGTGGAACGGCACGTGGCCCGTGGTGATGACGTGATAGAACTGTGCGGTCGAGAAGTTCTGGTTCGACCACGTACCCGAGCCGCCCTGCATCGAGACCGTACCGCCCCCGTCGTTCCCGTTCACCAGGTGCTGCGGGTTATCGGGATCGATCCACAGATCGTGATGGTCACCGTGCGTTCCGCCACCGACGTTCGTCAGCGTCTTGCCGCCATCGGTCGACTTGAACAACGACGTGTTCAGCGCGTAGATAACGTCGCGGTTCTTCGGATCAGCGGTGATATGCGTGTAATAGAAGGCGCGCTGCCGGATGCTGCGATTGCTGTTCACCAGCGTCCACGTGTTGCCACCATTGTCGGAGCTGAACAACCCGCCGTTCTCGTTCTCGACCAGGGCATAGACGCGATTCGGATCCGCACCGGAGACGTCGACGCCGATGCGGCCGACGACGCCAGAGGGGAGCCCGGGGCGCCGGGTGATCTCGGTCCATGTCTCGCCACCGTCGGTTGACTTGAAGAGGCCACTACCGGGGCCGCCGCTGGACATCGTGTACTCGTTACGGAAGGCCTCCCACAGCGCCGCGTAGATCACGTTCGGATTGGACCGATCCACCGAGAGGTCGATCGCCCCCGTCCTGTCGTCGCGAAACAGGACCTTCCGCCAGGTCCGACCGCCGTCGGTGGTCTTGAACACGCCTCGCTCCGCGTTAGGCGCGCCGTGAAACCCGAAGGCGGCCACCCAGGCGATTTCCGGATTCGTCGGATGGATGCGGATCTTCGAGATGTTCTGGCGATCGCTGAACCCGACCTTGGCCCACGTCTTTCCCGCATCGGTGGATTTGTAAACGCCGTCGCCGGGGATGATGTTGCCCCGGATGCAGGTCTCACCGGTCCCGATGTAGACCACATCAGGATTCGACTCGGAGACGGCCACCGCGCCCACGGACGTCGAGCCGATCTGGCCGTCGGTCACGGGTATCCAGTCGCTGCCGCCGTTGGTCGTCTTCCACAATCCGCCGCCCACCGCGCCGAAGTACGCCTCCTGCGGGCGACCTTTCACGCCAGTCACGCCGATCGATCGGCCACCCTTGTCCGGGCCGATGCTTCGCCACTGGTACGTTCGCAGCAGCAGCGAGTCCAGCGCGACAGCCGGGCGTGCGCGAACGGGGTGAAGGGTGAAGCGCGGGCCAAGACTTGCTGCGCCGGTCAGGGCCAGCAACGCGGCGGATGCCGCGACGGCGATTCGTCCGTGAACGCGAAGCATTTGCGGCCTCTTCGAATAGCGGTAGTGCGGGAGAGTGTAGCTCGCGGCGCGAAGGAGAGAAAGCCGCTCTTGCCGCACTCCGGGCGTGAAAAAAACTCCCTATTCCAACGGAATGGACGTCCCACCTGCTAACTTGCGTTACCCTCAATTGGCGGTTCCTGTGTCACCTCCGCGCTGGTACAAGGGCTTTACACTCACACCGCGGACCTTTCAGGTTCGCGGCTCCGGCCAATGGACGCTCGACGTCACGATCGGCCGTCGCGGCTCGCTTCGCGCGTTCAGCGGTGTGGAGACGTTCCCGAGCGAACGCGATGCCACCGTTGCCTGCTGGCGGATGGCCTGCCGCATCATCGACTCCAGTCCACCGGACTGCCGGGTCTCGGACCTGTCCGCGGATTGAAACCTCTGTCTCCTGGTGAAAAATGGCACGAAAGCCCAACTACGGATTCGAGAAGCGCCGAAAGGAACTCGAGCGAAAGCAGAAGCAGGACGCCAAGCTGGCTCGCCGAGCCGAAGAGGCCAAGCAACGCGCTGAGGCGGAGACGCCCAGCCCTGATGAGCCTGTAGCCGAGAAAGAGAACTAGTGCCGTTCCAACTCGATGTGCCTGATGGCTGCGACCCAAGTGAGTTCGATCGCCAAGAGCGTGAAGTTACGCCACTCTAGTCGAGACAAGTTGGAACGGCACTAGCGCGGCCGATCCGATCCTCGCCGTCCGCCGCCGCCACCCCGACCGCTTCGGTGCGTCCCCTTGGGGCGCGCTTCCGGTGGTCGACCACCTCGTCCTCCATCCGGTTCACGGTCGCGATAAGGTGATTCGCGCTGGCCGGCGACCGTTCTCGCGCGGCGCGGCCTCTCGCTCCCGGGCTGTGGCCGGCCCGCGGACGCGTCAGGCGGGCGGGCACCGCGCTGAGCGGCGGCGGCTTTCCGTTCCTCCTTCACCTTGGCCCTCGCCTTCGCCTCAGCGCGCTCGGCGCGGATCTTCGCGATCCGGTCGCGGATCGGGATCTCGAATCGACCAGTCGGTCGCGCGGAGTAGTCGAAGTCGGGCACGGTGACGCGGAGCAGCGGCTTGCCGACGGAGCCAAGGCTCAAGGCGCGTTCGATCGCCCGCAACTCGTCCGACTCGTCAGGCGACGCGAAGGTAAATGCCTCACCGGTCAGCTCGGCTCGCGCGGTTCGGCCCACGCGGTGCACATAGTCCTCGGCGCTGACGGGGACGTCGAAATTGACCACGTGGCCCAGCGCCTCGACGTCGATGCCGCGTGCCGCGATGTCGGTTGCGACCAGGACGCGGTACCTGCCTGACTTGAAGCCGTCGAGGGCGTCGGTGCGCTGCGCCTGCGACCGGTTGCCGTGAATGCGACCGACGGCGATCCCACGCTCGCTGAGGAACTCCCACAGGCGGTTGGCCCGATGCTTGGTGCGCGTGAAGACGAGCGCTTCGCGCATCACGTTGCGCTCGAGCAGGTGCAGCAGGAGACGGGTCTTCAGGTCCTGCTCGACCGGGTAGACGGCCTGGGTGATGCCCACCGCCGGCTTCGAGGTTCGTTCGATGTTGAGAGTCACCGGCTTGTGCAGCATCTCGCGCGTGAGCGCCACGATCGGGGGCGGCAGGGTGGCGCTGAAGAAGAATGTCTGTCGCTTCTTCGGGATGTGCTGCAGCACGCGCCGGATGTCGGGGAGGAATCCCATGTCGAGCATCCGGTCGGCTTCGTCGAGGACCAGGTACTCGACGTGGTTCAGCTTCGCGTACTCGGACTTCAGGTGATCCAGGAGACGACCCGGTGTGGCGACGATCATGTCGACGCCGCTGCGGAAGGCGTGCTCCTGCGGTCGCATTCCCACGCCGCCGAAGATCGCCGCGGCCGTGATCGGGGTGTGCACGGCGAGTTCGTTGAGTTCCTGCGCAACCTGCGCGGCCAGTTCACGCGTCGGGGTGATGATGAGCGCTCGGGTAGTACCTCGCTTTGCTCCAATCAGCCGATGAAGGATCGGCAGCAGAAAGGCGGCGGTCTTGCCGCTCCCCGTCATCGCGCACGCGAGTATGTCGCGTCCTTCCATTGCGGGCGGAATGGCGTCGGCCTGGATCGCGGTTGGCTTGACGAAGCCGAGCTCCTTGATACCGCGTTGGAGGTCGGGGTGGAGCTTGAAGGAGCTGAAGGGCACGCGAGATAGGCCTGGGTGGACCGGCGAGGCGACTTGTGACGCTGCCTGCGCCCAAGCGGTAGCGGAAGCTATTGGCGAACCATCCCGTTCGCGCCTTCGCGGCGCTAACTCGCCGCTCCCGCCACGTCCGGATAGGTGTCCGCCAACGGGAACCCCGTGCCGGCCAGCTCGCGACCCGCCCACGCGACCACGCGCAGTCGCACCTCCTGGAGAACATCCAGGTGTCGATCGGCGCTGCCGCTCACGAAGAGCTTCGCTCGTGACTGAAGGAGGTGCGGCGGCTGCATCTCGAAGGCCTCCTGGTGGTCCTGCATGTACCGGAAGCTGCATCTGCCAGCGATGGCGGCGACTTCCTCATCCGACAGCGGCTTCACCGCGAGGAATGCGGCTACCTGACGGATCACCGCAGGCAGATCCTTCTTCATGTCCTCGAAGTGCACGAAGAGCACGTTCGTCTGTTCGCGCGACCAGCGCCACCAACCCAGTACGTGGTCGGTCCACGTGCCCCACCACATGAGGTCCTTCGAGCAGAACCACTCCTCGAACAGAGGCATCGGCGGCGCCATGCCGCCCACGTTGGTGCGCACGAAATCGACGCAGCTGGCGAAGCACGACGCTGGATGCCGAGCGACGTAGATGAAGCGCGCGGCGGGGTCGTACGGGCAGAGAATCACCGGAAGGTGCGTCTTGATGATGCGCGAGGGACGCTCCGTTCCGAGCAGGGGAGCTTTCTCGATCGGTACGCTCCTCCGTCCCTCGAGCCAGGGCGAGACGGCGTACAGCGCCGTTCCCGTCTCCACGAGGGTTCCCTTGCCTCGATGGAGGATCTCGTAGACCACGTTCTGCATCCACGTCGTGCCGCACTTCATCTGGGTGACGACGAAAATGTCCTCGGGCGCCGGTTGATAGCCTTCGGCGCGCTGGAAGCTCTCGACGCTGCAGCTGCCGGCCGGTCCTGACACCCCCTTGTACTCGATGCGGGCGCGCCGGAAATCGAGCGTGGCAATGCGTCCGTTCAGCCAGAGCATCGGCGACAGCAGCGATGCGTGCCGGGCCAGCGCGCGCTTGAATCGCTCGCGGTCAGCCAGAGATCGGCCGTAATAGTTCAGTCCAACCGTCTGCTCATCTTCCCACCTCAGTACGATCGCGAGGTAGACGCCCATCGCGATGTAGAGCGCGAGGATGCCAACGAGCACCCAGATGAGCCAGGTCATTGGGATAGTGAGGAGTGCTGAGTGAAGAGTGAGGAGAATCTACCGCACGGGATGGCCAAATCTCCTCGCGCCTGGCTGAAGTCTCCATACATTCTGATTCGCACGCCACCCTCCTGTGGCTGCTTCCCAGAGGTGCTTATGCGAACCCCCCGGTTTGTCGTTGCCGCGCTCAACTTCGCGGTCCTCGTCCCCGTCGTTCTGCGGGCACAAGCCGCACCGGAAACGCAGGCGGCAGCGACTGCGACGCCGTCAGGTCCACGGCCAATTGGGCTGGCGGACATCAAGTCCTGGAACACGATCCGGCAGACTGCCTTGTCGAATGACGGTAAGTGGTTCGCCTACGTGATCTCTCCGGTTGAAGGGAACGCCACACTGATGGTGCGGAGCACGGCGGAAGGGGCCGCCGAGTCCCGGATTCCCGTGGGCGAGAACGGCGGCTCGATCGTCATCTCCGGCGATTCGAGATGGCTGGGCTACATCATCGCCCCTCCCCGTGCGGACTCATCGGCGCGGGGACGTGGAGCGGGCCGCGGTGGTGCGGGCGGCAATGCCCGCGGCGCTGGTGCTGGTGGCGCCGGCGCGAACGTCGCTGCGCAGGCGGCGGACAGCAGCCGGCGGCCGTCGGCGAACAAGTTCGTCCTCATGAATCTGGCGAGCGGCGAGAAGACGGAGTTCGATCGCATTCGTCGCTTCCAGTTCAATGGCGACACGGCGACGTGGGTGGCTCTCGTCGGCTATCCGCCCGGAGCGGCGCCGACCCCCGGTACCGCCGGCGCAGCGGCTGCCGGTGGTGGGCGCGCGGGTGGGCCTCCGGCCGCCGCCTCGGGAAGCGTCGGTGGGGCGAGCGTGATCCTCTACCACATCGAGAGCGGCGAGCGGTTCAACATGGGACCGGTCGGCGAGTTCGCTTTCGACGAATCCGGCGCATGGCTGGCGTACACGATGGAGACGTCGGATCAGGTCGGGAACGGCGTGCAGCTCCGCAACATGAAGACCAGTGCCTCCCGTTCGCTCGACAGCGAGCAGATGATCTACCGGCACCTGGCGTGGACGGACAGCTCGCGCGCGTTAGGCGTCATGCGCGGGAAGATCGATGAGGCCCGCCGCGACACGGCGTTCACGCTGGTGGCGTTCACGCAGTTCGGGCCTTCGGGACCGGCGAAGCGCTTGACGTTCGATCCGGCCGGCCGCCAGGACTTCCCGAAAGACTGGAAGCTCGCTTCCGATCGCGCCCCTCGTTATGCGACCGACCTGTCGGCGGTCTTCTTCGGCATCCGCGAAGTCGTGAAGCCCGCCGCGGGACAGGTGGCCGGCGGGCGGGGTAGCGCGGGCGGTGGAATTCAGGGCGGCGCCCCGGGCGCCGGCGGCACGATCAACCAGGCGGGCGGCCGCGCCGGCGGGGCGAACGACGAGGTGTCGCTCATCCTCTGGCACAAGAATGATCCCCGCCTGCAATCGCAGCAGATTGTCCAGGAACAGTTCGACCGGAGCTTCAACTACCTCTCGCAATACCGTTATGCCGAAGACCGCTTCGTGCAGCTGGTCGCCGATTCGCTCCGCTCGGTGACGATCACGCCCGGCGACAAGTACGCGTTCGGAACGGACAACAGCGACTACCAGCAGCAGGCGAGCTACTCGGGTCGCAATTTCGTGGACGTGTATCGCATCGACCTGTCGACGGGGAAGTCGTTGCTGCAGATGAAGAAGAAACCGGCCATCGGACCGATGATGGCCTCGCCCGATGGCCGGAAGGTTCTCTACTGGGGGAAGGACGGGCACTACTGGGTGCTCGACCTGGCCACGGGCGATACCGTGAACATCACTCGGGGCGTGGCCTCGTCGTTCGTGAACACGCAGGACGATCACAACAACCTCTACCCACCGCCAATCCAGCCGCGGGGCTGGGCGAAGGACAACTCGGCCGTGCTGCTGTATGACAACTGGGATGTGTGGAAGGTGCCGGTGAATCCGGCGGCGGGGCGCGCGCTGAGTCTCACGGGCGACGGCCGCCGCACGCAGGTGCGCTACAACCGCACGTACCAGTTCGACGCGGCTGGCGGCGGGGGTGGTGGCGGCCGTTTCGGGGGGCCGGGGACCGGCGGGATCGACCTCAGCAAGCCGCTCTACTTCGGCACGTACGGTGAGTGGACCAAGAAGGAAGGACTCTCGCGCGTCGATCCCGGCAAGCCGGGCGCCCAGCAACTGGTGTTCGACACCGCGCGCTTCAACATCACGAAGGCACGTAACGCCGACACGTACCTGTACACGCGGCAGAACTTCACCGAGTTCCCGAACTACTACGTCTTCAAGGACGGCTTCAGGGACGGGTACCGGATCACCGACGTGAACCCGCAGATGAAGGACATGGCGTGGTCGAGCGGCACGCGCCTGATCGACTATCGGAGCGACAAGGGCGACCGGCTGCAGGGAGCGCTCTACCTGCCCGCGAACTACCAGCCGGGGAAGAAGTACCCGCTGCTGGTGACGATCTACGAGCGCCGGTCGCAGAACATGCGGTCGTTCGTGAATCCGAGCGAGACGCGCGCGCCCGATCCGTCGCTGTACACGAGCCGCGGCTACGCCGTCCTGGACCCGGACATCGTGTATCGCGTCAACGACCCGGGCATGTCGGCGGTGTGGTCCGTGGTTCCGGCGGTGAAGGCAGCCATCGCGACAGGAATGATCGACCCGGCGAAAGTCGGGTTATGGGGCCACTCATGGGGTGGATATCAGACCGCGTTCCTGGTGACACAGACGAGCATCTTCAAGGCGGCCATCGCCGGCGCGCCGCTCACCGACCTCGTGAGCATGTACAGCTCGGTGTACTGGAACACCGGCGGGACGAACCAGGCGATCTTCGAGTCGAGCCAGGGGCGGTTCGCGGGCAACTTCATCGACAACTACGACGCCTATATCCGCAACTCGCCCGCCTTCCATGCCAAGAACGTGAAGACGCCGTTGATCCTGCTGCATAACGACAAGGACGGCGCGGTGGACTTCAACCAGGGCATCACGTACTTCAATACGCTACGCCAGCTGGGGAAGGACGTGATCCTGCTCGAGTACCAGGGAGAAAACCACGGCCTGG
>DATCIJ010000107.1:0-15692 GCA_036507855.1 Gemmatimonadaceae bacterium | reverse complement strand
CTCACGATCCGTGCCTTCGCCCGGCTCGATGTACCGAACGCGAGCTCCCAACTCGCGGATGGCGCGCTCGGCGCCTAGGAATGCGCCGTCGTTGAAGGACTTGTCGCCGCGTCCGCCGACGTCGAAGACGACTCCGACGTCCAGTCCTTCGCCGACGATGGGTGAAGCTGCCTGCGACGGACGCACGAAGAGCAGCGCCGTGTGCACCGCCAGCAGGACCAGCACGAGGATGACCAGTCTGCGCATGGACGGGGTAAGTTGGCGCTCACCCGCCATGGGGCAAGGCATCAGGCATCAGGCATCAGAACCGCTGCGTCGCTGATGCCTGATGCCTGTTGCCTGTTGCCTGTGTTTGTTACTTCACCACCCGCGCTGTCCGGATGAAGTCGAGCTTCGGGAATGTCCGGTTCAGGTAGCCGTTGCCCTCGGCGGCAATCTCCGTCTGCCGACCCCTTGGTTCGTCCGCGTACCCCGAAAAGAGCGCGTCAATGACGCTCATTCCTTCCACCACTTCGCCGAACGGCGCGAACCCCTGGGCGTCCAGCATCGACGAGTTGTCCTGGAGGTTGATGAAGAGCTGGGTGGTTCGCGAGTTCGGCATCGTTGACTTCGCGTAGGTCACGGTGCCCCGCCGGTTGGGCTGCTTGACTGGCTCGTCCGTGAGTCCGTTGGCCGCCCACAGCGCATTCGTCGCGGGAACTCCGTGCATGCCGAACTGCACGACGAAACCAGGAACCACGCGGAAGAACCTCACGTCATTGTAGTACCCCAACTCGACAAGCTGGAAGAACCGGTCGACGCCGTTAGGCGACCAGTCACGATGCGCCTCGATGACGATCGGCCCGCGGCTGGTCTCGAGGCGCACGCGGAATGTTGCCGGAGCCGTGACCGGGGCAGGAATGGTGGCGGCCGGCGGTGGCGGTGGTGTTGCCGTGGCACTGTCGGCGGGCGGCGGAGCGGGCCGGTCGCAGGATGCGATCAGCACGAACAGCGCAAGGGTCGCAACGCGAATGCGATTCATGGGGACTGGGCCAGTGGCTTGGAGCGCAGAGCGCAAAGCGCCATGCGCAAAGGGTCAGCGGACGACGAGTCTTGCGACTCGACCTCGTCCACCAACGGCGAACGCAACTCCCGAAGGGGCGAACTGTATCGCGTTGAACGCGGTGCCGTCGAGGGGCGACCAGGTGCGACCACCGTCCCGGCTCAGGTCAGAACCCGTCGTTCCCACCGCAATCGCGATCAGCTCGGCCCCGAGGCGCTGCATGGCAACGCCTGACCGGTAACCCCGGGGAAAGCCAGCCGATGGCTGCCAGGTCACCCCGCCATCGACGGTGAACGCCGCGGTCCCGCGGGCCGAATCCGGACGCTCGTAGTCCCCGCCAACCACGACGCCGTGCAGCGAATCGGCGAACGCGACGGAGAATACGCCACCCGATCCCGCGCGCGCGGGAATGGTGGACTCGGAGACCGCCCAGGTCGCACCCCCGTCGCCGCTACGGAACACGCGCGCGGCGGAGCCACCCGTGCCAAGCCAGGCGTGTCGCACTCCCGCGAACACGAGTGACGTACCGCTGGCCGCGAACGCCGCCTCGCCTTCGGCGGCCGCGGGTCGCGACGACACGGGCGCTTCGGACCACGTGTCTCCCCCATCCCGCGTCACGAGGATGACAAACCGGCCGCCGATCGGGTCGCCTAACGCCAAACCGAACCGATCGTCGGCGAACACGATCGCATCGAGAAACATCGTGGTGTCCGACGCCTGGTAGCGCGGCGACCAGGTCCGGCCGCCATCGGTGGTGCGCCAGATCCGCCCGGCTGTGGCGGCCACGTGGGCCACGCGCTCGTTGAGCGCATGAATGGCCCGGAAGTCCAATGTCGCCGCTCCCGGAACGCTGTCGACGGTCCAGCTGTCGCCGCCGTCGCCTGAGCGAATCACCGTGCCCCGAGTGCCACTCGCCCAGACCACGCGATCGTTGACTACCGACAGCCCGCGGAAGGAGGCCGTGGTCTCGGTCTTCAGCGGTTCCCAGGCCGTTTGCGCGGACATCTGCGACCAGGGGAGAAGCGCAACAGCCATCAACCCCGGAAAGCGCAACCAGTTGACCGGATAGGACATAGAACGGGCGAGTGACTTCATTTGAGTGAACGGAATTTCCAGTGCCGGAATGCTATGGCAGCGGTCCATACGGGGCGATCCCCCCTTGGCGCTTGGCGCTCTGCGCTCTGCGCTCTAGCATTTGAACATGCCTTCGCTCCTGCGGACACGCTTTCTGGTGGTTGGCAGCGGGGTCGCGGGGCTGCACACGGCCTGGCGCGTTTCGGTCGGGGCCGACGTCATGCTGCTCACGAAGCGGTCGCTGTTCGACAGCGCCACCGCCTACGCGCAGGGCGGGATCGCCGCCGCGTTAGGCGCTGGAGACTCCCCGAAACTGCACTCGCAGGACACTCTCGCCGCCGGCGCGGCGCTCTGCGACGAAGAGGCGGTCCGCGTCCTGGTCGAGGAAGGGCCGGCCCGCGTGCGCGAGCTGCAGGTGGCGGGCGCCGAATTCGATCTCACCCCCAACGGAGCGCTGAAGCTCGGCCGCGAAGCTGCCCACTCGCGCCGCAGGATCGTCCACTCGCACGGTGACCGCACCGGCGCCGAGGTCGCGCGCACACTGGTCGAGCGAGTGCGTGAGAGTCCGCGCACGCACGTCCTGGAGCGGGCACGGGTCCTGGACCTGATCGTCGAGAACGGGCGGTGCGCCGGAGTGCGGGCCAGCGTCGCGGGTGACGCGGTCGAAATCCGCGCCGATGCGACGGTCCTCGCAACCGGTGGGTGCGGCCAGGTCTACCGATACACGACGAACCCGGTCGTTGCCACGGGCGATGGCTATGCGATCGCCCATCGCGCCGGCGTCAAGCTGGCCGACATGGAGTTCGTCCAGTTTCACCCGACGGCGCTCGACACGCCCGAGAACCCGCTGGCGCTTGTTTCCGAGGCGGTGCGTGGTGAGGGCGCCATCCTGCTCGACGCCAACAGGCGCCGCTTCATGCCCGAACGACACCGCCTGGCCGAACTCGCGCCGCGCGACGTGGTCGCGCGCGAGATCTTCGCCGAGCGCCAACGAACGGGGCAGGTCTTTCTCGATGCACGTGCCATGGGCGCCGGCTTCCCGGAGCGATTTCCGGGGATCTTTGCACTGTGCACGGCCCGGGGCATCGACCCGCGCGTCGACCTCATTCCGGTCACCCCGGCCGCGCACTACATGATGGGTGGGATCATCACCGACCTGGCAGGTCACTCCAGACTGCCCCACCTGTATGCATGTGGCGAGGTCTCCTGCACCGGCGTGCACGGCGCCAATCGCCTGGCGTCCAATTCGCTTCTCGAAGGATTGGTTTTCGCCGAGCGCATCGCCCGTGACCTCGAGAAGGTTCCGGAAAGCCCGGCGCCTCGCCGCGCCGAGCGCTGGTCTGTTCCGCAGCTGCCGGACCGAGGTGCGGCACAGGTGGCTGCCGATACGATCCGGGCCATCATGTGGGAGAAGAGCGGCATCGATCGGAACGCGCGGGGCCTCCGCGAATGCCTCGCCACGCTTGCCGACATCCACGATCGACTCCCTGCCGGCGCGACCGAGGAGCTGAACCTCTGCGAAACGGCGACTCTCATCGCCACATCCGCCCTGGCGCGGAAAGAATCGCGTGGAGGGCATCATCGCTCCGACTTCCCCAAACCGAGGCGCGGGTGGGCGAGGAAGCATATAGAGATGTGAGATGTGAGATGGGAGATGGGAGATGGGAGATGGGGGATGCATGCTCCCGCCTCCATGTAGATTCCGGCATGTCTGCTGCCTCCCCCAACGGGCTTGCCAGCCGGATCAAGGCGCTCGCGAAAGAGCGCAACGCCGTCATCCTCGCCCACAACTACGAACGCCCCGAGGTCCAGGACGCCGCCGATTACGTAGGCGACTCATTGGGGCTCTCACGCGAAGCCGCCAAGACGTCGGCGGAGGTCATCGTCTTCTGCGGTGTTCATTTCATGGCCGAGACGGCGGCCATCCTGTCCCCGAACAAGACGGTCCTGCTGCCGGACCTCGCCGCAGGCTGCTCGCTGGCCGACACCATCACTGCCGATCAGTTGCGAGCGTGGAAGGCGGAGCATCCCGGCGCGGTGGTGGTTTCTTACGTCAACACGTCGGCTGCCGTGAAGGCGGAGAGCGATTACTGCTGCACCTCCGGCAATGCGGTCGAAATCGTCAAGTCGATCCCGTCCGACCAGGAGATCCTGTTCCTTCCCGACATTTTCCTTGGTGCACACGTGCGCCGGGTGACTGGCCGGCAGGACTTTCATATCTGGCCTGGCGAGTGCCATGTACACGCGGGCATCACGCCGTTCAGCCTGGCGCGCCAGCGTGAGGAGCATCCCGGCGCCGAGCTGCTGGTGCATCCCGAATGCGGATGCGCCACCAGCGTGGTGGAGGCGATGTCAGCGGGTGCCATCCCCTCGGAAGGCGTGCAGGTCCTGTCGACCGAGGGCATGATCCGGCGGCCTGCGGAATCGGGGAAGCGCGAGTTCATCGTGGCGACCGAGACCGGGATCCTGTATCGGCTGCGGCGCGCCAATCCCGACAAGACGTTCTACGCGGCGTCGGATCGCGCAGAGTGCCAGTACATGAAGATGACGACGCTCCCGAAGGTCCTTCATTCGCTCGAGGCAATGCAGCACCACATTACCGTGCCTGAGGATGTCGCCGCTCGCGCCCGACTCGCACTCGAGCGCATGGTCGCGGTCGGCGGAAGTGCGCCCCAGCAACAGCTCGCGGGAGTCGCCGGCTTCGATCCCGGCGAGTAATCTTCGCAGAACCGACCTATGCCGAACCTCGAGCCCAACGTCCCGCCGCCGCGCCGCGTCACGCCGCTGGAGGTGCCCGCGGCGGCTCGCGACGGGCTCCGCTTTCCGCTGACGCGAGACCAACTGGTTACGCGTGTCCGCGAGGCGCTGGAAGAAGACGGCGCTTTCAACGACATCACGACAATCGCCACGGTCCGCTCCGACCGCCGCGCCCGGGCCGCGCTGGTCGCCCGGCAGGGCGGCACGGTGGCCGGGATTCCATTCGCGCTCGAGACGTTCCGCACGCTCGATCCGAAGGTCTCGATGCGCGTCGACACGGAAGACGGCAAGCGCGCGATGCGCGGGGAGACCGTCGTCTACATCACCGGTCACGCCAGGGCGATGCTGTCGGCCGAGCGCGTGGCGCTGAACTTCATGATGCGGCTCTCCGGGATCGCGACGCTGACGTCGCGTTATGTCGATGCCGTGCGTGGAACGGGCGTTCGCATCCTCGATACGAGAAAAACCACTCCCGGGTGGCGGAGCCTCGAGAAGTATGCTGTTCGGGCCGGCGGTGGCTCCAATCATCGCATGGACCTCTCCAGCTCGGTGCTCATCAAGGACAATCACCTGGCGGCGGTCGACGGTCAGGTGGAGGTCGCCGTCCGGCGGGCGCGCCAGCTGGCGCCTCCGGGGGCAAAGATCGAGATCGAGTGCATCACCGTCGATCAGGTAGCGGCGGCGGCAGCAGCCGGCGCGAACATCATCCTGCTCGACAACATGCCGCTCGAGCTGATGCGTGAGTGCGTCAAGGTCACCGCGCGACGGGCGGAGCTCGAGGCCTCCGGCGGCGTCACCCTGGACAACGTTCGCGCGATCGCCGGCACGGGGGTCGACATGATTTCCGTTGGCGCGCTGACCCACTCGGCTGCTGCGCTCAACCTCGCGCTCGACTTCGAGTGAGGATCGGCGAGGGTCGCTCTCGCCGTGGCCATGATGGGCCAGCGATGGGCGGTGAAGCGACCCTCGGGCTTCAGGCCCGCGAGCGGACCGCGCCCTTGCTGTCCGGGTGCGACGTGTGCGGCCCCGGCGACCTCGCCGAGATCCGCTGCAAGGTCATCTGCAGGAACTGCCGTACCATCCTGCAGAGCTGCGCGGACCTCTAGTGCCGTTCCAACTGATCGTGCCACGTTGGTTCCAAGCCGGCTCGCGTCTCTGCGCCATTTGGCGAAACAAGTTGGAACGGCACTAGTCAGCGACCCGAAGACTCCGTCGTTGTCGCGCGTCGAATCGGCGGACTGAACAGCCCATCCGGCCATGGAGCCGATCGGGTGGTTGGTTCCATCAGCAATGAAAGAAACGCGTGAACGTCCACCATTATTGGCGCGCTGACCACGCCGTCGACGCTCACCTGGATCTCTGCGGCACCTATCGAAACGCCCGACACAACACCCTGCACGGACACCTGCGCGACCGGAATGTTGCTGGAAGACCAGATAACCTGGCGGCCCTGCAGCGACAGCACGTTGTTCGCGCTGTCACGGGCGGTAACGGTCAGCTGTCCCTGCGTTCCCTGCGCGAGCGAAAGGCTCCCGGGCGTGATCGTCACGCTCGACACCGGTATTTGCGTTATCTGCGCGATCGTCGATGCGTTGACGGTATTGTCGCAAGTCGCCGTGATGGTCGCCTGACCCAGGGCATTCCCGCTCACAAGCCCGGTCGATCCAACCGATGCGATGACAGGATTGTTCGTGTTCCAGGTGATCGTACGGCCGATCAGCACCTGCTGAGTCGCACTGAGGCACTCAGCACTCAATTGCTTCGTCTGCCCGATCCGGATCACGTGGACCGACTGCTGCGGTGTGATCCGCACGCTGTTCACCGGTTCGCCGACAACCCGGACCTTTACGTCCGCCTGTTTGGTGCCGGCGCGAACGGTGACAGTGGTCGTGCCGGTACTCACCGACGTCACGACGCCAGCCGTACTCACGACGGCGACGTTCGGACTGGAACTGGACCAGGTGATGACCCTGTTGGTCAGCGCAACGCCGCCGGGTCCCACGAGCTGGACCGCGATGGTGCGCGAGGTGGTCAGCGGCAGGTCGAAGCTGTCCGGTGTCGCGACGATAGACAGCACCGGCTGGAGCACCTTGATCGTGGACTGGGCCAGTTTCCCTTCGGACCGGACAGTGATGAGCGACTGTCCGCTGCCAATGCCGGTGACGACACCACTACTCGCATCGATCGTCGCCACCGCTGCATTGTTGGATTCCCAGCTCAGTGTGCGGCCTGTAAGCGTTACGTTATTGGCGTCCTTCAAGGTCACGATCCAACCGTTGAAGGTCGCGTTCAACTCGATCGAATCGAGTCCCGGTTGCAGCGTGATCGTCGCGATCGGAATCGGGTCCGTCGACGTTGTACAGGCGGCCATGACGGCTGCAGCCATGGTCAGGCGGGCGACTCTCGTAGTGAATGCTCGGCTTGATCGCATCAGTTCAGTGTTCGTTCCCGAATGAAGTGAATTCGCTCGGGACGGTAATATGATGGCCCCCGGCGCACATCTCCGGATCAGACACGCATCGGCAGGCGGCACCGGAAGCGAGGCTTCGGCAGGAGTTGCCGAGCGC
Source organism: Gemmatimonadaceae bacterium (assembly GCA_036507855.1). Lineage (GTDB taxonomy): Bacteria > Gemmatimonadota > Gemmatimonadetes > Gemmatimonadales > Gemmatimonadaceae > JABWBJ01. The sequence continues at coordinate 8,252 of DATCIJ010000107.1, read as the reverse complement.
GGCAGCAACACGACCGTCGTCACCGGGAGAGGACGATTGAAACCACGGTGGGATAACGGGTTCGCCATCTCGAGGCTGCGTCGGGAGGCTGCCAGATTCAGGTTCCGCGGTCAGCCGGAGCGGGGGCGCCATCCCCAATCAGTTGCTTGACTTGCCGCTCCAACTGGTCCGGGTCTGAGGTTGGCAGATCGCAGGTGAAGCCGCGACAAACATACGCGGTTGGGCGGCCGCCAACGGCGATTCGATTGAGCATCAATGCGGGCTGACTGCCCGTAGCAGGATCGCCACCCGCCATAACGAGAGCGGGGATAAACGCTGACCCGATCCGGCGGACGAGCGCCCGGAATCCGGGGTCCGCCGGCTCGCCCGCGACGGCGATCTGTGCACTTCCATTCACCAGCGCGTCGGCCACGCCGGCCACATGTCCCAGTGCCTGCGGGTACTGCCCGATCGCCTCGCCCACTCGTGACACGATGCCCTCTGCCAGCGACCGCCAGGCTGGCTTGTCGTCGAGTTCCGCCCACGCCAAGAGCAGTTCAGCCACAAGTGAGGCGCCGGACGGCGTCGCGTTGTCCGTGTACTCTCGCGGGCGGACTATGAGAGGCTCGTGATCCCAGGCCGTGTCGTACCAGGTGTCCGTCTCGTCGTCGTGAAAGAGTGCGACGGCGTTCTCCGTCACCGCTCGCGACAGTTGCAGCCACGATGTGTCGAACGTGAGTGCGTAGAGGTCGAGAAATGCCAGCGCGGCCGCCGCAAAGTCCTCGAGGACCCCGGGGCCTGAAATCCGTCCCTCGAGCGCCGATCGGTACACGCGTCCGTCGCGAACGAGCTGCGTGTTGAGATTCCGTCCGGCTTGTTCAGCGGCTTCGCGATAGTCGTGGCGGTCGAAGGCTCGGGCCGCTTCGACGAATGCACGGATCATGAGTCCGTTCCACGACGCGATGACCTTGCCGTCTTTCATCGGCCACGGCCGGCGCGATCTCGATTCGTACAATCGCTCACGGGCGCGGGCGATCGCTGCCCGAACCTCGTCGCGTGTCTTCCCCGTTCTGGCCGCGGTGGCATCGACACCATTCGGCACGAAGAAGATGCTCCTTCCCTCGAAGTTTCCTTCCGCGGTGACGCCCCAATGCGCTTCGGCGACTGCGGCATCGGGCCCGGCGACGTCCATGAACTCGTCGCGCGACCAGACGTAGAAGCGCCCCTCGTGTCCTTCGCTGTCGGCGTCGAGTGAAGACTGAAAGCCGCCGCCGGCATCGCGCATCTCGCGGAGCACCCAGTCCAGCGTCTGTTCCGTGGTCTCCCGTACCTCATCGTCGCGCGTTACCTGCCACAGGCGAACACCAAGTCGCGCGAAGAGCGCGTTGTCGTACAGCATCTTCTCGAAGTGCGGCACCAGCCACTCCGCGTCTACGCTGTAGCGGTGCAGGCCTCCTCCGACCTGATCGTAGATCCCGCCGCGACGCATGGCGGCGTGCGTCTTTGCGACCATGTCGAGCGCGAGCGTATCACCAGTCCTGACCGCGTACCGCAACAGGAACTCGAGCGCCATGCTCGGCGGAAATTTGGGCGCCCCTCCGAATCCGGCGTGCCGCATGTCGAAGGAGCGCGCCAGGGCGCGGAACGCGAGATCCAGAGTGCGCCGGTCGACTGGGTGCGAGGCTGTCGACGGACTGGCGGCGCGTTGGAGATGTTCTGTCAATGCCCGTCCCGCTTCCTCGACGTTCTCCGGCCGTTCGCGCCACGCGTTCGATACCGCTTTTAGAACCCGCTGGAACGAGGGAAGGCCGTGACGATCCTGCGGCGGGAAATACGTGCCGGCGTGGTAGGGTATGGCGTCCGGCGTCAGGAAGACCGTCATGGGCCAGCCGCCGTGGCCAGTGAGCGCCTGCACCGCCTGCATGTAGATCGCATCGAGATCAGGTCGTTCCTCGCGATCCACCTTGATGTTCACGAACAGCTCGTTCATCACGGCCGCGGTCGCGTCGTTCTCGAACGACTCGTGCGCCATGACGTGGCACCAGTGACAGGCGGCGTAGCCGATGCTCAGGAGGATCGGCTTCCGGCTTGTCTTCGCGAGTCCGAGAGCCTCGGGTCCCCACGCATACCAGTCGACCGGGTTGTCGGCGTGCTGGCGAAGGTACGGACTGGCGGAATCGCGCAGGCGGTTGGACATGCATGAACATAGGGCAGAGGGCAGAGGGCAGGGCAAAGCACGAAGGCCTGGGCCGTTGCGTCCCGCGACGTCGCTCGGGATTTTCCGCTGAGGCAATCTCACTGAAGCGTCCTGGCTCTGGCCGCGGTCGGAGCCGGCGGTGCCGTTGGGGCCGTCGCACGGTACGTCCTGGGACTCATCCGACATCTGACATCCGACATCCGACATCCGTGAACCCATCCGCCTGGCTCATCGCCAATCGCCACGCCGCAACGGCCGAGCTGTTCGAGTTCCTTCGCATCCCGAGTATCAGCGCGCGATCCGAACATCGAACGGATGTGGCGCGCGCGGCCGATTGGCTGGCCACCAGACTGCAGACCGCCGGACTGACCGCCGAGGTGTTCCCGACCGAAGGCCATCCGATTGTGATCGGGGAGTGGCGCGGTGCGGGTCCTGATGCTCCGACGTACCTCGTCTACGGACACTACGATGTTCAGCCCGTGGAGCCGCTGGAGTTGTGGCACTCACCGCCTTTCGAGCCGGCCGTGCGCGATGGGCGCATCTACGCCCGCGGGTCGGTGGACGACAAGGGGCAGCTCTATCTCCATGTGAAAGCCGTGCAGGCGCACCTGGCGACAAACGGCAAGCTTCCGGTGAATGTCATCGTCCTGGCGGAAGGCGAGGAAGAAGTTGGCAGCGAGCATCTCTCTGCTTTTGTGGAGAAGCACGCGAAACGCCTCGCCTGCGACGGAGTCATCATCTCCGATTCGTCGATGTTCGCGGTGGGACTGCCTTCGATCTTGTTCTCCTTGCGCGGACTGACGTATCTGCAAATCGATGTGGAGGGCCCTGGGACGGATCTGCATTCGGGGAGTTACGGCGGAGCCGTCGTCAATCCGGCCACGGCGCTGGCGCGAATCATCGCCAGCTTCCACGACGAGTATCGGCGGGTGGCGGTGAAGGGGTTCTACGACAAGGTGGTCGACTGGGAGGACGAGGTGCGGCAGCAGATCCGCGCGTTGCCTTTCCGGGAGGAGGGATTCAGGGAAGAAGCGGGTTCGCCCGCGCTTGGCGGCGAGGCCGGCTACTCGACGCTCGAGAGGATCTGGACGCGGCCGACGCTCGAGGTGAACGGCCTGCTGAGCGGCTACACCGGTGAGGGGGCCAAGACCGTACTCCCCGCAAAGGCCATGGCGAAGGTGAGCTGCCGCCTCGTTCCCGATCAGTCGCCTGACGAGATCGCGGTGCTGGTGACCGATCACGTGCAGCGCATGGCGCCGCCCGAAGTGACCGTGAATGTGACGCTCATCCACCAGGGCCGGCCATGGCGAGCGGCGCTCGAAGGGCCGTTGTTCGACGCGGGGCGCCGTGCGCTTCAGCGGGCGTTCGGGCGTGAGCCGGTGCTCGCCGGCGAAGGTGGTTCAATCCCAGTGGTGGGTGATTTTCAGCGGATCCTGGGTGCGCCGGTGCTGCTGGTGGGCTTCGGGCTTCCTGGTGAGAACGCCCACGCGCCTGACGAGTGGATCGCGGTGGAGAATTTCGAGAAGGGAATGCTGACCGCTGCCTTCCTGTGGGAAGAGCTGGGACGTGAGTCGTGAATCGGGAATCGTGATTCGGCAGTCCCGGAACGAGCACCGCCGAGTCACGAGTCACGAGCCACGAGTCACGTTATTTGCCAGACCTCGCGCGGAGGCCCGCCTCAACGTCGGCCATCGCCACTTTCGCAGGAACGACCCACGCACCTTCGCGACGCGTCGGCACGTTGATGCGCGCCACCTGTCCATCGGTGGCCAGGTCGACAATCGCGGTGACCCGGTCCTCGGGACCTTGCATGACGCCGATCACCAGCGTCCACGTCCCCTGATCGGGCCACTGCTTGCGCAGCGTGTACTCGCCGGTGCGCGATGCCTTCTGGAACTCGAGGGGAATGCTGCGGCGCTGGCCGTTCACCAACCCTTCGGCGGTGCCGCTCACCGGGAAGGCCATGGGCGAGCCATGATGGAAGGCGTGCACCACCAGGAACGCGTCGCGAGTGGCGGCGTCGTACGGATTCACCGGATACTCGATGCTGATCCATGGCGGCCCAACCGGTGCCGGGATCGGGGCGGCGATCGGAGCGTACAGGGCGGCCGCGAGCGCCCCAATGTAGAATCGGGTCATTGTCCTGAGGATTGAAGGTGGTCGAAGGTGCTGCCTAACGCGTGAGCCGGATGTTCCCCTTGAAGGAACGCAGCGTGGCGCGGGCATTGCCGGTGCCAAGGCTGAGAGTCAGCTCTTCCCCTCGCCCCTCCCGTCCTGGCGATGGACGGCGCGTCGTCACGTTGTTGGTGATGCTCCCGGTAATCGTCGTTGCCTCGACATCGAGTGACGCCTTACCGAGCTGCATTTCGATGGTCCCACTGTGCGTATCGATGAGCAGGGTGCCGGCGCGCGCTACGCCCGCGCCGAAGATCACGTTCCCCGTGACCGACTCGACGCGTGTTCTTTCGAAGGAGCCGTCACGCACGGTCACGATGCCGCTGACGGTTGTGATGCCGAGGTCGGTGCATGAGCCGCGCATGGTCACGTCGCCGCTCGCCGTCTTGACACGCATCCACACCGGCGCTCCGGAGACCACGACCGTGCCGTCCATCGACTCGATGTTCAGCTCTCGCGGGGTGCCGTTCACCGTGATGGCTCCGCCCACGATGTTCAGGTCCAGTCCACCGTTGACGCCGGTGACATCGATGGTAGCACTCCCCGACTTGGCCCAGACGGTCGCGCCGACCGGCACGAACAATTCGAGCGAGGCCGAGGCGTTGGTAGAAGCAGGACCCTCGATGTAGAACTTCACGCCGGCGGATGGCGCGCCACCTTGTCCGCCCATGGCGGGCTCGAGTCGAGCGTCGTGTGGCAGGGTGCCCGTCATGACCAGGGAGTCCTTCTCCCAACCGGTAACCCGGAGTGTCGAAAACGCGCCGTTCAGGCGCACGTACACGTCACGCGTGACCGCGCGCCGAATATCGACCTTCTGTTGTGCCGCGACCGGTGCCGCCGTGGTAGACGCGGCGGCGAGGAACACGGCGAGGCGGAGAGTGAAGGGCATCATGTGGAAGAGGCAAGCTGCGTCATGCGACGCAGGAGTTCGATCTTCTGGCGGTAGTTGGATGCCAGCAGTTCAGAGAGCGCTGCATTCGCCGGATCGCGCAACAGCGCTTCGCGCCCCTCGGCGATGGCGAGGTCGATCGTGGCCAGGGCGCGCTCGACTTTCACGACCGTTTCCGGAGACAGGTGGTCGTGCAGTACTTCGAGCTGTTCGCGCAGCTCGAGGACACTCGCCTGAAACGCCCGCTCCGACGCTTGCCACGACACTGCCACGGTCGCCGGTGCCTGGGCGCGTCCCACGACAGCCGCCGACGATCGGGAATTCATGACGACTCCCGTCAGCGATGCGGTGGCAACGATGAGCACGACCGCCGCGGCGGCCAATCGGCCGGGCGTGATCCACCAGCCGCGTGTCTGAGCCAGACCCATGCCTGACGGGAGATGCGCGACCTTCCGGGCTTCTATCGTAGCGCGCACGTCACTCCAGAGATCGTCCGGAGGCGTCACGCTGCCCGGCAGTTCGTGAGCGGCAACCACGGTTGCTCTCAGCTCGGCAAGCGCATTCGCACACGCTGTGCATCCACGGACGTGCGACTCGGCGGCGGCGCTCGCGGCAGGAGAAAGCACTCCGTCCACGAGATCGTTCAGTGTTTCCCAGCTCAGGTGGTCGGTCATCTGGTCAGCATCCTCATCATGAGACGGCGCGCGCGGTGCAACTGGGCGCGCACGGAACTCGCCTCGAGGTCGAGTCGATCGGCGATTTCTTCGTGTTTGTATCCTTCGACATCGTGGAGCACGAAGACTTCCCGGGCTCGCGGCGGCAGGGCGGCAATGGCCCGCTCCAGGTCGATGCGCGCCTCCACGTCAGGCGCGGGTCGACCAAACGCGACATCGGACTCGGCGGCGGGCTCGTCCGTCGTTGCCACGAACCGTGCCGACCGTCGCCGCTCGCCGCGGGTGGCGGTGAGCACGACGTTGACGGCCAGACGGTGCATCCAGGTCTCGAAGGCGGCATCGCCGCGGAACGTCGATAACCGCTCCCAGGCTCGCACGAATGCGTCATGCGTGAATTCACGCGCGCGTTGGGGGTCACCGGTCATCCTCACGCACACCGCGTAGACGCGTCCCGCGCTCCGGGCATACAGGCGCTCGAAGGCGTTCACGTCGCCACGCGCCGCCACCACGACGAGCGCGACGGTGTCGTCGCCGCCCGACGCTGCCTCGGGATCGATCATCGATGACGCCGGAAACTCAAGTGCTCGTGCTCGGGCCATTTCCCTTTCAGATGCCTATAGGCCGTGAATCGCTGCTTTTCCGCGGATCGCGCTTGTGCTCCCGGGACCGTGCTAGTGGACAGTTCGGCGTCTCAGCAGCTGGACGCCGCGGCTGGCCGCGCCACGCCCGTGTCGCGAACTGCATGTGTACCAATGACTTCTCTAAAAGGGCCGATCCGGCATCGGAGGTGCATTACGACGGGGTGACACTCCTGGAGGAGCCAACAAATGAAGAATTCCGTCAGTTCGCTCGCGCTCGCTGCTCTTGCTCTCACCGCCGTTGCGGTCGACGCCGAAGCCCAGCGCGCCCCGGCTGCCCGGCTTACACCGTATGTCGGGTTTCTCGCTGCGGGGAACATCGCCGAAGGACCGTTTGGGGTGAACATCGGGAACGCCGGAGCGCCTGTCTACGGCCTTCAACTCGGGATCAACCTCACGCCGAACCTCGCGGTCGTGGGCAATGTCGGTTATGCCGACAGCGAACTCGAGGCCGGCCTTCCGTTGATCGGCGGCTGGAGCATCGCCGACAGCAAGGTGCTGATGTACGATGGCGGCCTCCAACTGCGGTTCCCGGCCGTCACCAGCCAGGGAACGGGATTCGTGCCGTTTGTCGAGGGCGGTGTTGGCGGCATCAGGCACGAGATCGCCGCCGGCGGCTTGCGGACGCAATCGACAAACGTGGCCGTCATCGCCGGCGGTGGGCTGGATCTGCAGTTTACCAACGCGCTTGGAGTGCGCGTGATGGCGAAGGATCACATGAGCCGCTTCGACTATGGTGAGGCGATCGGCTTGCCAAATGAGGGGCGAAGGGCCCACAACTGGGTGCTTGGCATTGGTCTCAACCTCGGCTGGTAGTTCGTGCCGTGATCGCCGCAGAGGGCGGGCCGTCCGAAAGGGCGGCCCCTTTCGCACTGAGGGGCGCCGGGGCGGCTCCACTCGCGGTTGTCCGCCAGCCCTGCCGTGCGATATCGTGTCAGCGATCCGCGTGCAACGGTGCCCTCGACCCTTCTCAAAACGATGATCGAGCCCGCAATGAGTCCACGACTGCTTCGACCACCATTGGTGCTTCTCGCCGTGCTGATTTCCTGCCAACCGCAGACGGAGAAGGCGCCATCGGACAGCCTCGGCGTGGTGCCGGCTCCGGTCGCAATGGTCGCCTTTCGGGTGCCTGACGAGTCGGAGATCCGGGATTCGGTTCTGCTCGCGTCCGTCCGTCGCGGTAGAGCTCTGCTGGCGTTTACGCGCGACTCCCTGCCACGACACGTTGGCAACCGGCTGCAATGTGTCAGTTGCCATCCCGACAACGGCACCCGGGCGAATGCGAATCCCTGGGTCGGCGTCTATGCGCGATTCCCCCAGTATCGCTCGCGCGCTGGCGGCATCCAGGTGATCGAGGATCGGATCAACGACTGTTTCAAGCGAAGCATGAGCGGAACGCCGCCCATGCCTGAAAGTCGCGACATGCGCGACATCATCGCGTACATGGCCTTCCTGTCGAGCGGATATCCGGTCTTCGCGGACGTGGAAGGACAGAGTGTGCCGGCGGTCCCACCGCTTGAGGGTGACACCGGGCGTGGTGCAGCCACGTTTGCGGCGAAGTGCAGCGTCTGCCACGGCGTCGATGGGGCGGGCACTGATGTATTCCCCGCGTTGTGGGGCTCGGGGTCCTACAACATCGGTGCCGGCATGGCGCGCGTGCGAGCGGCCGCGAACTTCATCAAGGTCGCCATGCCGCAGAC
>DATCIJ010000106.1:0-12504 GCA_036507855.1 Gemmatimonadaceae bacterium | reverse complement strand
CTGGAGCTCGATGTCACGTCCGTGAGGTTCGTCGGGAGTTATGTCGCCACCGGACGCTGGAACCTCGTGCGCGGTTTCCTGCGGACGAGCCGAACTGCGGTCGTGGCTACCTCTTTCGCGATCGCGATCCTGTGCTCCCTTGGCATCCTGCTGTTTGCCGATGCGATACGAGCCAAGCATCCGGACATGCCGGCGGCGCTGTTGATGGCCTGCCTGCTGCTGCCGGTGACGACACTCCTCCTGCTGGAAGGCGCGGTGCTCCAGGGGTTTCAACGATACGTGGAAGCGCAGCTGCCGCTGAATCTGCTCCGTCCCCTGACGTTCGGCCTGCTGATCCTCTTTGGCTACTACATCGCTGACATCAGGCCGACGGCCCCGATCGCGGTGGGTGGTAACCTCGTCAGCGCGTTTCTGGCGCTTGTCATCACCTGGACTTGGCGGCAGCGCGCGGTGCCACCGGAGGTGCGTTCTGCAGCACCGGCGTACGACAAGAAAACCTGGGCACGAACGACCTACCCCCTCTTTGCCGTCTCGGCCGCTCAGGTGGTCATCTCACAGCAGGCGGACATCGTCGTCGTCGGGATGATGCTGACGCTTGCGGAGGCAGGCGTGTACGGCGCGGCCTCGCAGCTGACGATGCCCCTCGTGCTGGCGGCATCGTCGGTGACGCTTGTCGCTCAGTCGATGATCGCCGACCTCTACTCGCGCGACCCTGCGCGCCTTCAATCGCTTATTCGCGCCGTGACGTGGTTGTCGACGGCACTGGCGCTCCCCATCGCCCTCGGCCTGATCGCGCTCGGCCCGTTTCTGCTCGGACTGTACGGACCGGGTTTCGTCCACGGCTACTCGGTGCTGATCATCCTCACCGTCGCGCAGCTCGTGATTGGACTCGTTGGATCGCTGGCGGGATACCTCCTCACCATGACCGCGCACGAACGCGAGGCGGCCTGGATCATCGGCCTCACTGCCGCGTTCAACCTCGTACTCGCCCTTGTGCTCACGCCGAAATTCGGGGCTGTCGGCACTGCCTCGGCCACGCTCATGGCGGCGGTCGCGCGCGCGCTGGCGCTCAGAGTCTACATCCGCAGCGCGATGGGTCTGAGAGTCCCGGCCTTCAAGAGCGTCAAGACCTAGTCGTAAACCGGTGCCGGCCGATAGCGGCCGCGACTTGGCAAGCGTGGAAGCAGGCTGCCAACGCCCGACAGCCAGGACTCGAATTCGAGTCGAGTGATCCGCGTGGAATCAACGAGTCGAGGCAGCAGCAGTGGATCGGTGTCGGCCGTCGCCAGGCCTGCCTCGCATGTCACGGCGGTTCGAACCGATAGCTGGTTCAACCACGGCAGGAAGCTGGCATCGGTGACGCCGCTGGGATAACAGAAGGAGTCGAGGACCTCGCCCGGCCGATACGATGACAGGGCCCGTCGGTTGTCCTCGACCTCGCGATCGAACGATGCCTTTCGCAGCGGAACCCGGTGTCGATGGGTGTGGAGCTGCACTTCCACCAGTTCCGGCGGCAACGACCTTATCTCGTCAGGCGACATGAGCTGCTGCCGACGATCAGCGAGAAACCGGTCGAAGTCGGCGCCGACGCGATCCGCCAGCAGCCGGAGCGTCGCCATCTCCTCGGCGATGCCGCTGTTTTCGATGCCGGCGAGTCGGGCCTCGATCGCGACCATGGCCGCGTCTCGCTGGTCCAGCGTATGGAGGTCGAGAGGCTCGGCGTTCGGAGTCAGGCCGTCGCCCGGTATTCGGTGGCCGCGGCCGGTCCACAGCAAGTACCGGCATGCCATGCGGAAGACGGGCGCCTTCTTGTCCGCATAGTACGTGGTCACATACACGGTCGCCGGGAAACCGAACTCCTTGAGCAACGGCACGCCGGCTTCGAAGAAGTCGCGTGTCCCGTCGTCGAACGTGATGGCAACCGCGCGAGGCGGGAGCGAACCGCCCTGCAGGCGCGCGACCGCTTCACGCAATGGAAGCACCTGGTATCCGTCGTCGCGGATCAGTTCAAAACGGGCGCGCAACGCCTCGCCGGGGATGTACAGCTCGGGACTCCACTCATGTTCATCACTCAGCGAAATTCCGTGGTACGCGAGGATGAGCAGCCGGCTCTTCCTCCAGCGACTGTCGCGCACGGCGCGAAACACCCCGGCGCGCTCGGCCCGAGTGAGCACCCACAGCTTTGCCGCCTTGAGAAATGTCGGTTCTACCGTCGCAGCATCCGAACCGGGCCAGACCCGGTTGGCGCGCGCGGATCTGGATTTGTTGGCGCTCAAGGCGTGACTCTCGCGTGACGCTGCATCATCCGGGCGAGGCGGCTATGACCGCCGAGGGATTCGCCGAATACCAGTGCCAGAGACGCTCCAACCCGTCGCGGACGCTGACTTGCGGTTGGTAGCCAAGGACAGCCCGAGCGCGATCGAGGCCCGCCTGCGAGTCACGGATGTCGCCCGCGCGCTCTGGTAAGTGGCGCACCGTTATCCGTCGCCCGCTGATTTCTTCGGCAAGGGCAACGAGGTCGAGAAGAGTGGTTCGATTCCCTGTCCCGACATTCACCACGTGACCACTCGCCTTGCCCGCGGGCTGTGATGACGCCAGCAGGTTCGCATCAATCACGTTGTCCACATACGTGAAATCGCGCGTCTGCAACCCGTCGCCGTAGATCGTGATGGGCACGTCCATGAGTACCGCGCGAAAGATGAGCGGAACGACGGCGGCGTACGGTCCGTTTGGATCCTGCCGGGGACCGAAGACGTTGAAGTAGCGCAGCGCCACCGCCTCGAGCAGTCCGGCACGCGCATAAGCCAGGGAGTACAACTCTCCGGACAGCTTCGCCGCAGCGTACGGAGAGCGCGGAAGTGGCTCCATTGACTCCACTTTGGGAAGAACCGGAGTGTCTCCGTACGCGGAACTTGAACTCGAATACACAAAACGTCTCACGCCACCTCGACGTGAGGACTCGAGGAGATTGAGGGTGGCGTTCACATTCGTATTGTGCGTTCCGACCGGATCGGCCATGGAGCGCGGAACGCTCGGCAGCGCGGCTACATGGAACACGACGTCGACCCCGTATACGGCGTCGGTGCACACATAAGGGTCGCAGACGTCCCCTTCGATGAAATCGATACGTTCCAGTACTTCCTCGAGGTTATTCCGGAAGCCGGTTGCCAGATTATCGACGACGCGGACAGCGTGGCCTTCCTCCAACAGACGCCTCACCAGGTGGGATCCGATGAACCCAGCGCCGCCGGTAACCAGCACTCTCGATTTCATTGATCAGGCAACACCTTTTCGGGTGGCAACGATGAGCCGGCTGACCTTCAGTGACGCTTCCGACGACCGACGAGTCAGGAGGTCGGCGGGCGTGAAAAAGCTAATATGGCAATGACTTCCGCACCGAATGTGGACGCCTTGACGGAACCGCCAGCAACCGAGGATCCGGCCTGCAGCCTGAAAGCAAGGTGACGGGCATCTCCCCGCCGACCACCGTGAAAGTGTGCCTTGTCGGGCCTTCTCTGGACATTCTTGGCGGTCAGGCCGTCCAACTCGCGCGCCTTCAGGGTCGACTCGGAAACACCCCAGGGCTCGAGGTCGGATTCCTCCCGATGAACCCGAGGCTCCCAGGGCCGTTACGGTTACTTCAGCGGGTGAAATATCTTCGCACGATCGCGACTTCGATTGCCTACTGGGTGCTCCTGCTCTCGCGCGTTCGCCGGTATGACGTCGTCCACGCGTTCTCGCCCTCCTACTGGGCCTTCCTGCTGGGCCCGGTGCCGGCGCTGCTCGTGGCGAGGGCTTTCGGACGTGGGGCGTTGCTGAACTACCACAGCGGTGAGGCCGAGGACCATCTCCGGAACTGGCGCACGGCCGTGCCACTGACGCGACTGGCACATCGAATCGTGGTTCCCTCCGGTTACCTGACCGAGGTCTTCGGCCGGTTTGGACTGACTGCTGAGGCGATTCACAACTTCGTCGATGCCGATTCCATTCCTCACCGGGAACGCGCGAATCTACGGCCGATCTTTCTGAGTAACCGCAACTTCGAGGCGCATTACAATGTTTCCTGCTGCCTGCGGGCGTTTTCTCGCGTGCAGCAACGGGTTCCCTCGGCGTCGCTGATCGTGGCCGGCGACGGCACCCAGAGCGAATTACTCCAGGACCTGGCGAAGAAGCTGGAGCTGCGGAACGTCCGATTCACCGGGCGGGTGTCGCCAGGTGAAATGGGTCGCCTCCTGAATGAGGCGGACATCCTTCTGAACAGCCCCGACATCGACAACATGCCGCTTTCCCTGATCGAGGCGCAGGCTGCGGGTCTCCCCGTGGTGAGCACGTGGACGGGCGGCATACCGTACATCGTGACAGACGGGGAAACCGGGTTGCTCGTTCCCCCCGGGGACGACGAAGCGATGGCGCGAGCGGCGCTTCGCCTGCTCGACGAGCCCGGCCTGGCGCTGCGATTGTCACGCGCCGCTCGAGCCACGTGTCTGGAGCGCTTCACCTGGCCGGCGGTCCAGGAGGCCTGGGTTCGTGTCTATCGCGAGCTGGCCGCCCCAAGCCGGCGAATGGGTCACGCGCCGGCCTGATGGCTCTCAGCCTGGGAAAGTTGCGCGGGCGGTCGGCCTCGGAGTTTCTGGATCGTGCGAGGCAGGGTGCGGCTCGCTGGTTGGAACGGCGCGGACTGGGTGACATTGGCGAACCGCGGCCCGCCCGGCTCTTCGTGCAGGATGCAGCGTCGTCGCCGGCGATTCGAGGAGCGTTCTTCTCTTCGTTCGACGATCGCGATGCGACGTTGCGGGCCCTCCGTTCGGTCGACCCGGCCTTCGAATCCTCGTTGAGAGCACGCGCCGACAGACTGTTAGGCGGGCAGTACGATCTCCTCGGCCACCGGGACCTGGCGTTCGGCAACCCGATCGACTGGTGGCTCGAGCCGCTGGCTGGACTCCGTGCGCCAAACCAGCACTGGAGCAGGATCGATTTCCTCGATCCGACGCGGGTCGGCGATCACAAGCTCCTCTGGGAACTGGGCCGGCATAACGCACTGGTCACGCTTGGCCAGGCCTGGTGGTGCACGCGCGATTCTCGTTATGCGGACCATTGCCTTGCGCTGCTCACCAGCTGGCTCGACGCCAACCCGCCCAAGCAGGGCGTACACTGGACGAGCAGTCTGGAACTCTCCTTCCGGTGCATTGCGTGGCTCTGGGTCCTGGCGCTCGTCGACGACGTGATCTCGCCCGACCTCAGGCGCCGCGTCATCGGTCATCTCGCCGTGGCCGGACGGCACATCGAGCGTCACCTGTCGACGTGGTTCAGTCCCAATACGCACCTCACGGGTGAAGCACTTGGACTGTTCGCCATCGGGACCGCGCTTCCTCAGTGTCGCGAGGCGATGTCCTGGCAACGAACGGGCGCTGGAATCCTCCTCAACTGGGTGGACCGGCACGTGCGCGCAGATGGCAGCTACGTCGAGCAGTCCACGTGGTACCATCGCTACACGACGGACTTCTATCTGCACTTCCTCGTGCTGGCCGAGCGAGCCGGGATTCCGGTCCGCTCGCGAATCGAGCCGGCCCTTGGCGGGTTGCTGGAGCACCTGATGTGGATTACCCGGCCCGACGGCACGATGCCGCTGATCGGGGACGATGACGGAGGTCGCCTGTTGTTTCTGGACGAGCGAACGGCGCATGACACACGGACGCCCCTTGCCGAGGGGGCCGCGCTCCTTGGTCGTGCCGACCTCGCTGCCGTTGCCGGCACGCCGAGCACCGAATTGATCTGGCTCCTTGGACCTTCGGGTCTGCGGGCCTTTCAGGGACTGACCCCACGTTTCCCGGCGGCGACGGCCAGGGCCTTCGTAGAGGGAGGGACCTACGTGTTGCGCTCCGACTGGGGGGCTACTGCGAGTGTGATGACCATCGATGCGGGGCCTCACGGCTTCCTCAATGGTGGTCACGCCCACGCCGACGCGCTTTCCGTCGATTTGACCGTCCGGGGCCGGCAGGTTCTGGTCGACCCTGGAACGTTCACCTACACGACATCACCCACCTGGCGCGACTCCTTTCGAGAAACGGCCGCGCACTCTGCGGTCACGGTCGATGGATGCGGATCGGCGAGTGTGGCTGGGCCATTCCAGTGGGCTTCCCGCGCCGAGTCCCGTTGCGAGGTGTGGGATGCGGGTGGCGACGTCGTGCTGTTTTCCGGATCACACGACGGGTTTGAGCGCCTGCGACCGCGCATCCGATATCGTCGCTACATCGCCTGGTTCGCTCCTGATGTCTGGGTCGTCCGCGATGAGATTCGGGGCGAAGGCGAGCACGAGCTGACGGTCCACTGGCAGGGCGCCCCGGGACTGGCGTGCCGTGGCGGCGCGGGATCGCTCACCCTGTTCCAGGGCAGATCCGATCTGCTCGACCTGCATGTCGTCGAGGCGGCCATCTGGCGGTTCGCTGACGGTTGGGTCTCGCCCGCATACGGCACACGCGAGATCGCGCCTCACGTGACCTGCTCGGTGCGCGGCATCGGACGCGCGGCACTCACCACCGTACTGTGCGAGCCAGGCCTGTCCCTGCGCGCGAACGCCGATACTTCGCAGGGCGCGCCAGGGATCAGGATGCGCTGGAAGGATCGTGACGGAGTACTGTTCTTTGCCGACGATCAGACGATCGCCGGCGAGTGGAAAGCCACCTTGAGATGGATCGACATGTACGCTTCGCACCGACCAATCGAATGAAAACGATGCCTGGCGTTTCTGTCTTCGGACTCGGATACGTGGGATGTGTTACCGCGGCGTGTCTTGCCGATCGCGGCTTCCGCGTCATCGGCGTGGACGTCACGCAGTCGAAAGTCGACCTGATCAATTCAGGGCAGGCGACGATCGTGGAGGAGGGAATCGCCGAGCTGGTTCGCGCGGGCCATGCCGCGGGCCGGCTGAGCGCGGCGACCAGCGTGGCCGACGCCGTCGAGGCCACGGCGATTTCGCTGATCTGTGTCGGCACGCCGTCCCAGCCTAACGGCAACCTCGACCTCAGCTACGTCGAGCGCGTGTGCACGCAGATCGGCGAGGCACTGCGGCGGAAGACCGACCGCCACACGGTGGTCATCCGCAGCACGGTCTTTCCCGGCACGACCGCGACGCTGGCCGGCCCGGCGCTCGAACGCGCCAGCGGCAAGCGCGCCGGCGCGGAGTTCGGGCTCGCGATGAACCCGGAGTTCCTGCGGGAGGGCACCTCGATCCGCGACTTCAACGCGCCGCCGTTCACGGTGATCGGTGCCGACGATGAGCAGACGGGTCGCTCTGTCGCGGCGCTTTATGACGGCATCGATGCGCCGCTCCACGTGGTTGCCACCGGCGTCGCCGAAATGCTGAAGTACGCCTGCAACGCCTACCACGGACTGAAGGTCGGCTTTGCCAACGAGATCGGGAACATCTGCAAGGCGCTCGGCGTCGATTCGCACGAGGTGATGCGACTCTTCGTTCAGGACACGAAACTGAACGTGTCCAAGGCGTACCTGATGCCGGGTTTTGCGTTCGGTGGATCGTGCCTGCCCAAGGACCTGCGCGCGATCACCTATCGCGCCCGCCAGCTCGACGTGTCGACACCCATCCTGAGCGGCACACTCGAAAGCAACGAGGTTCAGGTCAGGCGCGCCTTCAACATGGTGATGGGCACCGGGCACCGGCGGGTTGGCGTCCTGGGGCTCGCCTTCAAGGAAGGGACCGACGACCTCCGCGAATCACCGATGGTGGCACTGGTCGAGCGGCTCATCGGCAAGGGAATCGATGTCGCGATCTACGATCGCGAGGTGTCGCAGGCGAAATTGATCGGCGCCAACAAGGACTTCATCGAGCGCGAGATCCCCCACGTGTGGTCGCTGTTCCGTCCCGCCGTCGACGACGTGCTGGCTCATTCCGAAACCGTGATCATCGGGAACGGTTCGGCCGAATTCCGGGGCATTGAGCCCAGACTGAAGCCCGGGCAGATGGTGGTAGATCTGGTCCGCGCCTTTGGCTCGCGGCGCAGCGATGGCCGCACGTATGACGGGATCTGCTGGTGAGCGGAATCAGATGATCATGCCCGACACGACGCCAATGCCCACAGGGGAGACCGTCCGGCATGCCGAGCAGGTGAAGGCGGGCGATCGCTTCCAGTTCGGCGCGAACTGGCAGCGGTTCCTTCGACTCCTGGATGAACGGCGCATCGCGGTGGCCGAGGCCTCGCTCCAATCCATGCTGGAAGTGAACCGACTGGATGGCCGGACATTCCTCGACGCGGGGTCGGGAAGCGGATTGTTCAGCCTTGCGGCGCGCCGGCTTGGCGCGAAGGTCACTTCGTTTGACTTCGATCCACAGTCGGTGGCCTGCACCGCCGAGTTGCGAAGGCGCTACTTCCCCGACGACCGGAACTGGGACGTGCGCGAGGGATCCGTGCTCGATGAATCCTTCGTCACGGGACTGGGAACGTTTGACCTGGTGTACTCCTGGGGAGTGCTGCACCACACGGGGGCGATGTGGCGCGCTATCGACCTTGCGCAACGGGCCGTCGCTCCAGGCGGCCGGTTCTTCATTGCGCTGTACAACGATCAGGGGCTTCGGTCCGTCGTCTGGCGTGGGCTCAAGCGCCTGTACTGCAGCAACGCAGTCGGGCGCGCATTCGTGACGACCGTCTGCGTGCCCTACTTCGTGTTGCGACGGCTTGTGAGCGACGTGGCGCGCGGCCGGAACCCGTTGGAGCATTACCGGGAGTACCGTGCCAATCGCGGGATGTCGGTCGTGCGCGACTGGGTGGACTGGTTGGGTGGTTATCCGTTCGAGGTGGCAGCGCCCACGGCGACGTTCGACTTCCTTCGGTCACGCGGGTTCCGACTGGACCGGCTGATCTCAACGCTCGGCAGCGGATGCAACGAGTTCGTCTTCACGCGTGACCGTGAAGTGCCTCCGGCGCGCGCCGCGCTTCCATGACCGATTGGCCGGCGCCCTCGCGTGAGAGCCGGCGAATTCGAATCGTTCATGTACTCGACAGCCTCAATACCGGTGGCACGGAGCTGAACGCTGTGCGGACCGCAGAGCGGCTGGACCGCGACCGGTTCGACGTTCGCTTTCTCTGCCTGCAGGCCCACGGGCCGCTTCGGGCGCGTCTCGACGCCGCCGGGATCCCGGTTCGCGATATTCCTGTCTCGAGTCTGGCCAGCGCGTCCGCGCTGTGGCGCATCCTGGAAATTCGCGACCTCGTGAGGCGGGACCGGATAGACGTGGTGCACGCGCATGACCCGTATGCGAATTTCCTTGCCGCGCCGTCGGTTCGCCTGGCCGGCCGGGGAGCGGTGATCGCCAGCCACCGCTGGTGGCGGGACGTGCACCGGCCGAAGGTGCGGATGGCTAATCGGCTGGCGTATCGGTTTGCGCACCGGGTACTTGCGAATAGTCCGGCGGTTGGTGAGCTGGTGGTGAGGGAGGAAGGGGTGGACCGCGAACGCCTGGTCGTGATCCCCAATTTCGTCGAGGAAGCGGCATTCACGCCTCTCCCGGAGTCCCGCCGCGCGGCCCTTCGCCAGCAGGTCGGACTCGCCCCCGGCGACCTGGCCGTTGGGGTCGTGGCCAACCTGTATCCCGTGAAGAATCACGCCATGCTCCTCCGTGCGGCTGCGCGTCTGGCTGGCCGGTGGCCGGCGGTCCGATTCGTGCTGCTGGGAGATGGCAGAGAGCGTGACACCCTGGCGAAGATCGCGCATGACCTGGGAATAGCCGATCGCGTGTTGATGCCGGGACGCATCGCTCACGAGCCGGGTCTCCCCGGGATCTTCGAGGTCAGCACGTTGACCTCGAGGGAGGAGGGCTTCCCGAACTGGGTCGTGGAATCGATGGCCGCGGGTCGGGCAGTGGTCGCGACGAGCGTGGGCGGGATTCCGGACGCCGTTGTCGAGGGAGAAACCGGGATTCTGGTGGAACCGGGGAACGACGAAATGCTGGCGGAGGCGCTCGACCGGGTCCTCCGCGACCCTGAATTGAGGACCAGGCTGGGCGCGGGGGGCACTTTGCGTGCGCGTTCACTGTATCACGAGAGCACCGTCATGAGATCACTGGAATCGCTCTATGGAGATCTGGCAACTCGTCATGGACAATAGGCACCGTCTTCCATACGTTGGGGCCCGATGTGGCTCCGGGCTTCTCGACTCGCCAAAAAGCTGTCATTTGGTCCCGTGCGGCGGGTCGGGGTGGACGGCGATATGCATGGAGCTCACATGATCTGGACGGTCCTCGCTTTGCTCTCGCCGGCGGCATGCGCTGATTCCGGTAGCACGTCTCCGGACCTGAAGCCGCCGGTTGCCGCTTCCGCGGTCGTGGTGACGCTCGACACCCCGATCCTCGCCATTGGATCGGAAGCGCATGCGCGCGCCAGGATCGTCGATCGCGGTGGAGCCACCATCCGCGGATTGAAGGTGCGCTGGACGGTGCTCGAAGGTTCCCAGTTCGTTCGTATCGACGACCGCGGGACGCTCGTGGCTCGCGCCAGCGGCCGGGCAGTGATCGCCGCCAGCGCGGACTCGGTGGTCGGGACGGTCCCCATCGATGTGGTGCCAACGTTCGATGGGCAGCGACCGGATCGCCAGAAGGGGAGAGCCGGGACGCCCGCTCTGCCCCGGGTCCTTCTCGACTTCCCCTATCCGGCGGTCACCGGCCGGTCGATCAAGGTGGACGCCGGCGACAACCTGCAGTCCGCCCTGAACAGTGCCCGGCTGGGCGATGAAATCGTTCTGGCCAGCGGCGCCCAGTTCACGGGCAATTTCAAGCTGCCGGCGCTCGGTGGCACGGCCGCCGACGGATGGATCACCATTCGCGGCGACAAGTCGGATCGGCTCCCGCTGTTAGGCACACGGGTCGCGCCGGCAGACGGGATTCTCATGCCGGTGGTCATCACGCCGAACACCGGACCGGCATTCCGTCTCGAGGCCGGAGCGAGCGGGTGGCGGATGGTCGGACTGGAAGTGACCGTCGCGCCGACGGTGACGCAGGTGCACTACGGACTGATATACCTCGGCGAATCCGGCAAGGCACAATCGACGCTGGAGAGCGTTCCGTCGGATCTCGTCCTGGACCGGATGTACATCCACGCCCAGGCGACGACCAACATCACCCGGTGCGTGGCGCTGAACTCGGCCCGCACTCAAATCAGCGACAGCTACCTCACGGAGTGCCACGCCAAGGGCTACGACTCGCAGGCCATCTGGGGCGGCAACGGCCCGGGGCCGTACAAGATCGTGAACAACACGCTCCAGGGCGCGGGCGAAAACATCATGTTCGGCGGCAGCGATCCGTCCATCCCGGGGCTCGTGCCCAGCGACATCGAGATCCGACGCAACTACATCTACAAGCCGCTCTCGTGGCAGGGTGGCCCGTGGACAATCAAGAATCTCCTCGAGTTCAAGAACGCCGTCCGGGTGCTGGTCGAAGGCAACGTCCTCGATGGCTCCTGGCGTGAGAACGGCGGCAGCATCATCGTGAAGTCTTCCAATCAGTCTGGCGGCTGTCGTTGGTGCCGCTCTACCGACGTCACGATTCGCCGCAACCTGATCACCAACGCAGGCCAAGGGATCGCTGTCGCCGGTTCCACGAACAGCGACTCCACGACCAAACGCGTCCTGATTTCAGAAAACGTGCTCGACTTGAGTCAGCCGGGCTCTCGTGACGGTCTGGTCCTGCTCAGTCCGCAGTCGGTGTCGGTCGTCCGGAACGTGTTCTCGGGGACGACGCATTCTGCCGCTATCGTGGAAGGCGGTGCGCCGTGCGTGTTCGACAGCAACATTTGGAGCAAAGGCAGTTATGGCGTTTTCGCCTCCGGCGCGGGCTCAGGGACCGCCGCACTCAACAAGGGCTGCGGCACGACCGGCTGGACGTGGACCGCGATGACGCTGATCGGTTCAAGCGGTAGCGGCTATCCTGGAGGCACCACTTGGGCCGCCACCGAGTCAGTGGCCCCGCTGGCCTCCCAGATTCGATCGTTGGTGACTCAAGCGGTTGCCGGTGTTGTAGTCACTCCTTAAAGCAGAAGAACAGGAGAAAGCGCCCCCGATCGCTGACGCGGCCGGGGGCGCTCTGTTTCCAAGATCTCCACCGTGCCTTACGAGGCGGGCTTGACGGCTCCCGGTTCGAACAATCCGAGCGAGACCTGTCGCCTGCCGAGCGGCGTTCGCTTCAGCGCCTAACGCGTGCCGAACCATGGCCGGTACAAAGCCAGCGTCGCCGCCCCTCGCAGACGGTCCACCGCCGTGATCGCCGGATCGACATCGTATCCCTGTCGTTCCAGCACCGGGGCGCGATGGTCGCGACGTCGCCGTTTCGATGATGAAGCAGGGTTGGGTGCGGCCCCTTGCCCGTGGATCGGAGCGCGCCCGAGCGGGCGGCCGGCGCCTTCTGGGCCTGGGTGGTCGAGTCGGGAGAACGAGCGTCCCGCGGATTCGAGAGGGACTTCCTCAGAGTGCGGTATGAGGACCTCACCTCGGCCCCCCAAC
>DATCIJ010000105.1:0-9376 GCA_036507855.1 Gemmatimonadaceae bacterium | reverse complement strand
GCTTGGGAGGGAGATAGCATCCCCCGCAACCAGACGTCATCATTGCGGGCGTGAGGGACGTTGCCGCCTTCGTTAGGCATCCGCTCTCGTCAGTTCCACCAGCTTCGTTACGGTCGCCCAGTTCCGCACCGTGACGCCGTCAACGAGCAGCTTCCCAACAGCGTCCTGCGCCTTGCTCTCCAGCAGGCCTTTGGGGCACCAGATGTAGGCGACTCCGGGCCCGAGTGCCAGCACCTCGGGCTTCCATTGTTGCTTCGCCAGGGGTTTCAGACGCGTCAGGTCGTCGGGGTCGGTGACGAATGCGGCGAACAAGCGCGAATGATCGCTTGCCATATCGAGCAGCGGATTTGCGCGCACCACATCATCCAGTTCCTCGACTGAGCGCAGCGTGAACCGTGACGACACGCCCGTCTTCTTCAGGAGCGCCGCGCGCAGTTCTTCCGCGGCATTTCGACCGAGGGCCCGCCTGGAAGTGAAGACGGCGTTCCCGCTGTTGAGCAGCGTGCGCGCGTCGGTGTACCCGAGCGACTCGATGACCTCGCGCAGGTCGGCCATCGCCACCCGTTTCGCCTTGCCAACGTTGATGCCCCTGAGCAGAGCGATGTACGTCTCGGCCATGTTCAAAAGGGGTTCAGTTGGACCGTGCCTCAGCACGCGCTCCGCGCTCCGCACTCCCCTCAGCGGGGACAAGCCAGTGCGGCGTTGTTGCTTGGCGCTTGTCCGGCGCGGGCCGCTTCGATGAAAGGACCGATCGGACAGAGCGACTGAACGCTGAAACCGTATCGACGAAGCGAGTAGGGCCTGATGAAGACGCTCGCCTCGTTCACCGGTAGCGTAGCGACATTGTCATAGAATGCGCTCGCCTTGCCGTCCTGGAACAGGTACTGCTCGACATTCGACACATAGAAGGCGCTCACGACCCCTCCCCGCTCCTGCAACCATGCGCCGATCGCGCGTATAGCCTTGGGTCCGCCAAAGTCTCCCGACACCGGGACAATCAGGTTTCGAAGGTGCAGGTCCCGTACGAAGGCATAGTTCTCCTCGCTCGACAGGAAACTGCGCGGGTTGCCTGATGCGTCGTTCGAGTAGCCGGTGAGGGCCGCAAACGTCGTCCCGTTACCTCCGCCGCCGCCACCTGGCCCGCCGCGTGTGGAAATGTCGGGTCCCCAGCCGAAAAAGTTGTCATAAACCCACTTCATCTGCGCGGCTTCATCCGGCCTGAATGTGAACCCGTGCGTTCGCGTAAGCGATTCCACAATCCGGGCATAGTTCGAGAGAAAGGCCGCGCTGTCTGACTTCACGGGCCAGTATGCCTCCCAGATCGACTGAATCGAGGTCGTCGAGTCAAGCGCCGCGGGACGGGGCCTGGAGAAGAGAATCGAGATGAACTCCGCGCGATCCGCCGCCATCTCGAAGATCGCCTTGAACATCAGGTGCTGCATCACCGCCTGGCGCCGGATGTCCACGATGAACGCCATCTTCGGGCGGATCGCCGAGATGTACGTGAAGTTCTGCTCCGGCCCGACGCCCATGTACACGCCGCCGCTCGTCCCGCGTTCGCGGAGCATGGTGTAGAGCTGGCCGATCTCCCGCTCGTTCGACGTGAAGTTGTCAGTGATCCGGAAGAACCCTCCGGGTTCGGAGATCGAGTCCACCAGCGCCCAGAAGTCCGCGTCGCTCAGTCGCTCTGGCAACCGCGCGGCCGCCGCCGGAGCCGGTGCCTGTGCCTGTGCCGGCGCGGCGACCCGTATTGAAGCGACCAGCGTCGAAGTAACCAGGAGCAGTCGCCAGCCCAGCGCGGTCCACCATCGCCTCTGTTGCCTGACCATGCCTGAACGCCTCCCGGAATGCCTAACGGAGAATGTAGTCCACCCTGGTAATCACACGCACGACCTTCGCCACCTGCCTGTGTCGCTGATTGTCCGCCCTCTGAGCGGACAGAGATCAGAGTCCAAAGCCGCTACCACTGAACCGCCGGCATCACGCAGATTACACCAGACAGCGATGACCGATCGGCTCGCCACCATATCGAATGTCGACATTCCTCCGGACTACCGATAGCTACCAGGCCGGCGCTCGCACCATGCCGCGCGAGTATTACGCCTCG
The DNA here is from genome assembly GCA_036507855.1 of Gemmatimonadaceae bacterium. GTDB lineage: Bacteria > Gemmatimonadota > Gemmatimonadetes > Gemmatimonadales > Gemmatimonadaceae > JABWBJ01. The sequence continues at coordinate 7,269 of DATCIJ010000105.1, read as the reverse complement.
CCGGAGGTCTTCGCTCGGGAACAGGAGCAGGTCTTTGCGCGCCACTGGATCTGCGTTGGCCGCGCGCGTGACTTTGCCGAGCCCGGGTCGTACCGATTGGCCGATATCGGCGGCGAAAGTCTCATCGTCGTGCGGGACCGCGCTGGCGAGATCCGCGCGCACTACAACGTCTGCCGTCACCGCGGAACACGCCTCTGCACTGAACCTGCCGGCATGTTCTCCGAAACGATCCAGTGTCCGTATCATGCCTGGACGTATCGGCTCGATGGCAGATTGATCGGCGCTCCTCACATGACCGGAACGCCGGATTTCTCGGTCGCCGACTATCCATTGCACTCGGCTACCGTGGGGCACTGGGAAGGCTTCCTGTTCGTGAATCCCGGGACCAATCCTGAGCCCATCGAGCACGCCTTCGCTCCGCTTCGCGAACGCTTCGCGCGATTCAACCTGCCGTCGCTGACATCGGTGCGGCGGATCGAGTACCAGGTGCGCGCGAACTGGAAGCTCATCATGCAGAACTATTCCGAGTGCCTGCACTGCCCGACCATCCATCCTGAACTGACCACCAAGCTCCCGTACACCAGCGGCGCCAACGACCTGACTGAGGGACCGTTCCTCGGCGGCTACATGCAGATCAAGGCGCCTCACGAGAGCGCCACGATGAGCGGCCGGGCCTGCGCCATCCCGCTCGGTGACCTGCCTGACGAGGACCGCGCCAGGGCGTTCTACTACACGCTCTTCCCCACGATGATGTTGAGCCTGCACCCGGACTACGCCGTCTACTACACGGTGACGCCGCGGTCGGCCACGGAGAGCGTCGTCACCTGCGAGTGGATGGTCCACCCCGACGCGCCCGGCATGCCGGGCTACAACATTGCCGACGCCGAGGAATTCTGGGATCGCACCAATCGCCAGGATTGGCACATCTGCGAGCAGAGCCAGCTCGGCGTGATGTCACGCATGTACACGCCGGGACCGTATTCGCCACGTGAGAGCGTGCCGGCGGCGTGGGATCGCGAATACCTCCGTGTGATGGGCGACTTGAACAGGTGATGGCGCTTCGTAGATCCGTGTCGTCGCTCACTGACTGTTGTCTGTGTCCGTCGGCGTGCTGAAAGCGCAGACAGACCCTACAGATAAGCCAGCCAGGGGTCCTTGCGCCGCGCCTTGAGATCGGCGTACCAGCGGCAGGCGAAGTACAGCAGCACCACGACGATGAGCCAGACCAGGTAGAGAAGTCCGAGGCTCCACCGGTAGCCGGCGGGGGGCCGGGGGGACGCCATCGGATGATTGGCGAAGAGCCAGGGCACGACGGTACCCATGCGGACCTTCGACACGATGACGGCCGCCACGTGGATGAGCGGGATGTGCAGGACGTAGTAGAAGAACGGCACTCGCCCGAAGACCGTCATCCAGCGAACGACAGCACCTCGCGCCTTCTCCACTGCCGGGATGATCGCGATGGTTGGTCCAAGCGTCATGAGCAGGAAGAGGAGCGACGCCGGATACTTGCTCGTGTTCAGGAAGGAGAGCACGGCCGGGAGCTGCGGTGGGCCGTCGGGCTGTGATGTCGATGCTGACCACGGCGAAGGATCGCCGTAGAGATTGAAGCCGCGCAATACAATGAACAACGCAATGGACGCCAGGCCGATCGTCAGGCAGAGCCGATCGCGTCGTGTGGGTTCCTGAGTGATGATCGTGCCGAACGCGTAGCCGGCGGCCATGACGCCGATCCACGGGAAGAACGTGTACAGCACGAACAGATTCGGCCCCTGTGGCGTGAGCTGGACCGGAGCGGCGAAGAGGCCTGCGTACAGCACCTTCCACAGGATTGAACGGACGTCGTTTCCCAGCGATTCGGCGATCGAGAAGATCTGGCCATCGAGCAGGTTGTGCCCGATGATGATCACGAGGCCGATGGCCGCGATTGCACGCACCGGCAGTTTCACGAGCGCCGCCATCGCGATCATGCACCAACCGATGACCCAGATGACGCCGGCCAGCTCGTACTGCCGGAAGTCGAAGTTGAACGTCCACGACACGCGAATGACGGTCAGCTCGAGGATGACGAGCAGAATCCCACGCGTGAGCAGGAAGCGTGACAGCCCCTCGTGCTTCCGGCCATACAGGAACGCGGACGTTCCGGCGAGGAAGATGAAGGCGGGTGCGCAGAAGTGAGTGATCCAGCGCGTAAGGAAGACGCCCGCCGAGGCGCCACCGGCCGGCACGCCGGCATACACCCGCACGTGATCGATCGCCATCAGGACCATCACCGCGCCGCGGATGATGTCGACCGAGGCGACGCGGGCGAGCGCACTGGCAGGCGCTTCCGTCGCGGGAGCGGCGTTCGGATGGGTCATGGCGCCGAGAACGTGGACTGGTCCGATCAGGGCGTCAATCCCGCCGGGGTAAGCGGTCGGCTCAGCGCCGTGGGCGGCGTAATGAGCTCAAAGCTCCGACCTACTGGCATAATTGACGACGTCGCCGCCGCCTAATGAGATGTCGACTTCCACGATGGAGCACCAGTCATGGCAACCGATCCCGAGGCGCAGATGGCGTCGATGACCACCAACCTCAAAGCGACGACGGGAAAGTCACTCGAGCAATGGACGAAGATTGCACGGGACAGCGGCCGGCAGAAGCACGTCGAGCTCGTCGCCTGGCTCAAGTCGGATCAGGGCCTCACGCATGGTTACGCCAACCTCGTCGCCCACGCGACGTTCAAGTCCGACGCCGTGTCGCAGACCGCCTCTGGAGCTGACCTTGTCGCCTCGATGTTCGAGGGCGACAAGGCCGCCTTGCGACCGATCTTCGATGCCCTGATGAAGGCGATCCGCGCATTTGGGAATGACATCGAGGAAGCGCCCAGGAAGGGATACCTGTCGCTGCGGCGAAAGACGCAGTTCGCGACGCTGCATCCTTCGACGAAAACACGCTTCGACGTGGGGCTCAAACTGAGGGGCGTGCCGGCGTCCGGTCGGCTGGAGACGGCCGGCTCGTGGAACCTCATGGTCACGCATCGCGTGCGACTCGAGACGGCAAAGGACGTGGATGCGGAGCTGTTGAAGTGGCTGAAGCAGGCGTACGAGCAGGCCTGAGCTCAGAGCTCAGAGCTCGCTTTACTTGAATGACACTCCGCATCCGGCGAACGTTGGCGCGTGAGTGTCTTTCCGGAAACACGGGTCTCCCTCGTCGTCGCGCTGTCCAGCGATGATCCATCGATGCGGGCTCGTGCCGTGGACCTGGTGGTGAGTGCCTATCGAGCCCCGGTCGTCGCCGTGCTGCGTCGGCAATGGTCGCTCGACCTGGCCGACGCCGAGGACCTGGCGCACGACTTCTTTGCCCACGCGCTCGAGCGCGAATGGCTGTCGCGTTACGATCGAACCAGGGGCCGGTTTCGCACGTTTCTCCGAAGCTGTCTGCAGGATTTTGCCACGACCGCGCACGAAGCGGCCAACCGTCTCAAGCGGGGCGGGCACCTCATCGCGGTGCCCCTGGAGGAGTCCACTGCGACCGTCACCGAGGCCGACGTCGATCGCCTCTTCGAGCAGGAGTGGGTGCGCAGTGTGCTGACGCTCTCGCTCGAGCGACTGAGCGCGCAATGCGCGGCGGCCGGTCGTCAGGCAACGTATGACGTCTTCGTCGCCCACGACGTCGAGGGGGCCGATGATCCGCCGCGATACTCGGATCTTGCGGCGCGCTTCGGGATCCCGGTCACCCAGGTCGCCAACTACCTGCATTGGGCGCGCGGCCGCTTCCGTGGTCACGTGCTCGACACCCTGCGGGCGCTGACCGCGTCGGACTCGGAGTTCCGGGACGAGGCGCGGGCCCTTCTTGGTCGAGAACCATGAAGCCGCTGACTGACGCAGCGGTGGCCCGCCTGCGCGACGCCGTGGATCGCCCCGATGCCGGCGAGCGCTACGAGATCCATGAACTGCTGGGTCGTGGCGGCATGGGAGCGGTGTACCGCGCCACGGATCGCGTCCTGCGACGCGATGTCGCGCTGAAAGTGCTGACCACGGAACTCGAGTCGGGCGACATCGCGCGCCGACTGGAGCGCGAGGCGCGCGTCCTGGCCTCGTTGGAGCATCCAGGCATCGTTGCCATCCATGATGCCGGCACTCTTGGCGATGGCCGGCCGTTCTACACGATGCGACTCGTCCGAGGCCGCCGGCTCGACGAACAGTCGAAGCGGGAGGGACGCGGCGAGCGACTGCGCCGTTTTCTCGGTGTCTGCGATGCGGTTTCGTTCGCCCATTCGGCGGGCGTGATTCACCGTGACCTGAAGCCGGCCAACGTGATGATTGGAGAGTTTGGCGAAGTGCTGGTGCTCGATTGGGGCGTCGCGAAGGTTGCCGCTGAGCTTGCGTCAGCCGGTCAGGGCGCTCCGTCGCCAGCGGCGGATGGCGACACCGGACCCGGCGTGGCGGTGGGAACGCCGGGTTTCATGGCGCCGGAGCAATCGTCAGGCGCTGAGTCCGTTGACGGACGCGCTGATGTCTTCGCGCTCGGCGCGATGCTGCGCACGCTGCTTGGCACGGAGAAGGTCCCGCCACCCCTTCGCGCAATTGTCTTCCGCGCGACCGCGGAAAGCGCTTCCGGGCGATATCCGACCGTGGACGCCCTCGCCTCCGATGTCCGGGCCTGGCTCGATGGCGCGGCGGTCTCGGCGTACGCCGAATCTCCCTGGGAACGCGCTCTCCGATTCTATCGGCGGAACAGTGCGCTGGTGCTGCTGCTGCTCGCGTACCTGACCGTAAGGCTGTTCATTCTCTGGTGGCGCGGCGTTTAATGGCTGCCCGACCAACTGCCTAATCAGTCACTGACGGCGCACCGATCGCGTGCGCCCACTCAACGGAGCGACGCAATGAACAAGCCGGTGCTGGGACTCGTGGCAGGTGGCGTGCTGGGGATCTTCGATGGACTGACCGCACTCGTTTCGGCGCCTGAAGTCGCGCCGCAGATCGCGGGGATCGTCGCCGGATCCATGGGCAAAGGTCTTGTTGCGGGAATCCTGATTGGGTGGTTCGCGCGCAAGGTGAACAACCTCGGCGCCGGCATCGCGTTCGGGCTGGTGATGGGCGCCCTGTTCGCGCTCCCATTTGCCCTCATGCCCGACCCCACCACCGGGCAGAAGTATTTCTGGGAGATCCTGATTCCCGGGTCGATGGTGGGACTGATCGTCGGGTTCCTGACCCAACGCTACGGGACAGCGGCGCTGGCGAAGCGTTAGGCACGTCGCCCTGACCGGCCGTACCGCTGCTTGGCGCTAGGGCCGCCTGGTCGTGGGAAGCGCGTGGCACTGCAGATACTGCAGATCGTCCTCGTCGAGGCGAACCAGGTAGACCGTGTTGGCGCCGAACCCAACGAGCTTCGTGCGCGGCGGGAGCTGAACGCGCTCGAAGAGCTTGCCCTGTCCGTCAATGATATCGTAGAGCGGTGGTTTCCCGGCCGCGGTGGCACGTGGGATCCAGAGCAGGCCGTCTGGCGCGAACATCGCGGACCCAAGGTAGGGCGGCAGGAACTCCGGCCATTCACTGGGCCCCGTAAAGGGCATCTTCATCATTTCCATGGTGGATGCGCCACCCCTGTTGCCGCGCATCACCATTCGCGGCCGCTCAAGCTCTTCGCGGTACTGCTTCTTCAGCGCATCGTCCACGCGAACCCGATCGTAGGGGATGGGTGCGTTCTGGGTCACGCGCCGATTCGCGCCCACGAAGTCGACGCGGTAGGGATCGAAGAAAATGAAGGCGATCCGGCCGTCAGGTGCGACCGCCCAGTGCTCCCACGCCGGGAAGGGTTGCGTGCGGGGCTGAGTAACAACCGCCCCCATCCCGGCGATGAGTCGCGCGTTCGCGTCCTTCCGAACAGGGAATAAAGCGACGGTATCTCGTTCGCGCGTAGCAACATCAAGGCGCTCGATCGCAGCATGATCGGCGAGTTCGAGGACGCCGCCGGCGCCCACGCGTATTGGCTGGGACTCACCAAAGAGATGGCCTCGGCCATCTCCCATTCGCACGAAGAAGCGCCGGGCGCGCGCGATGATCGAGTCACCTCCGGCGCGATTCGGATCGTAGAAGCCGCCGGGTTTCCCATCAGGTTCGATCACCAGGAGCCGGCCGCCGGCGGCATCCTGCAGCAGGGTGCTGTCTCCCGAGAGTGGGAAGAGCCTCGAGGGCCAGCGGTACTCGCCGGGCCCGTCTCCCGTGCGCCCGATGGTAGTCGCCATCCTCAGCCGCGGGTCGAGGATCTTCACCGCCAGTTCGCGCGCATCGACCACGATGACGCGTCCGTCGCGCAGTTCTCTGATCGCGCCGACTTCGGAGAATTGCTGCGGAAACTCGAACTGTGGCCTCGACAGCGTCCTGGTAACAGGCTGCTGTGATTGCGCTTTGGGCGCGAAAGCCAGCGTGAGAGCAATCGTCGAGGGCAGAAATGCGCGCATCGCCATGCTCCTGTCAGGGAACACTCCAATGCTCAGCAAACCGGGAAGCAATGCAAGTGATCTCGGCAGTTCCCCCACCGATTGCATTGGGCAATCCGAGTTCCACCATCTCACATCCGCCACCGTCTCCACAGAGTTTTCCACGAATCTGCGTGGGAACGTTCGGGAAAAAGTTGTCGAAAAGTTTCTCTTGACGAGTTGATCAGTCGCGGTATATTCGCCTTCCGCTTCCGTGACGGGTTTACGAAAGCGGATGCGTTACGGTGAGACGTCAGCGTAACGTGGCACTTCGAAAGTTCGAGTTGAAGTGCGGGTTGTGAGGTCGCTGGACACAACTGAAGTCTCGCGGGCAGCGAGGCACCTGAGTCGGACCCGTCCGACAAGGGCAAGATGATTGACGTGACTACACTCCGGTGTAGCGCATCGAACCGAATCGTCAGTCACCGCCAGCGGAAAAGCCCCCGCAGAGGATGCTAATCCCATCTTCTGCGGGGGTTCTTCTTTTCTGGCATCATCGCATCGAGCTACGGCGCCGTTCTCCCCGATTCCCGGAGGTGCGCCGGGCGCACACCTCGTTCAACCAGTGCGAGCGCTCCGTCAACGACGATGGCGAGAAGTGCCGCTGGAATCGCTCCCGAGAGAATCAGCCGCGAATCGGCGAGAGCAAGACCGGTCACGATCGGTTCTCCCAGACCTCCCGCTCCGATGAACGCCGCCAGCGTCGCGGCTCCGACCGTGATCACGGCGGCCGTGCGGACACCGGCAACGACAATCGGCGCCGCGAGCGGCAAGCGAACCCACAACAGCCGCTGAACCGCGGTCGC
>DATCIJ010000104.1:0-9133 GCA_036507855.1 Gemmatimonadaceae bacterium | reverse complement strand
TCAACATTGTCACCGGTGCGCGCGACGCCCTGGCGAAAGTGCTTGCCGAGCACGATGACGTCGAGGCGGTCTGGTACTGTGGACCTAACGACGGCGTGAAAATCGTGGAACTGGCGTCCGCGTCGAACATGAAGCGCACGTGGTGTCCGTCACCGGCAACCGACTGGTTCGACGAGACCGACGGCGAAGGTCGCGAGTTTCTTCGCGAAGCCGTCCAGGTGAAGAACATCTGGATTCCGTACGGAGAGTAACGCGGGAAACGGCAACTGCCGAACTGCGAGTGACCGCGAATCAGGCGGATGACCGCGAAGGAACCCAAAACGGTTTTGTCACGGATTGATCAGCGGACATTCGCTGTATCCGCGTCGACTCGCTTTGCCGGCAGTTGGCGGGTCAGCCAACCGCACTAGGAGTCTTTCGACTTCGCGTACTCCTTCTTCAGCGCGGCCATCAGCTTCTCGCGCTTGTCATACAACCGGCGCAGCTTCCGTGGTTTCCGCTTTGCCATCGCGTACGACGTGAGCAGCGGCAGTGCCACCGTGCCGTCCAGATAGCACACCACCGCGTCAGGCAGCCGGTCCGGGTCGATCTTCCCCCAGCTCACCGCCTCGGCGGGCGTCGCGCCGGAAAGCCCGCCCGTATCGGGCCGCGCGTCGGTGATCTGCAGGAAGTAGTCGTGCCCCTTCTCGTCGATCCCCAGCACTTCCTGGATCTGCGGCTCGGTCTGCAGCGCGAAGTTCTTCGGGCTGCCGCCGCCCAGGATCATGATCGCGCTCCGGCCGCCGCCGCGCTTGGCGCCTAACACAATCGACGCGGTCTCATTGACGTCCGCATTGGGATCGATCACGCATTTGTTCCCGTCGAGCGTGAGCGCCGCGATGTTCATGCCGATCGACGAATCGCCCGGCGACGACGTGTAGATCGGCACGCCACTCTCATAGGCGGCGCCGAGCAGCGACTTCTTGCCAATGCCGAGCACGCGCTCCCGCTCGCGCACGTACTTGCCGCACAACCAGTGGAACTCGGCGCTCGACATCGATCGCTGGAACTCCTTCCCCTGGACGATCTGCCGGAAGAACGCGTCCGTGGAGAGCAGCACGTCATAATCGAAGAAGACATCGTAGATCCTGACGACGCCTTCCTCGCGCAGCACGATGTCCGACGTCTGCGGGTTCCCGCGATGCATCGACAGCCCGAGCCCGAAGTGCGTGTCGTGATACAGGTTCGCGCCGGTCGAGATGATCCAGTCCACGAACCCGGCTTCGATAAGCGGAATCACCGCCGCCATCCCGAGGCCCGCGGGCGTCAGCGCGCCAGTCATCGTCAGGCCGACCGTGACGTCCTTCTCCAGCATCTTGTCGACGAAGAGCTGACAGGCCTCGCGCAGTCGCGCCGCGTTGTACGCGAGGAACGTCCCCTCGATGAGGTCAACGACGGTTTCGGTACCATCGATCCTTCTGGGATCGATTGCACTGCCACGCAGGAATCGGCTTCGCTCGCGGGAAACATGCGCCGCGCCTGACCGCTCCCGCGCTTCGGCCTCTTTCTTCTGATCGGCTTTGGGGCCACCGGCGGTGGCGCGCTTCACGTGTTGGCCGATTCGCGAGGCTTTCAGTCCCAGGTCGCGTGACTTCGATCCTTTCGATTTCATGACGGCGATTGTCGCGGTTCAGGCGGACGCGGATTACGCGGATGGCACAGATAACGACGGATACTCCATTGGTGAGAACCCGGACACACCAGAAAAAGTGGATCGGTCATGTTCTCGGTGCCTGTGTCCGGATTCTCACCAAAACGGTAAATCGGCTGTCATCCGTGTGCATGCCCGCGTCATCCGTGTTCAGCCGTATCAGATCTTATCGGGCGTCAATCAAACGTCTCTAGCGGGATGCCGACGATGTGACTCGAATGCAGCAATGACGGCATCGGCGGCTTCACCAGGGTCGTCCGTCAGGAGCACGAGATCCATGTCACCGGGTGAGATCTTCCGCTCGCCGAGTGCGCGGGCGGTGAGCCAGCGCACCAGTCCGGCCCAGTAGTGTCGCCCGAAGAGCACCACCGGAAACTGGTTGATCTTTCCGGTCTGAATCAGCGTCAGCGCCTCGAACAATTCGTCCAGCGTCCCGAAACCGCCCGGGAAAATGATGTACGCGTTCGAGTATTTGACGAACATGGTCTTCCGCACGAAGAAGTACCGGAAATGGACCACGGTATCGACGTACGGGTTCGTGCCCTGCTCGAACGGAAGTTCGATGTTGCACCCTATCGACCGGCCGCCGCCGAGCTTTGCCCCTTTGTTCGCGGCTTCCATGACGCCCGGACCGGCGCCGGTGATGATGTCGTATCCGGCCCGCGCCAGCAGCCGCGCCGTTTCCTGCGCCGCCTGGTACATCGGATCGTCGGGCCCCGTTCGCGCCGAGCCGAAAAAGGAAACGCCCTTCTGAACCGACGCCAGCACATCGAACCCCTCGATGAACTCGCCCATGATCCGCAGGACGCGCCAGGGATCCGTTTTCGTGAAGTCCACCTGGCTCGGTCCGGGCTGCTGGAGGAGTTTGGCATCCTCGGTGAGCACCACCGCGTCGCGGATCGACGTGTCGACACTTCGATGCGCTCCACTCGTGCGGGGAGTGGTGCCTTGCGACGGGGGCGTACGGCCGGCCAGGAGGTGTCCTGCTTCGGTGCGTTCCTTCAGTCCCTCCAGCGAACGCTTCTCGGCATCGGTGCGGCGGCCCGGGTCGATACGAGCGCGGGAGCTTTTCGAGCGCGGGCCCCTCGCCTCTGAACGGTCCGCTGCATTGTCGGAGGTCGAGCGGCCCCGTTGCTTGCGCTTGCTCATTGAGGCGATTGTCGCTGTTGGGTTTGATTCGTGTCGCCGGAGTCTAGAGATACGACGATACTCGCGGTAGAGCGAACGCGGATCACGCGGGCATGCACACTGATAAGGGCCGATTACTGCCTTGGTGAGGTACCCGTCGTTGTCTGTGTCATCCGCGTCATCCGTGTCCGCTCGACCGTGGAATCCCTGCAATGAAAGAAACCGCGGCCATCGTTCTTGTAGCTGATGGCCTGAGACCTGAGGCGTTGGACGCAGCCATCTGTTCGGGCGACGTTCCCGAGCTGGCCGCGATGCGCGATCTCTTCGGCAGCCACGTCGTCACCACGACCTTCCCATCGGTGACGGGCGTGGCCTACATCCCGATGCTGACTGGTCGCCATCCAGCCGAGTCCGGGGTTCCGGGACTCCGGTGGTACGACCGCGCTCGCCGGCTTCCGGCCCTGCTCGGACACTCGCGAAGCTACGTCGGCACGGCGTTGAGGAAGATAGACGACGACCTGTCGCCCGAGGCGTCGACCGTCTTCGAGCTCGTCGGCGGAAACGCGTTAGGCGCCGCCGCCTTCGTTGCGCGCGGATTGCCGCGCGGGAACCAGCTCGACCGCGGCTGGCGGTATGCCGCGCGGGTGGTCCGTGCCCACGTCACCGGCGACGTCACCGGCTGGGCCGCGCTCGAGGAGGAACTCGCGGAAAGACTGGTCATGCGCATCCGGCGAGAGCGACCGCGGTTCGTCTTCGCCTCCTTCACCGCCGGCGACAAGGCGGCGCACGCCGCCGGCGCGGACTCACCTGGCGTGCGGCGGTCGATCAGGCTCGTTGATCACGTCGTCGCCCGCATTCGGCAGGACGCGGAGCGAGACGGACGCTGGGACTCGATTCACCTGTGGGTGGTCAGCGACCATGGGCATTCGCCGGTCGGTCGGCACTTCGACCTGGCGGACGCACTTCGCGACGCCGGGGTGAGAGTGCGTTCTCATCCGTGGACGCTTCCGGATCGATCGGAGGCAGCGGTGATGGTGAGCGGCAACAGCATGGCGCACGTGTATCTGGGGCTCGGAAGGCGCGGCAGACAGCTCTGGGCGGATCTGGCTCCCGAGTGGCTCCCGCGAACCGAATCCGTGTGGTCGCATGCCGCGATTGACCTGGTGGCGTCGAAGCTGGGGCCATCTTCCGTGGAAGTCCGTCGCGGCGCCCGCCGCGCCGAGATCCTGGTCGGTGCGAACGGACTCACCTACCGCCTCAGTGAGGGGAATCCGCTTGGGATTGAGCCGTTCGAGGATCTCTGCGATCTGGCTGCGCACGAACGGACCGCGGGAAGTGAATACCCGGATGGCGTGGTACAGCTTGCCCGGCTCCTGCTGGCGGAGCGCTCCGGTGACCTGGTGGTGAGTGCCTCACCGGGCTGGGACCTGCGGCGGCGCTACGAGCCCATCGACCACGTGTCGTCACATGGGGCCTTGCAGGCGGCGCACATGCTGGTGCCTCTTGTAGGAAACCGGCGCGTGACCGAAACGCCGCGACGCACTGCGGATCTGTATCCCGCCGTGTTGAATGCGCTGGGGGTCGGGGAACGGCGCTGATCCGATGCGACTTACGATGGCGCCCGGAACAGAAGGCGCGAGGAGGTACAACATGCGCAGGGCTCTGATGTGCGCGATGGGATTGATGGTGATCGCCTGCGGTGGCGGCGGTGGCGGCGCTTCGCAGCCGTCGACTACGTCTCGCCCCATCCGCGGCCCCGCTGACCTCATTACCGAAACAGAGATCAACGCGAGCGTTTATCAGAACGCGCTCGAGGTGGTGCAGAACCTCCGGCCGAACATGATGAGGCCGCGAGGGAGCTCGGCCCTGGGCCCGGTGCCGGTGGTGCTTTTCGTGGACGACGTGCGCCTGGGTGAGTTGAATGCAATGGCAAACATTCCCGCCGGACGCATCAAGGAGATCCGCTACATTAGTGCACGCGACGCGACGACTCGCTGGGGAACGGGCGTCGGTAGCGGGGTTATTCTAGTGACGACCAAGCGATAGCCGCTGAGACGGCCTTCATACCCCATTCGAACCGGACGCGGGTCGCGCCCAGGCATCACAGGAGATTGTCATGCGAATCGCAGCGTTGGCGTTAGGCCTCGTGGCCGCGGCTGGGGCATGCGCCAGTACGGGGACGGCCGCCGGAGAGCAGTCCGTGACCGCCGGCACGACCGCCCGGCGCACAAACGTCATCTCGGCGCAGGAAATCCGTGAGAGTACCGCGCCGTCCCTCGCGGACCTGATCCGCCAGCTCCGTCCGGGTTGGCCGACCGCGGTCACCATCGTCGTGAACAACGATGTCATGGGCGGATACGACATGCTCCGCAACCAGCCGGTGAGCAACACGAGCGAGATCCGCTACCTCACCAGGTCCGAGGCGCAGATGAAATGGGGATCGCGCGTCCTGGAAGTCATTCAGGTTATTACGAGATAGGAAACAGGAAACAGGAGTGAGGAGCGAAGCGGCGCGGACATATGGTTGGGGAGCCCTGATGGCCGGGCTCACGGTCCGCGCCGTCACCTCCCCCTCGCTGGCGCGAGACCTGCTTCGCGTCTCCTGGCGATTTCGCTCGCGCCGCTGGTTCCTCCGGCCTCCCTTCCTGCCGATTCCGTCGGGTGCCTACACGCGCTGGCGCATGTACACCGCCTATGGTGACGAACGCGCCGTCCCCCCGGTGGAAGACGTGATCAGGTACGCGCGATGGGCAGGACGCCGGTGACACCATCCCGTCCGGCGCCGGAGGCCGGGCGAATCAAGGCGCAGGCCTTCGCGTTAGGCTTCGACCTGGCGGGGATCGCGCGGCTGGGGCCCGCCGGCACGTTTCCCGCGTTCGAGCAGTGGCTGTCGCGCGGGCTGGCGGGCGACATGGCCTGGCTCCGGCGCGACGCGGCGCTTCGCCGAGACACGCGACTGCCGCATCGCGGCGCTCGCTCCGCGATCGTGGTCGCCCTCGACTACGGTGGACGACAGCCCGCGGGGACGCTTGCCCGCTACGCCCGTGGCCGTGACTACCACGGCGTCATGAAGGAGCGTCTGCGCGCGCTGCTCAAGTGGCTCGAATCCGCGACGGCGTCCCCTGTCTCTGGCCGCCCATACGTCGACACAGGACCCATCCTCGAGCGGGACCTGGCGCGCCTGGCCGGACTCGGATGGTTCGGCAGGAACACGATGCTCATCAACGCCAGGCGCGGGTCGTTCCTGTTCCTCGGTGCCCTGTTCGTCGACCTCGAACTGGAGAGCGATCCACCTTTCTACGAGGAGCACTGTGGAACGTGCCGGCGCTGCATCGACGCCTGCCCCACCTCCGCCATCGCCGACGAGGGAGTCCTCGATGCCACACGCTGTATTTCCTACCTCACCATCGAGAAGCGGGGCGCCATCCCCGTGGAGTGGCGACGGTCCATCGGGACCCTGGTGTACGGCTGCGACATCTGTCAGGACGTCTGTCCCTGGAACGTGCGGTTCGCGAGCGAGGCGCGAGATCCCGACCTGACCACGGGGAGCCTGGAAGCCACACCGGATCCGATCGCGCTGCTTCGGATGGACGCCGCCGGTTTCCAGCACCGGTTTGGCGGCACCGCCGTAACGCGCGCCGGACGTCAGGGGCTATCCAGGAATGCGGCTGTGGCCCTGGGGAACCGCGGGGCGCCTGGCGATGTGGAGGCGCTGGCCGAGTCATTGGCCCAGGAAGCGGATGCCGTCGTCCGCGCCCACGCCGCGTGGGCACTCGGCGTCATCGCGAATCCCGAGGCGATGGCTGCCCTCCGCTCCCGCCTCGGTGTGGAGGGTGACGAAGCTGTGATTCGCGAGGTAGAGGGAGCGATTGGCGAGGCGACAGGCTCGAGGCTCGAACCTCGATAGGGCGTCCAGGGCTGAACCGCTGGTGCCTGGTGCCTGGTGCCTGGAGCCTGGTGCCTGATGCCTGATGCCTGATGCCTCGCAGTTCGTGGCGCCGCCCCATCAGTGTGCGGTCGGTTGCTGCGAGGCCTCACCACTCAGGACGGGATCCAGAAGTCCGCTCCCCCTTTGCGCTTTGCGCTTTGCGCCGTGCGCTCACCCGAGTGGCCCGTCACTTGCTTGACCTGTTTCGTAGCAACGAAGGCAGGATGGTCGTCCTGCAATGAGGGTCCGACGCATTTCCGACGGCCGGAATGAGTCGGCGCTCATCCAGCCCGGGGTGCGCACTCGCGCGATTCGGTTGGCTCTTGCCGTACCGAGCCTCGCCAGTGACATTCACGCGCCGGTCGAATCGTACTTGGCCGCAGACTCAAACCGGATGAAACGGTTCGACCTCGTGGTAACATCAGCGCTCACGCTGTTGGGCGCCTTCGTAACGCGTGAAGCGGTGGCCAGCCGCGCGCGTGCCGGTGCCGAGCGCACCGCCAGTTTCGGCATCGCCCGCGTCGACACCGGGTTTGCCGTCCCCGACTCCGCCGCACGCGGTCGCCGGCCGATCGTCATTCTTCCCGCCCCGTCTCCAGCGCCTGAGATCCGCCGGCGCCTCGAGCAATCAGCCCAGGACACCTACATCGGCGATGTCATTGCGTCGCACGACTCGGCGCTGGCCCGCTGGCCCGATCGCGGCGGCAACCCGCTGCGCGTGTGGGTCCAGCCATCGTCGCGCCACGCAGGCTTCGACGAAGCGATCGTGCCGGTGGTGCGTCGCGCGTTCGCAGAATGGTCAGATGTCGGCATCCCGGTAGCGTTCACCTTCGTGGTCGACTCCAGCCTGGCCGACGTCCACGTCACCTGGGTTGACCGCTTCAACGAGTCGATCAGCGGGAAGACGCTCTGGGCGCACGACGACAACTGGTGGATCATCGACGCCAATATCCAGTTGGCGATCCATCACCACTCAGGCGAGGTGCTCGACTCCACCTCCATCCGCGCCATCGCGATGCACGAGGTCGGACACCTTCTGGGCCTGGACCACACGACCGACACCACGTCGATCATGGCGCCCAAGGTCCGTGTCCGTGACCTGTCGGCTGCCGATCGGGCGACGGCTCAGTTGCTGTATCGGCTGCCAGCTGGGCGCCTGAGCGAGGGTTCCTCTCAACGTCGGTAGTCCAGCGCTGAGCGCTGGGCGCCAGAGGAACAACTCGCAGCCCTCCGCGCTCGGCGCTCGGCCCTTACCAGCGCAGTGTGACCGTCTCTTGCTTCCGGTCGCGAACGATCAGTAGTGTGACCGTGCGATCGGTCGAGCGGTTGATGACCCGCTGCAGCATGCCGATCGAACGCAGGTCGACGCTGTCCGCCGACACCAGCACGTCACCGCCCTGCAGCCCCGCTTCACGGCCCGGCGTGCCCGGTAGTACCTGGTTCACGAACAGCCCGTGCGCCACGCCAAAGGCACGACTCGATTCCGGGCTGAGGGCCACCAGCTGGAGCCCGGCCAGGGAGCTCGCGCCGCCGCTGTAGAGATAAGCCATCGGTCCGGCGAAAACGCTGCCGGCCGGCACGGGAGCGGTTACCACCGTCGCCGAGTCCCTGCGAGTCCGCGAATATGCGTACGCGACCCGGCGCGTCCCGTCCGGGCTGTTCTCGACCCGAACCTGAACCGGTGCTTGTGCCGGCATCGGTGACAGCACGTAGGCGGTTCCAACGTCGACCCAGGAGCACGGCGTGGCGGTCACCTCAGGAAGTGGCTCGACAACCGGCGACAGCGTCACGACATCATTGCCGCGCTTGAACTTCACGGTGATCCGCTCGCCGGGACGGAGCAGTTCCGAGAAGACGACATCCGATTGCAGCAGCCGCTTTCCGCCGATCTCGATGAGCACGTCGCCGGCTCGCAGTCCCACCCTATCCGCGGGCGAGCCCGGATCGACAGACTCCACAATCGGCGGCTCGAGGAACCGGACGATCTTGGTACCATCCGCTTCCCGGTCGAGCATCTGAATTCCGGTCGTCGCCACGCCGAGCCATCCTTCCGGCTTCCGGACGTTGGCGCAAAGCGTCTCGAGTTGCCGGCGGAGGCGCAGTTGTTCCCGGCCGGTCTCGTTCAGCCGGCGAAAGAGGAGCTCCGACTGCGCGGTGATTTCCGTCCTCTTCGAGTCGGCCGCCGCCGCTCTCATCCTGATCTCGAGAGTGCCGAGCATCTTCCGGAATTCCAGCTCCATCCTGCGCTGTGACACCAGCTCCTGACGCAGGCGATCGACGTCCGTCTGCCAGGACGAAGTCGTTCGCGCAATGACGGTGTCGCGCTGCTGCGCTGTAGCGGGTACGGCGACCAGCGCTGCCGGCAACAGGTACGAGTAACGGAGTCG
>DATCIJ010000103.1:0-9231 GCA_036507855.1 Gemmatimonadaceae bacterium | reverse complement strand
TGGCCGCACCGCGAGATCGCGCAGTACGTGCACGACAAGTACAAGGTCCCCGGCTGGTGGGCGCAGAACGTGACCGTCGGCTACGAGCGGATCCGCGGATTGCGCGAGAAGGGCCAGCGGCGGAGCGGGAGCTGGGAGGCGGCCAAGAGCAAGACGATCGCCGCCGCCGTTGGGACGATCTTCAAGTCGTTCAAGCAGCCGAAGCTCCGCTCGAAGTGGTTGACCGGCGGGACGGCGGTGGTCCGCACGTCCGTGCCTAACAAGTCACTGCGGCTGACCTGGGAGGACGGCAGTTCGGTCGAGGTGTACCTGGTGGCCAAGGGGCGTTCAAAGACCCTGGTCGCCATTCAGCACACGAGACTGCCGAACCGGGACACAGCAAACAGGATGAAGGCGTTCTGGGCGGAGCATCTGGAAGCTCTCGCCACGCATCTCGCGTCGAAGAAGGAATAGGAACTGGCACCACGGCAGCCACCCGCCGGCCGTCGCCGGCGGGGACGGCTGCATCGGGGCGCAAGTACCGGAGTGACGTGCCTCGCGCCGGTCATGTGCGCCAGGTCAACGTGCCACCGACCTCGGCAGTGAGGATTTCAGGTATGTCCTCGCAATTGAGCCGCCGAGCCGCTGTCATCGCGTTATGCGCCGCAGCACTCCTGGGGTGAAGGTTGGACGTCGGCGGACGCGGCGGGACTTCCGATCTTTGCCGGTCTGGCGCGCTACGAGGAAGTCGCCGCCGGAGCGATCACGCATGTCTTGCGGTTCACGTGTCCGTCGACCCGCCGGGCGTACGTACCACCGGCGCGCCGCTACGCCAGCAGCCAGACGAACCCGAACCTCCCACCCATGGGAATGCGCACCGGTCGGTCACCGCCGCTCAGGCGCGCAGCGCCGGTTCAGGTGGCCTCAAGACAGGCTTTGGACTGATCGCGGCGGCAATGGCCGCGGCAAAGCGATCGACCTGCGCCCAATTCGTGTACTCGTGATCCTTCGACGTGTCCGTGGAGCCGCCATTCTTCGCCGACGCGCGCTTCATGAACCAGCGGAGCAGGAAGCTGTAGTGCGTGTAGTTGATCGCACCGGCGATACTCGCCGACAGGACCGGTGTCCATCCGAGTTCCCTGAGGAAATCGTCGAGGATCCGCTGGGCCGCCGCGCGGCTGTCCGGCGCCGCGCTCCCCGCCGACGCGCTGACCTGGAAGAAAGCGCTTGGCAGCCGGTTGAGCGCCTCGACATTGCTCCTGACGAACTGCTTGATCGAAGGCTGGTGGCCGCGTGCGATAATCGAGCCTCCGACCACGATCGCCGTGTATTCTTCCAGCGGCATTGATGGCTTACCGCTTGCCGCGTTGCACAGTTCAATCGGGAAACCCCGGCTCTGGAGATCTCCCGCGATACGAACGGCGATCTTCTCAGTCTGTCCGTACGAGGTGCCAAAGATGATCAGGACGCGCGATGACATGGATGCAACTCCCGGGAATGGCGTTTCAATGGTCATCCCGTTGGTCCTGACGTGAGGTCGGGAAAGAGCCGCTCCCGGGTCGGGACTTCCCTTATCGGCGCGTCAGGCGCCGCACTCGTGCTCGCAGGTACTCGATGACCCTTCGAGGCCTGCTCATGTGGGTCCACCTCGTCCTCGGATTGACTGGTGCCGTCCTTCTGGCGGTGGTTGGGATCACCGGCGTGTACATCACGTTTCAGCGGCCGCTCGAAGGCTGGCTGAACCCGATTCCGTCCGTTCCCGCGTTCGGCGGATCACCGGACCTGACGGCGATCGTATCCGCGGCCGAGGCACGGTTTGCGCCACGACGCGTTGCCAGAGTAGAGGTCCGGCCGCAGGGCGAGGCGACGATCGTGCGACTGCGGGACCGCACCATCGTGTTCGTCAACCCGGGTGACGCCACAATCATCGGGTCACGCGAGGCACGGTTCGCGAGTCTGGAGAATCTCACGGCGGTGATGCGGCGGCTGCATACGAACCTGCTCCTGGGACGGAAGGGCCGGCTGCTCGTCACGGCCGCCACGGCGGAGGCGTTGCTCCTGGTTCTGACAGGACTCTGGCTCTGGTGGCGGAAGAAGCACTGGCAGTTCCGCCCATGGCGCGGCTCGGTGTTCCGCGTGTCGTGGGACCTGCACAACGCGACGGGAATCTGGTTCTTCGTGCCGCTGTTATCGATGGTGATCACCGGCCTCCTCATGTCGATGCCGGCGCCGGTCCACCGGCTGGCGGGCGCACCACCGGCGCCCCGGCCGCAGGCGCCGCAGTCAGGCACGGAAGGAACGCCCGGAGCCGGAGCCGCGCCGGTGGCGCTGTCGCGCGTGGTCAGCCTGGCCGACAGCGTGGTTCCCGGTGACCCGACGCTGACACTCGCGATCCCCTCGACGCCGGCCGGTGTGTTCGCCGTAGGGAAACCGGGCGAGACGGTGTTTATCGATCAGTTCAGCGGGGCGCTGATCGAGGCGCGACCGGATCGCAAACCCTCGGCCGGTGACGAGGCCTCCGAGAAGGTCCAGCGTCTCCACACCGGCGAACTGCTCGGCGTCCCGGGACGCACCATCATGACGTTAGGCAGCCTGATGCTCACCGTGATGACGATCACGGGCGCGGTGCTCGGCCTGAAGCGCCTGCTGATCCTGGCCGGCGATCGCGCAGAAAGAGGGCGGGCCCGTCAGGCGCGGGCCCGCTGAGAGCGTTACGGGCGAGACCGGCGCCCGATGAGCTTCCACCCTGCGGGAAGGATCGCCGTCGCGAGGCCGATCTTCAGCAGGTCGCCGGGAATGAAGGGAAGGAAGCCAGTCTGCAGGACCTGCGTCCAGCCGACGAATCGGGACAGCCACAACACCCCGAACGCAAAAATGACGGCGCTGCCGATGCCCATCGCCAGCGCCGTGGACCACGGCCTGCGATCCCAGCCTCGTTCGCTGAGTGTCCCGGTCACCCACGCCGCGGCGACGAAGCCGGCCAGATAGCCAGCGGTGGGGCTGAGGAGCGCTCCGGGTCCCGGTGGCGCCGCCGCGAAGACCGGAAGTCCCATGAGGCCAAGAGAAAGGTACGTCATGACGGTCGCTGCCCCTCTTCGCGCACCGAAGAGCGCCCCGACGAGAAGGACGGCGAACGTTTGTCCAGTGACAGGGACCAGCGTGAATGGCAGCACAATCCTCAGTTGCGCAGCTGCGGCAATCGCGAGGCTGCCGCCAATCACGAGGCTCACCTCACGCGCCAGCCCGTCCGCGGACCAGACAGTGTCCACCAGCACCTTCGGATGGGAAGCGATCCCTGTCATGGAACGGAACCTAGTCAATGGGACTTGAGATGGGAGATGTTGCCTCAACTTGCGCGCGGCTGGCGGCGGGCGTCGATCACCGGGTGATGCACGACAAGACAAAGCAGTGACGTAACCGCGGCGACACCAAGCGTCGCCGCGTCATGGCCAAAGACCGCCAGCACCGGGGCCGCGAGGCCGATCGCGACCAGTCCGCTCCGATAGAAATCTCTCGTGAGAGCGAAGGATGCGGCGCCAACGCCAAGCAAGGTGAGACTTGCCAATGGATCGAGGACGAGGATCCCTCCCAGCCCCGTCGCGGCGCCCTTGCCGCCGTGGAACCCCAACTGCGCGGGCCAGATGTGCCCGATGATCGCGGCCATGAGCGCGGCCATTCCGGCCCATTCGGGTCCCACGAAGTACAGGCCGGCCGTCACGGCGATCGCGCCCTTGGCGGCGTCGAGTACGAGGGTGATGGCCGCGTCGAACGGGCCATAAACCCGCGCCATGTTGCGGGCACCGGCGTTCCCGCTCCCGGACGCCCGAATGTCCACCCCGCGCCGCCAGCGAGTGACATAGTACGCGGCCACGAGGCAGCCCAGCAGGTAGCTGCCGGCGAGCACCCCAATCAGCGTCCAGGACATTTGGTCTCGGTGGATGTTGCCGGCGCGGACACGGTGCTCGCGGAGCGGGGCGGGGAGAATTGTGCCGAGGATCAGTGCGCAAGGCAACGGCCTTGTCCCTGTTTCGTTGCCATTCCCACCTACGCGCATTCACTTTTCGCTCCTCACGATCGCGCGAATTCGCGTGCTGCCCTATGGAGGTTGCCATGTCCGCCCGTCGTACCGCGCTGCTCAAGGCTCTTGTTCGTCGTGCCCTGCCGCTGGCAGGAGCAATCGCGCTGATCGCTGTGCCAGCAGCCGCGCAACAGGGTCGCAGCGGGGGAGCAGCGGCGCTGCGCACGATCGAGGAGCGCACCGCAACCATGCGGAAGCTGGACGGCTATTTCCCGCTGTACTGGGATTCCGCCGGCGGGCAACTGTTCATGGAAATCCCGCGGCTCAACACCGAGGTCCTCCATGTCCTGGGACTTGGCGCGGGCCTTGGCTCGAACGACATCGGGCTCGATCGTGGCGGATTGATGGGCTCGCGGATCGTGCTGTTCGAGCGCAGCGGACCGCGCGTCATGATGGTGCAACCCAACTACGACTTCCGGTCGTCGAGCACGAACCCGGCCGAGGTGCGGGCCGTTCGTGACGCCTTCGCGCGATCGGTGCTGTGGGGCTTCCAGGTGGCCGCCGAGAGCGATGGAGGCCGCCGAGTCCTGGTCGACATGACCGACTTCCTCTTGCGTGATGCCACGAACATGGCGCCGCGCCTGACGCCAGGATCGTACCGCCTCGACAACACACGCAGCGCGATCTACATGCCGATGACGATGAACTTCCCGAAGAACACCGAGATGGAGGCCGAGTTGACCTTCATTTCACAGCCGGGCGGCGCTGGGGGCGGCGGGGGCAGGGGAGGAGGTGGCGCATTCTTCGAGGGCGTAGGAAGGGTGGCGGCCACGCCGGAAGCAGCGAGCCTTCGCGTGCACACGTCCTTTGTGGAGCTCCCGGATTCGAACTACCATCCGCGGGCGCTCGATCCGCGGTCCGGGTTCTTCGGCGAGACGTGGCGTGATTACTCGGCACCGCTGGAGCAGTCGCCGGTGCAACGCTTCATCGCGCGCCACCGGTTGCAGAAGGTGAATCCGCGCGCCGCGGTGAGCGACGCGGTCAAGCCGATCATCTATTACCTCGATCCCGGCACGCCGGAACCGGTGCGGTCGGCACTGCTCGATGGCGCCCGTTGGTGGAACCAGGCTTTCGAGGCGGCCGGATATCGCAACGCGTTCCGGGTGGAGCTCCTTCCCGAAGGCGTCAGCTCGATGGACATCCGTTACAACGTGATCAACTGGGTGCACCGCTCGACGCGGGGCTGGAGCAGTGGCGCCTCGGTCACCGATCCGCGCACGGGCGAGATCCTGAAGGCGGTGGTGACGTTAGGCTCGCTCCGCGTTCGCCAGGACTGGATGATCGCCGAAGGATTGTTGCAGCCGTATGGCACCGGCGACGAACCGACGCCGGAGATCAGGGCGTGGGCGTTGCAGCGCATGCGCCAGCTGGCGGCTCATGAAGTGGGGCACACCCTCGGCTTGGGCCACAACTACTACGACAGCGATGCCGGGCGCATCAGCGTGATGGACTACCCGCACCCGCTCGTCACCCTGCGTGCCGACGGCTCGCTGGATCCCTCGCAGGTCTACGACGATGGCATTGGTGAGTGGGACAAGGTCGCCATCGCCTACGGCTACCAGGATTTCCCGGAAGGCACGAACGAACCGCAGGCGTTGCAGCGGATCCTCGACCAGGCCTGGACGCGCGACATCCGCTACATGACCAACCAGGACCTCGGCGCGCACGCGCGGGTGAATCAGTGGGCCAACGGGACGAACGCCGGCGATGAACTCAGGCGCATGCTGGAGGTCCGTCGTGCGGCGCTGTCGCGTTTCGGCGAAAACGCGATCAGGCGCGGCATGCCGATGGCGCAGATGGAGGAAGTGCTCGTGCCGCTCTACCTGCACCATCGCTATCAGGTCGATGCGGCGACGAACGTCGTTGGCGGCATGCACTACATCTACGCCATGAAGGGCGACGGACGCGAGCCGGTGCGGATGGCGTCGGCGGCTGAGCAGCGGTCGGCACTGAACGCCTTGATGGCGTCGATCTCGCCAGCCGCGCTCGCGCTGCCACCGGAACTGTTGAAGAAGATTCCTCCGCGTCCGCCGGGCTATGGTCGCACGCGCGAGCTGTTCCCTCGATACACCGGCCTGATGTTCGACGCCATATCGCCGGCGGTGACCGCGGCGGGTCATGTCGTCGGCACGCTGCTGGCGAGCGATCGTGCCGCGCGGCTGGTCGAGCAGAAGGCCATCGATCCCACACTACCCGGCCTCGAGGACGTCATCGACGCGCTGTTCACGGCCAGTTTCGGTGCGACGGCCCGGACACCTTACGAGGCGGAGGTGAAGCGCGCCGTCGAGCGTGTGGTCGTGGACGAGCTGATGGACCTGGCTGGTTCGGCACCGATGTCGCAGGTCCGCGCGATAACAACGTTCAAGCTTCAGCGGCGCGGTCTCGAGTCGGGCAGGGTGGCCGCAACGGCGCTCGGCAACGAAACCAACGGCAATGAGGCCGATGCAGCCCAGGCCAATCTCATAGCGGCCGACATCAGCCGGTTCCTCACGCGCCCGGCCAACCCGGTCGCGACGCGATTCCCGGCGCCGGCGGCTCCTCCGGGCGCGCCGATCGGGGAGCCGGCGATGGAATGGTTGCGGTGGCTGGAACCCGATTGCACGTGGATCGATTGGCAACGTTGGCGGTAGTCGCAGACGACGGGAGACGGGTGACGGGTGACTGGAGCACGCACTCCGCTGCCCGCTACCCGTTACCCGCTGCCCGCAGATGACTCAACTCGCATTCTCCGGCGTCGGAGTCGACTTCGGCGCCCTGCAGCTGTTTTCCGACGTCACGTTTACCGTTGCGGCTCGTGAGCGCTGGGGGATCATCGGCCGCAACGGATCGGGAAAGACAACCCTGTTCCGGCTCCTCACGGGTGAACTCGCGCCAACGCGCGGATCCATCTCGCGGGAGCCCGGCCTGCGCGCGTCCCTGCTGGAACAACACCGCGACTTTGGCGAGGCGAGTACGGTCTGGGAAGCGGCCGCCGGTGAGCTGGCCGAACTCCTGGCGCTGGAGATCTCGCTCGTCGAGCAGGCGGCGGCGCTGGGAGTGGATGCGTCACCCGCCGCGCTCGATCGTTATGGTCGTGACCTCGAGCGCTTCGAACGCGAGGGTGGGTACGCCGTCACCTCTCGCATCGACGCGGTCCTCCACGGCTTGGGCTTCGATCCCCAGCGCGCGCGAACGACGCCGGTCGCCGCGCTCAGCGGCGGGGAACGAGGACGACTCGGGCTGGCCCGCCAGCTCGTCGGCACCGCCGATGTGCTCCTCCTCGACGAACCCACGAACCATCTCGACCTCGATACGACGATGTGGCTCGAGGAGTACCTGAAGAACCTGGATCGCACGGTGCTGCTGGTCAGCCACGATCGCGCATTTCTCGGAGCGACCGTGGATCACATTCTCCACTTCGAGGGCAACACAGCCATTCCATATACAGGCTCGTACGAGCGCTTCGTCCTGCAGCGCACGGAACGCCGGCTGACCCAGCTGCGCGCGTACGACCAGCAACAGAAGAAGATCGCGGCCGAGTCGGACTACATCGCCCGGAACATCGCAGGTCAGAACACGAAGCAGGCGAAGGGGCGTCGCAAACGACTGGAGCGGATGCCGCGATTGAGTCCGCCCGTGCAGGACGAGGACGCCATGGCACTGCGGTTCGACTCGGGTGAGCGAGGTGGAGACATCGTGGTCAGCGCGACCAATGTTCGAGTCATGGTCGGCGATCGCACGCTGGTCACCGGGTTCACGGGTACGCTGCATCGAGGGGACGTGCTTGGCCTGGTTGGGCCAAACGGAGCCGGCAAGACGACACTGATCAAGTCGCTCTTTGGCGATCATCCGTTGAGCGACGGTGAGCTGCGCCTTGGCTCGTCGATCAATGCCGGGCACTATCGCCAGGATCTGGGTCAGGTGCCGCTGGACAAGTCGATCTACGACGCGATCGGTGATCTGCGACCGCACTGGGAGCGACGAGTCGTCCAGGGTCACCTTGGACGGTTCGGGTTCTCGGGCGATGAGGTGCAGCGGAAGGCTGGAGCGCTTTCAGGAGGAGAGCGCGCCAGGGTCGCCCTGGCCATGCTCATGCTTTCACGTCACAACCTGCTGGTGCTCGATGAGCCCACCAATCACCTGGACGTGGAGTCGATCGAAGCGCTCGAGGATGCCGTGGAGCGATACCAGGGCACGGTCATCCTGGTCAGTCACGATCGGGAGCTCCTCCGCGCGCTGACGACGCGAGTCTGGGTGCTGCACGACCTCCACGTCACGGAGTTCGACGGGGGGTTCGCCGAATGGGAGGTGGTGAGCGCGGAGCGCGCCCACGCCGCGTCGGTGCTTGCCGCGGAGGACGAGGCCCTGCGCCGCGTGCATGAACGCCAGAGGGTCGCGCGGAGCGGAGCCCGAGAGAAGTCGGCTGGCGGCGGCCGCCGTCGACAGCTCAAAGCCGCCGAGGAAGACCTGGCGCGCCTGGAACTGCGAGTATCCGAATCGGAAGGCCGGGTTGCAACGCTGACGGCAGCGCTCGAGGAGCCGTCGCTCTACACGCGGCCGGACGGAGTCTCACAGGCGCAACGGTTGGGGATAGACCTCGACGCGGCAAAGCGTGAGCTTGACAAGGCGCTCACTGACTGGACGAAGGCCAGTGAATTGCTGGAAAAGGTGACTCGTGACTCGTGACTCGGCACTTCGGCGTACACTCTGCCCTCCGCCCTTTGCCCTCTGCCCTGAGGATTGAACCTGCGAACGACTCCGACGTGACTGCCCTGTCGGAGCTGAATAATCAGTTCTCTCCGCAGGGACTCACGTTGCCGCGCGGCGAGTCGTGGGTATCGAACCACATCGACGACTATCGCGTCGTGCGCGATGAGCACGGGCACGTCCTCGGATGCGTGTGCCTCGATGACTATTCGCCGTCGCTGGTCGAACTGGTGTCGCTCGCCGTCCGGCCGGAGTTTCAGGGGAAGGGCATGGGGAGCGCGCTCATTGGTGCGGCCGTCGACCTGGCCCGTCGGCGCGGATATCCCGAACTCTTCGCGGTGTCCTTCTCCGACAATCTCTTCCAGCAGTGCGGCTTCCGGTTCGGCGACATCAACCGCTATCCGGAAAAGCGGGCCCGTTATGCAAAGGTGTCCGACGATGAATGGACCGTCGGGCAGAAGCACTGCTTCGTGATGGAGCTTCCCGCT
>DATCIJ010000102.1:0-2748 GCA_036507855.1 Gemmatimonadaceae bacterium | reverse complement strand
GCGCCTGGGGGCCGACCGGCGCCGCGGCTGGCGTACTGCTGGCCACGACCGTCATGGGCGTCCTGATGCACTCGCTGCTGCGTCGGATTGCGAACCTTCGCTGGTCGGAAGTCCTGCAGCCGCTGACGCCCGCACTCCTCTGTTCCGGCGGCGTGGCTGGTACGGCCCTGCTGGTGGAGGCGGTCCTGAACGCGATCTACCCGGCGCCTCGGCCGTGGCTCCTCCTCGTCTGCCAGGTTTCACTCACCGCGCTGTTCGGCGTCCTGTTCGTGCTCTTTGCGCCGTTCCAGGAACTTCGGATTGTGGTGCGAGACGTCACGAAGGATCTCGCGCCGCCGTTCATCAGGCGGCAGGCCTGGGCCCAGGCCTACTGGAAGAAATCGATCGAGGACGTCGAGATGCAGTCGGCGTAATCTAGCCGGCTGACGAAAAACGCGCTTGGCATAGGACTCAGTTCGATGCGTCGATGGCGATGAAGCGACGCCAGACATCATCGGCGACGCCCCTGGCTTCGGCGAGCTGCAAGAGTTCCAGATCGCCCAGGAAATTCACCTCCATCAGCAGCGGACCGCGGTCGCTCAATGCAATGTCCCACCCCTGAATGCCCATGCCGCTCATTACACGCCTCTCTAACCCGCATTATTGTGCGCCGTGAAAGCGGCGTGTTCCTCGTGGGATGAAAGGAGCCCACCCCTATGAGTCGCTGAGCAATAGGGTAGCGCGGTCCCCTGCGTGATGTCGTGAGGCGTCCGGCAGAAGCGGGACCGGCATATCGGCGGCCGGCAGGCCGTCGGTTGCGAAGTCGCGGGCTGTAGCGCACAGCGAACCCAGACGTAGCCCCGTAAGGTACCGGGGAGGCCGAGCCTCTAATAATCTGGCGAAGGCAGCACGCCTCGGGAAGGTGCTCAGTCGATGCACCGAGGCGCTCCTCCGGGGTAGCAGGGACGGCACGTGACGAACGGAACACGTTGAACACGGGAGACCTCGCCGGTGCCGCTAGCGACGGCAACGCTGCATTCAAGACGGCAGTCAAGACGCGGCGGCCGCGCGAGGAGTCGGAGAGGGTCATAGTACCGATGAATGCGGCGAAAGCCGCGGGAGGGAAGGACGCCTCACTCGACGACGTGACCCCTGCATCGAAGGAAGAGGGATTGTGGCGACACTAGAAACCCCCGACTCCATCCGGAAGCTGCAACGGGCACTCTACCTGCGAGCCAAGAAGGACCGGCACTTTCGGGCGTACGCCCTCTACGACAAGGTCTACCGACCGGACATCCTCGCGCACGCCTACGCCCTGGCGAAAGCCAACGGGGGCGCGCCGGGGCCGGACGGGCACACCTTTGCGGAGATTGAAGCGGACGGACGGGAGTGCCTGCTGGAGGAGCTGCGCGACGAACTGAAGACGAAGACGTATCGACCCGGACCGGTGCGACGGGTGTATATCCCGAAGCTGAACGGAGGGGAACGCCCACTCGGCATTCCCAACATTCGAGACCGCGTGGTCCAGACAGCGGTGAAGCTGCTGCTGGAGCCGCTCTTCGAAGCGGACTTTGCGCCAGACTCGTATGGCTTCCGCCCGAAGCGCGACGCCCATCAGGCCCTCGATGCCATCCGCGAGGCTCTGCATGACGGGATGTACTGGGTCATCGACGCGGACGTTCAAGCCTACTTCGACACGATTCCGCACGACCACCTAATGAAGACGGTGGCGGAACGCGTCGTCGATGGCGCGATGCTCGCGCTGGTGAAACGCTTCTTGGAGGCGCCCATCATCGATGAACGCGATGGCGGACGGCCCAAACGGCCCCGGCAAGGCACACCGCAAGGCGGTGTTATTTCGCCGCTGCTCGCGAATGTGTACTTGCACTTGCTCGACCGGAACTTCCGCCTCCATGTGCAACGCGGGGAACTGGGTGGCCGACTCATTCGCTATGCGGATGATTTCGTGCTGCTCACCGCGGCGCGGCCTGAGCGTGAGCTGGCGTGGATTCGGCGCGTCATGACG
Organism: Gemmatimonadaceae bacterium; assembly: GCA_036507855.1. GTDB lineage: Bacteria > Gemmatimonadota > Gemmatimonadetes > Gemmatimonadales > Gemmatimonadaceae > JABWBJ01. The sequence continues at coordinate 743 of DATCIJ010000102.1, read as the reverse complement.
CGGTTGGGGCTGACGCTGCATGGGGACAAGACGCGCGTGCTCGATGTGAGACGAGACCCATTCGTCTTCCTTGGGCACATGCATCGCTGGCAATTCGGACGACTGTATCTGGACGTGGCGCCGAAGGCGCAGCAACGGATGCGCGACGAACTGCGGCGGAGGACGCGCGTGACGGGCCTGAGTCTCCCGGCGTTGGTCGGGGAGCTCAATCCGTACATCCGGGGCGCTCGCAATTACTTCCGTCGGGTCCGCCGACGGACGTTGAGCAAACTCGATCGCTTTGTCGAACAGCGTGTCGCGCGCTGGTGGGCGCGGAAACATTCGCGCTCCCGGCCTGCATGGTCGCTCGTGCAACGGGAAGCGCTCTGGCGCCAGTATGGGCTCGAGCGGTGGAACCTCCCGGTGGCGCTCCGGCCAGCGGATTCAAGGCTTGCACGGTGAACGTCGAGGGAAGCCGTATGCGGGAAATCCGCACGTACGGTTTGATGAGGGGCCGCTGGCCCGTGCGCTTCGCACGGCGGGCTGGGGTCTACTCCACCGTGAAGGGGCCGAGTTCGGTCCAGCGCGAGGTGATCATCACACAAAAGCCGCAATGAGAAGAGGACAGCGACGCAGTGGAGCCATGCGCGACGCTGAATCTCACCAGGACCCATCATCGACGGGACCGCGCACACAGCTCCGCTCTGGTAACCGATTATCGAGTGACGGGGCGTGCGGCTAACCCGTGCGGGCGCCGAGCGCGA
>DATCIJ010000101.1:0-3231 GCA_036507855.1 Gemmatimonadaceae bacterium | reverse complement strand
CCGCTGGATGACCGTGAGCTGTGCTCGGTGCTCCATTTCGTGCTCCTTGGTGCCGAGTAGCATCTCGAAGCGGCTCACCGACTTGCCATCGGGTAGCCGGAACGGCTCCGAGAAGAACGTCTCCGGTAGCTGCTCGACCCACTGCACCCACCGATCGCCTTCCGTGCGCAGCAGCTCGATGATCTCGGCCTTCGAGCGCTCGCGTGTCTCCTCGACCGCGGACGTCGCCAGGAACGCGCCGAAGTCGAACCCGTCGAACGATGCGAGGCGTTTCTCCTCATGCATGAAACGATCGGCACCCGCAAGCCACGCGATGTGGACCAGCGTTTCGGCGACCGAGCGACTCGCGGGGGCCGGCCGGTACCGATAATCCGCTTCCGGAATCTCCTCGGCGACCTGGATCGTATTCCTGCGAACGGTTCGGAAACTGTCGGTGAGGTGACGAATGCCATAGAGAGACATGTCTGGTCCTTTCAGAAAGTGAGGATGGTCAGCTGGCGAGGAACTTCCGGATGTTTTCCGCCTGGCCGTTCCAACCGCTGGAGTTCATGGTGAACGCCTTGGCGCGACGTGACTCGGGGATCGCGTCGAAGCCCGACTCGACGATGGTGAGTCGCGTGCCGGCGCCCGCATCCTCGAGCGTGAATGACACCCGCGTCGTCGGCTCTGCCGAATAATCGATCCCGGGCTCGACGGCGTATGGATGCCAGCGGAAGGAGAAGAACCGGTCCGGCTCCATCGTCTCGATCCAGATCGTCATCGTCACATGCTCGTAGCCGCGGATATTGATTTGTCCGCTGACCTCGGCGCCGGGGGCGAACGGTGTCACGAGGGACACGCCGAACCAGGCGTTGAACTGCTTGACCTCGGTCAGCGCGCGCCAGACGCGCGAGCGCGGAGCGTCGAGCGTGATCTGCTTCTCGATGCGATCGGTGGATGGCGTGGTGGTAGGCATGGCGGTTCTCATCCGGGGTTGGACGGGTCGTTGTCGGGGTGGCGGAGCAGCTCGACGAGCCGTTCGATCCGCGTATCCCAGAGGCGTTCGTAGCCGCGCAGCCAGTCGTCGGCGCGCGCGAGCGGTCGCGGGTCGATGCGGCAGTAGTGGATGCGTCCGCGGACGGTGCGTTTCACGAGCCCGGCTCGTTCCAGCGTCTGGATGTGCTTCGAGGCCGCGGCGAGCGACATCCGATATGGCGACGCGAGCTCGCCGACGGTGTGCTCACCCTTGGCAAGTCGCTCGAGCATGGCCCGCCGGGTCTGGTCACTGAGTGCGCGGAAGACGAGGTCGAGCCGCGTGTGATGTTCAACCATACGGTTGAAGATACAGTCGGTCGCTCGGTTGTCAACCATCCGGTTGAATGAGGCGGCCAAGTGGCCACGCTTGATGACCGCTCCGGCACTTCTATAAGCTGCTCTCGGTGCTGCGTCTGTTGGCCAGCTTGACGCACGTTCCAGGATCGGCGGTGCCAGACAGGCGTTGCACTGGCAGGCGGGGTTAGTGACCGCCGCGGCGGGCGGCGCTATCTTGAAGGTGGAACGCCGCCCGTCCAGCGGCGGCGTTCATTGGATCGCCTGCAGCTGAACCCTATCCGGTTAGGCGGATCAGGAGCTGAGAATGACGGAGCAAGCCGTGAAACACCAGATTGTTCAGCGGTGGTACACGCGTCCGGTGCTCTTCGTTGCCGACGTGAACCGCGCGGTTCATTTCTACATCGACATGCTCGGCTTCGAGAAGCGTTGGCATGAAGGCGATGGCGCGGGCAAGGTCTGCCAGGTCAATCGTGGAGAATGCGAGATCATTCTCTGCGAAGACGCAACGCGCGGAGACAAGGCGCGGCTATTCATCGAGCTGACCCAGGACGGGCTTACCGAGCTTCGCCGTGAAATCATCGACCGCTCGGTTCCCAGCAAGGCCTCCTGGTGGGGTTACGACGTGATCCAGGTCGACGACCCCGACGGTAATGAGCTGCTGTTTCCCACTTCCGGGTGAGCAAGAGCGGAGGCGATGGTCGCGTGCGCAGGCCGCGTACGAGGGCAGGCGAGGTGCAACCCGATTGAACCGCCTAACATCCAGATGTAGTCGGCGCGCCGATTCTCCCTTGTCATCGTGTCGCTATGGCGCGGCTCATTTGGGCGTTGGGCGGACGAAGCCGTGTCGCTCACCGTGAGTTCGTCTGGTCAAGTGCTGTAGCCCTGCGAAACCATGAAGACATTCCTTGTACGGACACTCGACCAGTGGCGCGAATGGCTCACCGAGCATCATGCATCGGCGTCAGAGGTCTGGCTGATCTTTCACAAGCGACACACCGGCATTGCGTCAATCGACTACAAGGACGCGCGCGACGAGGCGCTGTGCTTTGGCTGGGTGGACAGTCTGGTCAAGCGCCTGGACGACCGGCGGTACGCGCTGAAGTTCACGCCGCGCAGAGCGAACAGCCGATGGTCCGCCGTGAATCGGCAACGCTACGCCGAACTCAAAGCCAACGGGCGACTGAAACCGCCAGGGATCGAACGGTCCCCTACCGACCGCGGCTATGGCCCTCGACCACCGCGGCTTCCGATGCCTTCAAAGCTTCCGGCCTACATCCAGGCAGAGTTGAGGAATCACCCGAGAGCCTTGCGCCACTTCCAAGCGCTGTCACCCGCGCAACGCCGGCGCTATCTCGCCTGGATTGAGGCCGCCAAGCGCGAGGACACGAAACTCAGACGTCTGAAGGAGGCGATTCGCCTCCTGGCTGGCGGCAGAGTGCTGGGACTGAAGTAACAGGCCACCCAACGTCCGCTTGCAGCCGACGACCGTACTCAAGGAGATACCCCCACTTCCCGGGAACCGGGTGGCGCCGGTGAGTGACGAAGGTCGCGCGCGAGGGGGCGAGTCACCAGGCGTTAGGTGCAAATGATGGGAGACGACGCGACCCACGCGTGAGACGACAACCTGCATCGTCGTATGCGCTGCCGGCGCCGTGCGGCGGCCGGCGCGTACGCCCTCAGCGGATTTCGGGCACCGAGACGGGCGTGAGGCGGCCACGCGTCGTCAGGGTAGCCGCCGTCTGCGGTTCATCCGCTCGGCTCGTGCCAAATCCTTCGCGGTTCATGCGGCCCCAGGAGTGATCACCGCGGAAGTAGCGCCAGAACGCCTTGAGGCGGAACCAGACCGTGATCTGGCGATACCCGAATGGCTCAATGAACGCGAACCCCAGCAGGCGCCACGTGTCCCCCCGATGGCGATAT
>DATCIJ010000100.1:0-38535 GCA_036507855.1 Gemmatimonadaceae bacterium | reverse complement strand
CGATCAACCGCTGCGTCAACCGGACGATGTCCTGGTAGTGCACGTTGGTGTCCACCATGCCGTGCAGCATAACGAGCGGATCCTCCAGCCCCTCGGCGAAGAAGATCGGCGACGAGCGCCGGAATGACAGCGTGTCGTCCTGCGGGAGATTCAGAATTCGTCCCGTGTATCCGTGATTGTAGTGCGCCCAGTCGGTCACCGACCGCAAGGCCGCCCCCGCGCCGAACTCCTTCGGCGCCGTGAACAGCGCCATCAACGTGATGAATCCGCCGTAGCTGCCGCCGTAGATCCCCACTCGTTCGCCGGGGATGCCGAATTCCCTGCGCAGGTATCGCGACCCGTCCACCTGGTCCTGCAAGTCCCGGCCACCCATCCATCTATAGATGGCGGTGCGCCAGTCACGGCCGTATCCGGCCGACGCGCGGTAGTCGATGTCGAGCACCACGTAGCCCTTCGACGCGAGGAAATGGTTGAACATGTACTCGCGCGAGTAGCTCGACCAGAAGTTGTGCACGTTATGCAGGTACCCCGCGCCGTGCACGAAGATCACCGCCGCCCCGTTAGGCCGGGCGCCGACGTCGCGCGGACGGTAGATGCGCGCGGGAACCTGCACTCCATCCGACGCCGGGATTCGGACGATCTGCGGCTTGAGCCAGTTGTAGCTCAGCCACTCCGCGGTTGGTGACGTGGTCAGCTGCGCGAGCGTGGTCCCTGGCTGGTACGGGCCCACATGCAGCTCGGGCGGGCGATTCGCCTGCGAATAAACATCCGCGATCAGCTCGTGATTTGGCGACACAATCACAGAATGCCCGCCGACCTGTGTCGTTATGCGCTCGGCGGGCCCGCCGGCGATCGGCATCCGGTAGAAGTGCCGCTCGAACGGCGATACCTCGCTGGTGTGCAGCTCGAAGTAGCGCCGGTCCGCCGAGATCTCGACGTCCTCCACCTCCCAACTCCCCTTCGTGAGCTGCTGCCGGTCGGTTCCGTCGGAGTTCATGGTGTAGAGATGCGCGTAGCCATCGGCCTCGCTCACCAGCCAGACCTTGTCGCTCCCCGGCAGGAATCCGCCGCATGGGTAGCAGGGACCGCCGACCCACGCCGTGTCGCGCAGGACATCGATCGTCGTCAGGCGGCCGCCGATGGCGTCGATGCGGTGCAGGTACCGTTCCTTGAAGTCCTTCCGCTCGGCGAACAGCAGCGCCATCGTGCCGGCGTCGTTCCAGCCGAGAACCGCGGTGATGGAAGGCGTCTCGGTCGAGTCGCGGGGAATGGGCTGGAGCCACTGGACGTCGCCCGAAGGGAGCGCGACGAACGCCGCGCGCCCGCCGTTCTGGACGTCACCAACCTTCGTGCGGACGGTGAGGTCCTCGGTGTAGCCGTTGAGGGTAATCCAGTTCGGGACGATGGTCTGCCGCGAACCGGGTGTCGTGATTGTGGTCGTGACGATGAGCGCGTTGCCGGTGGGTGAGACGGTGAGCCCGGTGACGCGCTCATTCTGCCCCAGATACAGGGTCCTGGTGCGCAGCGCTTCGCGGGCGAGGCGCTCGGCGCGATTGATCGAATCCTGACGTGCCCGGTCGCGGATGACGCCGAAGAGTTGCTTCTGCTGTTCCTCGAGCGCGGCGCGCTGCTTGTCGGTCGTTGCGCGCGGCTCGGCCGGCGCGGGGCCGGGGCGAATGTCAGTGACCTGCCGGATGAGGGGGGAATCGAGGTCCAGCGAGAGGACGTTGCTGCCGTCACGGACGAAGTAGATCCGATTGACGTTGCCGGCGAAGGTGGGATTGCTCTCGGTGATCGCCGGCGTGTCGGTCAGGCGACGAGTGATGCCGCTGCCGAGATCGATCAGGTACAGGTCACCGCCGTAGGAGACCACCCTTCGCTGTCCGTCCCGCGACAATGCCCCGGGTGCCAGGGATGGCCCAACGCTGTCCATGTGTGCATCCGTCACCCGCTCCGGCTGGGCGCCGGCCTGGGCGCGAACGCGGTACGGTTTCGTGGTCTCGCGCCAGTCGGTTCCCGGCGGCAACCAGTTGAAATAGAGGTACTCACCGTTAGGCGTGAAACGGGTATTCTGGGGCGCGCGGCCGTACAGCTCGGGCCCGCGCATGATGTTCGGTATGGTCAGATCGAATCTGGTGGACTGCGATTCTGTCACAGCGGGCAAAAGCAGTGCGTATACGGTGAGAATCGACGTGATCTTCATGGTCTTGTGGGGCACGGATGGCGCGGACCGGCGGAGCCGGGCACGGATATGAGCAGATCGGACAAGGTCATTTGTGACTGCAACCCCCGATCGGATCTGGTATGCCAGAATTTGCGGTCGGCCATGGGCGGTCGCCACTGCAAAGTGGGATGGGCCGTTCGTGCAATCGCCCGAACGGAAACGTTGGGAGCCCTGGCTGCCGCGCATGCCCGGGGCGGGCATCGCCGGCGCTGACGACTCAATCGCCCGCGACGACGGCCCTCGCGCGATCGCGAAATGCGGTCCGATCATTTCACTGCCTGGAACCGCGACCTCCAGCTCTTGAACTGGTGCGGCGTGAGGCCATAACGCGGCGCCGAGCCCTCATGCAATTGCAGGACGATTTCGAAGGCGGTTCGGCTGAAGGCTTCGATGTCTGCGTCGGGAACGCCGAGTGCCCGCCCGCGTTCACTGAGCAGACTGGCGCTCGGCGGTTCGTCAGCCAGCACTGTGTGCTGAACAACATCCGCCAGCTCGGTGCGATATCGGAGGCGGATCGGGTTGGGTATACCGAGGGATTCCCGGATTACGCGATACTGTGCGGCGGACCGCTCGTACGCGAATACGAAGACATCGCGCAGAAGTTCGATGCGTCGCTGCTCGTAGACCGCCACGGTGCCCTCTATGTAAACGTCCTCCGGGACGTCGACAAACGACAGCGGAGAAAAGTTCGCGGTGATGAGCGGGATGTTTGCGGCCAGCCGCGACGTCCGTTTGTTGACGTCGGCGAATGGCTGCAGGTAGGGGATGTGCACCATTGCAAAGAACGCCTGCTCGAACGGGTCAGGGATGCGTGATCCCGTTTCGATGATCCGGTCGAAGCATTCGATGATGACCTGGGGAATGGCAATGGGCGTGAAGACCGAGCTGGTGATCATGACCGGACGTTCTCTCAGACGCCCTTCGTCGGATGGTTCGGACAGCAGGTTCTCCGACAGCGCCGCGTGAAGGGCAAGCAGCGTGTGCCTGTTGAAGCCGACGTAGTCGGCGCCGGAGACCAGGTACTCAATCGCTGTCTTGTGGTTCAGGATCATCTGCGCGTCGAGCACGTCCTTCCCTTCAGCTCGTTGGCCGAACTCGAGCAGGTTCTGCGTGTCGAGCCGCGAATAGGTGTTGCCCTCGAGGCGGCTCGAGGCCCACGCGAGATCGATGAGCAGGCGGCCAAGGATATCACGCGCGAACGTTCCGGCGGGGCGTTCAGCGTCAGGCGTCTTTCCGAGTTCCAGCAGATGCGCACGCTGCGCGGAAGTCAGGTACCAACTCTTCCCGGGCTGGTAGTCGAACAGCCAATCCCGATCGTAACCGACGGGAGTCCTCTCCGAGATCGGCTGGCGAACAAGGGCCCGTACTGCCACCGCGTCCCTCGCGAGGGGAACAGACTCGGTCAGGGTCCCGATACCACGACTCGGTGTCGCTCGACCAACGCCCGCAAGCGCCTGTTTCATGGGCCCGGCGGCTTTGTACAGCGTGGCTGGACCTCGTCCCAGAGAGACGATGTCGCCGAGCCCGATCAGGTACGCGAGTCGACGAGCGAGAGTTCGATTCGCGATCCTGAGACCGGTCTTTTGCTGAAAAGCAGTGGCAATCGCTCCTCGGCTCAGTCCGTCAGAGCGATCGTGGAGGATCTGACGGACAAGCGATAGCTGCTCCTCGATTTGGGCGTCCGAGAGCTTTGGCATTGGTATCTCGCCAGATACGATTGGATCGAGTCAAAAGATGAGCTATCGCGCCATAAAACTCAAGATCGCGCCATAAGAACAATGAATCGCGCCATAAAACTATGAATCGCGCCATAAGAATGCCATACTAGCGCGACATGCCACGACTTTCAAAAAAACGCGCGTCGCTCCCGTGTTCGACCAGTTGCTCGCCAGAGATCCTTCCGGAGCGAGTTGGCTGAGCAAACTCCTTGCAGTCGCGTCACGGCACGCGGATCCGCTGTTTCCGCTGCGACCGACACTGGTTGGCGACGTGCGTGCGAAACGCCTGTCACTCGCGCACAAAGATCCTGGGACCGTCGCCTTGGCGCTGAAATACCTTCGCAATGGAAAGCGCGGACGCCACTGGTTTGTTCTGGAAGGTCCCTCGCGACCGGATGCGCTCCTCGAGACGACCGATATCGTGGTCTGCGTCGAAGGCAAGCGCACCGAAGCCGGCGGCACAACTCAGACAAGTTGGATGCCGCGCCGTAGTCAGCTCGTTCGCCACATGGACGCTGCGACGGACAAGTTCAAAGGCAAGTCCGTGTTAGGATTACTGATCGTTGAGGGCAGCGGCGTCGATCCACGTGAACCATTGCCGCATTGGCATACTGAATGCGAGAAGCAATATGCACCCAAGATGCTCGCCGACAGCCTGCCTCATCGTTCTCGGGAAGAACAAACCGCAATCGGCAACAACATTCTGGGAGTTACAACCTGGCAGGCGGTTTGTGCCGCGACTGGCATCGACTGGGCGGCACTGCCCGATACCGTGTGACGATCGTTAGGTCTGGCGAACCACTCAATCAGTCGGCCGAAGACGTACGCCGCCTCGATTGCCCAATCGATAGCCAGAGGGCGCGTGCCGAAAGGATGACGGCGAACGAGCCGGTGACACCAACAACGATGAGGCTCCAGATGAAGAAGAAGCCGCCGCTTGACGTGGCGATCGCAGGGTACCGCGACCCCGTCATGTGAAGGACCGGCATCGCCGCCGCAAAGAGCCCGCCGAGCAGCATGATGACATACCCTGATCGCCGCTCGGTCAGCACCACTGTTCCCCAGAGCCACACGAGGAAGATGACGACGGCGAAAACATTGTCGGGCGCTGCCAGAGAGATCCCGCGCACGATGTCGTCCGTTACGTGCAACGTCATAAGCAGGACCGAGAGCAGTGACATGATCGTCAACAACGTGTTGTGCTTCATCTGCAAGGGTTGCTCGAGGGTGGCTTCATATGGGCAACCTATACGGCAGAGGTTCGGCCAGGTTTCAGACTGCCTGCATATCGAGATGACCGTCACCACCGGGAGCGGCGGTCGTCGTACCGGACAACCTGCAGTTCGAGGGGGGCGCGGGCGAAACGGAGCGCCGGAAGCTGCTCCACGGGTGCGACGTGCAGACGCTGCTCCGTCTGCCGACGTCGCGCGACATCTTCTGGCTGCGGGACGAGTCGCTCGAGGATTCAGCCAACCTCCCCCCACCAGACGTGCTCGTCGCCGAAATCATCGATGAACTCCGGGCGGCACTCAAGGAGTTCGAGCAGTTGGCCAATGGTCTCGCGGACAAACCAGCCGCCGAGTAGGCGAGGCCATTCTCTCTCGTCAGGCGGTCACGTCAATCACCCGCGATGGCAGTCCTCGGTTCGAACGGCACTTCGGTGGACACCGCCGGCATCCGCCCGGACACGACGCTGTACCAGACCCTGGCGCTGTCGGCGATGATGATGATGACGGAAATCATGAAGAATGCCGACACGGCCGCGTCGATCCGATCGTTCAGGATGAAGCGCTGCGCGGCCTCGATACTGGCGACACCGGCCGGCAGGTTCCCCGCGGCCAGCGTCGTCTCGTAGAGATTCGCACGCGCCAGGAAGCCGAGTTTCGGATCGGCGGCGAAAATCTTCTGCCATCCCGCGGTCATGGTGACGATCGCCAGCCAGGCGAGCGGGGCGATGGTGATCGGCGCGTACTTCGCCTTCCCCATCTTGATGATGACCGTGGTGCCCACGCACAACGCGACCGCGGCGAGTAACTGGTTCGCGATCCCGAACAGCGGCCACAGCGTGTTCACGCCGCCTAACGGGTCTATGACCCCCTGATACAGGAAGTATCCCCACATCATGACGAAGATGCCGCTGGTGATCACCACGCCCGGGTACCACGACACCCTCCCCAGCGGCGCCCACGCGTGCTTGAGCAGGTCCTGCAGCATGAACCGGCCCACGCGCGTGCCGGCATCGAGCGTCGTCAGGATGAACAGCGCCTCGAACATGATCGCAAAGTGGTACCACAGCGCCAGCGCCGTCGGACCACCGAGCACGCCCGAGAACAGGTGGGCCATGCCGACCGCGAGGCTGGGCGCGCCGCCGGTGCGCGACAGCAGCCGCTCCTCCCCGATGCTGGACGTCAGTTGCTTGAACGCTTCAGGATCGAGCACGAATCCCCAGTTTCGTATCGCCTCCGCGGCCGATTCCGGCGACGTCCCGATGATTCCGACCGGCGAGTTGATCGCGAAGTACTCACCCGGCGTCAGCACGCAGGCGGCGATCAGCGCGAGCACGGCGACCAGCGACTCCGTCAACATGGCCCCGTACCCGATGAATCGCGCGTCAGGCTCGCGCTGGAGCAGCTTGGGCGTCGTGCCTGACGAGATGAGGGCGTGGAAGCCGGATATCGCGCCGCAGGCGATGGTGATGAAACAGAATGGGAACAACTTGCCGGCGAATACCGGACCGGTGCCGTCGATGAACTGCGTCACGCGAGGCATCTGCATCGGCGGAAGGACGATGAGCACGCCGAGGGCCAGCGCGACGACAACCCCGATCTTCACGAACGCCGACAGGTAGTCGCGTGGCGCCAGCAGCAGCCAGACCGGGAGTACTGAAGCAGCGAAACCATAGATCATGATCAGCACGGCCAGGTTGGCGCGGCTGAGCGTGAACATCGGAGCCAGCGCCGGGTTCTCCGAGACCGAACGTCCGATGTACAGCGCGACGACGAGCAGGACGAGACCGATCAGCGTCGCTTCCAGCACGCGATGCGGCCGGATCCAACGCATGTAACCGCCCATGATGAGGGCGATTGGAATCGTCAGTCCAACCGTGACCACGCCCCAGGGGCTCTCGCCGAGCGCGTTAACGACCACCAGCGCGAGCACCGCGATCAGCACGATCATGATCCCGAGCACGGCGACGAGCGCGGTAAACCCGGCGACCGGCCCGATCTCCTCCTTCGCCATCTGGCCGAGTGATTTGCCGTTTCGCCGGAGCGACGAGCAGAGAATGACGAAGTCCTGCACGGCGCCGCCGAGTGCGACGCCGACGATGATCCAGATGGCACCCGGGAGGAATCCGAATTGCGCGGCGAGCGTCGGACCGACCAGCGGACCGGGCCCGGCAATGGCGGCGAAGTGATGGCCGAAGACGATCCAGCGATTCGTCGGCACGTAGTCGCGGCCGTCGTTGAGTCGTTCGGCGGGCGTGGCCCGATTGGCGTCGAGCGCGAAGATGTTGGCGGCGATGATCCGGCTGTAGAAGCGGTACGCCACGAGGTACGTGCACACGGCGGCCGTGACGAGCCACGCGGCGCTGACGTGTTCACCGCGACCGAGCGCGAGGAAAGCAAAGGAACCCGCGCCCGCGAGCGAGACGAGGATCCAGATGAGGACGGAGAGCGGCTTGGGCATTCGAGGCGGCTGAAAGTGGGTTTCAGTGCTTCGTGCGATGAGTTACGGTGACGTACCTGCTGGTAGCCTCCGGCCGGCGGCCTTGGCCATTTTCGGTTGCAGAACATGGGCTCCGGTTTTCAGGCGGTCAACGCTGAATCGCAAGTCGATCATGGCGCCTTTCCGGGCTCAGCGTACTCTTGGTCGCAGCCCCGTCTCCGCCGCCGCCAAATGATCCGACCATTCCGCTGGTTCACCACAGTGCTCTGCCTGACGACGATCACCCTGTCGTGCGGGCGGCATGAGGCTCCCGACTTCTCCGGGTTTGTCGACCGGTACCTCGACGACTTCGCTCGACGTCATCCGTCCATAGCAGCCGGAAACGGACTGCACCAGCACGACGACCTGCTCGACGACTTTTCCGCGACGGCCATTGCGACCGAGATCGAAGCGCTCAAGCGGGACGCCCAGGCCCTCGCCGCATTCGACACCACGACGCTCACGCCTGACGAACGCGTCGACAGGCTGATCCTCGCCGGCATCATCGACGGCTGGCTGCTGGAGCAGGAGACACTCCAGAACTGGCGTCGGAATCCGATGCTCTACGCGTCGGCGCTCTCCGATGGGGTGCACAACCTCATGGCGATGGAGAGCGACGCCGCGCCTGTCCGCATGCGGCGCATCGTCAGCAAGCTTGGCCAGGTGCCCGCGCTGCTCGACGCGGCGCGAGCGAACCTTACCAACCCTCCACGACTCCTCGCCGAACGCGGCGCCGTCATGATGCGCGGTGCGGTCGACATGCTCGGCCGCGACCTCGATCTCGCGTTCGCGTCCGACTCGAACGCTGCCTTGCGCGACTCACTCCGGCGAGCCGCCGACGCGGCCATCCCGCTCATCACCTCGTACGTGACCTGGCTGGAACAGGAGGTCATCCCGCGCGCCACGGGCGAGGTGGCGATTGGCGGCCAGAATCTCGCGCGACGCTACCTGGCCGAGGACATGATCGACACGCCGCTCGACACCATGCTCGCCATCGGGGAACGCGAACTGGCGGCGGCGCAGGAGGAGTTTCGCGCGGCGGCGGCGAAGCTGGCGCCGGGGCGTGATGCGCTCGCCGTCTGGCGAGAGGTTCGGCGGAACCATCCGCGGCCCGGAGGCGTCGTCGCTGCCACGCGTGAGATCGTGGACTCGCTGGCCGCGTTCGTCGAGTCGAAGGGCATCGCGGCGCTGCCGCCGGACGAGCGCGTGATCGTTGAACCGGCGCTGCCGTTCGATCTCGGTTTCGCCTCGATGCACGCGTCCCCACCGCTCGAGCGGACGCCGGTGCGAAGCGTCTACTACATCACGGAGCCTCCACCGGACATGCCGAAGGCCGAAGCCGATGCCTGGCTGGAGCGGTACAACTATGCCTCCCTGGAGAATACCTCGGCGCATGAGGCGATTCCCGGGCACTGGCTCCACTCGGTGTACATGCGGAAAACGCCGGGCAAGGTCCGCCGCATCTGGATCGGCCTGAATCCGTTTCCGCAGCCCTCATCCGGACAGGATGGCTGGGCACACTATGCCGAGCAGATGGTGCTTGACGAGGGGTTCGCCGGTGGAGACCCACGCTACCGGTTGGCCCAACTCAGCGACGCCATGACACGCATTTGCCGGTTGCTGTCCGGCATCCGTGTTCACACGAAGCAATGGGCCCTGGACGATGCACAGCGTTGCTTCGAAGAGCGCGCCTACGTGGCCGGGCCCGCGGCCCGTCGTGAAGCCGAGCGGGCGACGTATGACCCGACCTACGGCGGCTACTTCCTGGGGAAGCGCGGCCTGCTGAAGTTGCGCGCCGACTATGCCGCGAAGATGGGCGATCAATTCAACCTGCGCGCGTTCCACGAGCGGGTGATGTCGAACGGGATCGCGCCCATCCGGGTTCACCGACTGCTGATGCTGCCGGGCGACAGCTCGGCGGTGATCCGCTGAGGTTGGAGCTGCCTAACGGTTGAAGGGCCACTCAGGCGCGGTGCATGTTCACCCTGAAGCGCGGGTTGCGCTCGCGGAGGGAAGCCGGTATGCTCGCTGCCCTGCGGTCTCAACCGTTTCTCGAGCTCGCCGGCGAGCGGCTCAAAGAGGGCACACGATGACGAAAGACGTTTCCGGATGGGGTCTGACGATGCTGGCGCTCGTGATCGGGGCGTGTACAAGGGAGACGCCCGTGGTGGAGACGGCCGGCGAATGCGCTGACGTGCACCAGGGACAGATCTGCACGTGGGCGCGGATGAAGGGCGACAGCGTGGTCGATGTCGGCGCGACGGTGGCAGTGGCCAGCATCGAAAACGCCCCGGCCGAAGGAATGATGCATTGGCCGCCGCCGTCGTCGGCGGCACTGAAACTTCCCGCGGCCGTGGAACAGCAGACAGGCCTGACGCACCTCACGGTGTTCTGGGAAGCGATGGGTCATCCACCCGGTCCGTACCTGACTCCCCACTTCGATTTCCACTTCTACATGGTGTCGTCTGAGGCGCGGCAGGCCATCGACTGTGCCGATCTCACGAAGCCGGCCCTGCTGCCCTCAGGATACAGCTTGCCGGATGTGCCGCTGCCGCCTCCAATGGCCGAGATGGTCGGCGTGGGCACCCTCGTCGGTCTCTGCGTCCCAACGATGGGGATGCACTCACTGCCAACGGCCGAACTGGAGAGCACCAGTCCGTTCAGGGGGACCATGGTGATCGGGTATGACAAGGGCCAGCCCGTCTTCATTGAGCCCATGATCACCAAGGCGATGTTGATGGAGAAAAGCGGCTTCGCGCTGCCGATCCCCTCCATCCCGGGACTCAGCGGCAACTATCCGCGTGCATTCCGTGCCGAGTACGACGCGCAGCAATCGACTTATCGCTTCGTCTTCTCCGGTTTCTCCTCCGGCACGTAGGCAAACAGCGTCGAGTTCTCCGCGTGCCGCCGCTGGCAGGATTGAAACCGGTGGCGACACGATCGGGGGAGGGCAGTGCGGATCGTCTGCTTCCCGGGCGGGCTCCTGCGAACTGCAACCGATTACCTTTCGCCCTCCTCTCCCGAATCGCCGTGAATCGACGACTCCTCCTTGCCGTGCTGCCGTTGTTTGGTTGTGGGGGAACTCGTCCGGGACCGGCGACGGCGTCCGAGCCCCCCGCCGAACAGCCGCTGGCTTCGTTCGCGTCGGTCCGGCTGATTGTTCTGCCCACCCAGTCGTTACGGAGCGGCGATCCGATGGGATGGGCGTCAAAAGCCGGCGGGCGATCCTTTCTCGCCCAGATCGATAGTGCACTCGAAGCTGCCGCCCGTGACCGCAACCTGGTCACTTCCTGGATCCTGCCCGGCGATCTTGCCCGTACCGCACGCCGGAATCCCCTGTACGCGGTGAACCCCGCTGACATCAGAGCGGGTGACGCGGTGCGCGTCCTCGAACGCCGCCGTGACGAGAACATCCCCGAGCCGGTGGCCTCGCAGCTCAGGACGCTGGCTGGCTTCCACGATGCCCGGTACGCGCTGATTCCGGCGGAAGTCCGCTTCGAGCCGGGAGGCGTCACCGGATCCGGGCGGGCAGTCCTCCGGATTGCGGTGCTCGACGTTCGCGGATCGAGACTCGCCTTCATCGGCGATGTCCTCGGTACCGTCGGAACTGACTTCACTCCAGCGATGGGCGGCGAACTCGTTCAGCGGTTCATGGCGCTCGTCGTTCCCTAGCCGCGCATATGGCGATCCCCTGCACGCTCATTCCCGGTGATGGCATCGGCCCGGACATCACCGACGCGACGCTCGCGGTTCTCGATGCCGCGGGCGCCAACTTCGACTGGGATCGGCAGGTCGCCGGGGCCGCCGGCGTGACCGAGAAAGGCACGCCGATGCCTGACGAGACGCTCGAGTCGATCAGACGAACCCACCTCGCGCTCAAGGGGCCGCTGGAGACGCCGATTGGCGAGGGATACCGCTCGGTCAACGTCGCGCTTCGACAGACGTTCGACCTGTACGCGAACGTGCGCCCGGCCCGCGACATCGTGCCGGGGGGCCGCTACGAGGGCGTGGATATCGTCCTGATCCGGGAGAATACGGAAGGACTCTACGCTGGCCTCGAGCACTACATCCGAATCGGTGACGACGCGCAGGCGGCCGCCGAGTCCATCGCGCTCGTCACCCGCGTGGGATCGGAGCGGGTCGTGCGCTACGCCTTCGACTACGCGGTGCGTCACGGTCGGAAAAAGCTGACGCTGGTCCACAAGGCGAACATCCTGAAATACTCGCAGGGACTGTTCCGATCGGTGGGGCAGAAAATCGCGAAGGAATTCGAGGGCAAGATCGCCTTCGACGAGCGGATCATCGACGCCGCGGCCATGCAGCTCGTCATCGACCCGAATCGGTTCGATGTCATCGTCACGACCAACCTGTTCGGCGACATCCTGTCCGACCTCGTTTCGGGCCTGGTGGGCGGACTGGGCCTGGCGCCGGGGGCGAACATCGGGCGTGAGGCAGCGATTTTCGAAGCCGTGCACGGCACGGCCCCGGACATTACCGGACAGGGGATCGCCAATCCGGGTGCCCTCCTGCTCGCCGCTTGCCTCATGCTCGACCATGTCGGGGACCGATTCCGTGCTGATCGCATCCGACGGGCGCTGGAAGCGACCATTCGCGCCGGCAGCGTGCTTACCAGGGACCTCGGTGGGACGGCGACCACTCGCGAGTTCACCGACGCCGTGATATCCCGCCTGGCGTGAACGGAGTCGAGTCATCAGCGTCCGCATCCGGCGATGCGGTGCGGATCCTTCACGTCTCCGACCTTCACTTCGGCGTTCCGGTCGACTCGGCGATGATCGAGGCCATCGAAGAGCGTATCGCCGTTGACGTCTACGATGTCGTGGCGATAAGCGGCGACCTTTCACAGCGCTCGCGCGCCGGCGAGTTCCAGCGGGCGCGCGTCTTCATCCGTGATGCGTCTCGCGTGAGCCGTGTCATCACGGTTCCCGGCAATCATGATGTTGCCTGGTGGCGGTCGCCGATGATGATTCGCGGCTCGGCAGCGATCTACGGGCCCTGGCGTCACTACATCAGCGACGAGCTCGAACCGGTGCTCCGCGTTCCCGGCGCGACGTTCGTCGGATTGAACACCGCGCAGGGCGTGAGCGGGCGAACGCTGACGTGGAACCTGCGTGACATCTCCATCATCGGCGACTTGCGGCCGAGCCAGGTGGAGCGGGCCGAGGCCGAGTTCCACGCGTCGCCGCCGGGCGACGCGCGCGTGATCGTGATGCATCACAATCCGGTGCGCGGAGAGCTGTCAGGCCGTCACGGCCTCAAGAACACGCGCCGCATTCTGGGCGCGTTCGCCAATATCGGGGTCGACGTGGTCTGCTGCGGTCACGATCATCAGGAGGCCATTCACTTCGTAGAGCACACGCGGCGTGGCACCGTGATCTCGACGGCAGGCACTGTGTCGAATCGCTCGCGTGGCGGGCGTCCGTCGTCGGTCAATGTGGTCACGATCGCGAAGTCGGACATCGAGGTGCGGACATTGATCTGGTCCTCCAGCGACCGGCTCCTGGCTGATGGGTCGAGGAAGGTCTTTGGACGGCATGCTGAGTGATGAGAACTGGGTGCTAGGGCTATTTGCTGGATCTGGAGCTGGTGCTGAATGCCGGGAGCTGGCGCCCCTCCGGCGACGACGCCCAGCTCCCAGCATCCCACCCCAGCCCCAGTTCCAGCATCTCGCCCTGGCACCCAGCACTGACAACTCAGCGTATTGTTCGTGTGTATGCGCCGCCTATTCCTGACAGCCCTCGCCGCCGCCGGCCTCGCCGGCGGTTCGTGGCTTGGCGTGCGCGGCGCAGGCCAGGTGCCGCCGCTCGCCCCCCTGCTCGATCCCGTCAACGGCGCGTGGGGCGCGGCTCGCACGGAACTTCCGACGAACGCCGAAGCGCGCATCCCCAACCTGTCCGCTCCGGTTGACGTGCGATATGACCGGCGCGGCGTGCCCCACATCTTTGCGGCCACCGAGGCCGACGCCATCCGCGCGTTAGGCTACGTCGTGGCGCGGGACCGGCTTTTCCAGCTCGAGGTGCAGGCCCGCGCCGCCTCCGGGAGGCTGACGGAATGGGCGGGTTCGGTCGCCCTTCCCGCCGACCAGGAAATGCGACGCCTGGGCCTGCCGGCATCGGCCGAAGCACATCGGGCCTCGCTCCCGGCCGGCGACCGGCGGCGCGCGATGCTCGATGCGTATGCCGAGGGCGTGAACGCCTGGATCGACGCCCTGCGGCCGGCCGACTGGCCGATCGAGTACCGACTGCTCGGCGCGCGGCCGGCGCGGTGGTCGCCGGTGAATACGATGCATCTCTTCGCGCGCATGGGATGGACGCTGGCGTTCGGCTCCTCCGAGCGGTCGCGGGTCGCGGTGGCGGCATTGGTCGGCGATACGGCGGCCGAGGCGCTCTTTCCGCCACACACGCCAATCGTCGAGCCGATCCAGCCTAACGGGGAAGGAAGGCCGCGCTACGACTTCAGGCCCATCCCACCCCCCGGATCGCCCAGTGCCGTGGCGAATCACGTCACGGCCTTCCTGCCCCGCGCCCTGCCTGACGACGGGGAGCCTCGACCGAGTTTCGCCAGCAACAACTGGGCGGTCGCGCCACGCCGGACCGCCGCGGGGAAGGCGTTGCTGGCGGGCGACCCGCACCTCGACATGTCCCTGCCGAGCCTGTGGTACGAAGTGCACCTCGTCGTTCCCGGCACGCTCGACGTCTACGGCGTGACGATCCCGGGCGCACCGGGCATCATCATCGGTTTCACTCGCGACGTCGCCTGGTCCTTCACCAACACCGGTGCCGACGTCCTCGATCTGTATGCCGAGATGGTCGACGACCCGCGGGACCCGCGGAAGTACCAGCTCGACGGGGCGTGGATGCCGCTCGCGCTGCGCATCGAGACGTATCGCGGGAAGCATGGCGAGGAACTCGCCGTGGACACGCTGCGGTTTACGCATCGAGGGCCGCTTTCGCGGTCCACGGATGGCCGCTGGGTGTCGATGCGCTGGACGGTCCTCGCGGCGGAGTTGAATCAGACCGTCTTTCTCGATGCGGCACGCGCGACCACGGCGCGCGACTTCCTGGACATCATGGCCGACGGCTTCGGCGCGCCGGCACAGAACATGATCGTGGCCGATCGCCGGGGCACGATCGCCATCCGGTCGACCGGCCGTTTTCCGATCCGTCCGGCCGGGACAAACGGCTTCGTGATTCAGGACGGGAGCCGTAGCGCGAATGACTGGCAGGGGTACTGGCCGCTGGAGCGGTACCCGCAGTCCTTCGATCCGCCGCAGGGGTTCCTCGCGTCGGCGAACCAGGAGCCGCTCGACCCCAGGCGATCCGAATACCTCGGTCTCGACAACGACTTCGATCCCTGGCGCGCGCTGCGGATCAACCGGCTGCTGCGGAGCGATTCGGCGGTCACGCCGGAGACGATGCGTCTCTGGCAGACCGACCCCGGCAGCGAACGCGCCGAGGCGTTCGTGCCGTGGTTTGTCCACGCCGCGGATGCCGCCCGGGCGCGAGGGCGGTCGACACCAGCGCTGGATTCGGCTGCGTCGTGGCTGGCGGCGTGGGACCGCCGTTACGTGCCTGGCGACGACCACGCCGTACTCTTCGAAGCGGCGATGCGGCAGCTGGTGTCGCGCACGTGGGATGAACTCACGCCCGACGGCGGTCGCCGGGTCGCGACCCCAAGCAGCGCCGTCTTATTGGGTTTGCTCCGTGACTCAGCAAGTGTGTGGTGGGACGATCATCGCACGAGCGACGTGGTGGAAGGCCGTGACGCGATCCTGGCGGCGTCGCTGGTCGCCGCGCACGATTCACTCGTCAGGCGTTTTGGAGACCGCGCCGCCGGCGGCTGGCGTTGGGGCGCCGTCGGCGCGACCCGCATCATGCACCTGCTCGGGATCCCCGCCTTCTCGGAGCGCGGGATCGCGGTGCAGGGCGGACCCGGCACGCTGAATCCGGCGTCCACGGGAGGGCACGGTCCGAGCTGGCGGATGGTCGTGGAACTGGGGGATTCGGTGCGGGCGTGGGGCACGTATCCCGGAGGCCAGAGCGGCAACCCGATCAGTGCGCGCTACCGGGACCGGATTCCGTTGTGGCGCCAGGGCGCGTTGGACACGCTCTTCGCGCCACGGGACACCGCGTCGCTGGCGCCGTCTTCACGACTGCGCATCGTTCCTGGCGTGGCACGCCGTCCATGAAGGTCGTCCTGATCGCGGCCGCCGCGATCGTGCTTGGCACCTGGCTGGGCGCATCTGTCGTGACACCGGTCGGCGCCGGCCTCGTGATCGGCTTTGGCTGGCCACGTCATGCCGCGCGCCGCGCCGCGGCCGCGGGCGCCCTGGCCTGGGGTGGGCTGCTCGTGGTTGCCGCCTTGCGGGGTGATGCGGTCGCCGCGCTCGGTTCCACGTTAGGCGCGGCGATCGGCCTTCCCGGGTGGGCGCTGTTCATCGTGACCATCCTGTATCCGGCCATCCTCGCTTCATCGGCTGCCTGGCTCGCGCACCTTGTCTCACGGCGCCGCACCCCGTCCATTCACCCGGGCGCGCCTGCACGGCGCGAGCATCGGCCCACCTGAAACCCGACCCATGTCGTCTCCACGGGACTTCATCGACATCGACAGCGCGCTCAGCGAAGAGGAGCGCGCCATTCGCGACACCATCCGGCGCTGGGTCGACGAACGCGTGCTGCCGATCATCGGCGACTGCTACGTGCAGGGACGGTTCCCGAAGGAGCTCGTGCCCGAGATGGCGGAACTCGGCGTCTTCGGCGCGAATCTCCCCGAGGAGTACGGCTGCGCGGGCCTGAACAACGTCTCGTACGGGCTGATCATGCAGGAACTCGAGCGCGGCGACAGCGGCGTCCGGTCGTTCGCGTCGGTGCAGGGGGCGCTCGTCATGTTCCCCATCTTCGCGTTCGGCAGCGAGGCACAGAAGCGCGCCTGGCTGCCGAAGATGGCGAAGGGAGAAGTCATCGGGTGTTTCGGACTGACGGAGCCTGACTACGGGTCCAATCCCGCCGGCATGATCACCATGGCCCGCGAGCGCAGCGATGGGACGTGGATGCTGAACGGGGCCAAGATGTGGATCACGAACGGCTCCACCGCGAAAGTCGCCGTCGTCTGGGCGAAGACCAATGATGACATGGACGCAGGTTCGATCCGTGGATTCCTCGTTCCAACCGACACGAAGGGTTTCGCGGCGAAGGATCAGAAGGGCAAGCTGTCCCTCCGCGCGTCCGACACGAGCGAGCTCGTATTCAGCGATGTACACCTCTCAGCCGATGCCGTCCTGCCCGGTTCGGGTGGGCTCAAGTCGCCACTCATGTGCCTGACGCAGGCGCGGTACGGCATTTCGTGGGGCGCCGTGGGCGCGGCAATGGCCTGCTTCGAGGAGGCCAGCGCCTACGCGAAGAACCGCGTGATGTTCGACCGTCCCATCGGCGGCTTCCAGATCCAGCAGCAGCGGCTGGCCGAGATGCTGACGGGGATCGTGCAGGGCCAGTTGCTGTCGCTGCATCTCGGGCGCCTGAAGGACGCGGGGACGATGACGCCGCAGCAGGTGTCGCTGGCCAAGCGGAGCAACGTGTCGATGGCCACGGACGTGGCGCGCGAAGCCCGGCGCTTGTTAGGCGCCGTGGGGGTGCTGGCGGAATACGCCTCCATGCGCCACATGGCCAACCTGGAGAGCGTGTACACCTACGAGGGGACGCACGATGTGCATTCGCTCGTCCTGGGCCAGGCCATCACGGGCCTGAGCGCGTTCAACTGACGTAGAGCCCCCCCGGTGAGGCACGCACGCCACGCTGGCTGGCGCGCGGCATGGCGCCGGAGTCTTGCGGAATCGTCCGGAACGCGGTTTATCACTCCCCGCGGGTTTGTCGCGCAGCGCACTCAACCAGGAGCGTACCCATGGACATGGTGTCATTGCTGGTCCAGCTGCTCAGCGGTGCGGCGGGGGGCAACATCGCGGGCGTGATCAACAAGGCAAAGAACCTCGGTCCGATGTTGAACACCGTCCTGGGAGCGTTGGGTGGCATCGGGGGCGGCCAGCTGCTGGGGGGTTCGCTCACCGGAATGCTTGGGGGCAACGCCACGGCCGGAAACGTGACTGCTTCGGCGCTGGTCGGGTTCCTCCTGCCACTGATTGGTGGCATGCTGAAGAAGAAGACCGCCTGACGAGTTCCTCTTCCAGTTCCGATCCTGCCCGGGGCTGGGCGCCAACCATTGAGCACCCGGCCCTCCGGCGGGACGAGCACTGCGGGAAAGCGGGTCAGATGAAGCAGTAGCCTGGGTGGCGGCATGTAGATTACGTCGTCACTTCAGCGGGCCGACCGCTCCCAGATGTCGTTGCTTCGCGATTCCGCGGCAATCCCGGTTCTTTCAGGTGTCAACCGGGGGTTCCACGGGTCGCGGCCGCGGTGTTGCGGTGGACCTGGAGCACCCGTGGGCGAGCATTCCGGCGCGATTGATCAACGACACGATCCACGGATTCGTCGGCGTACCAATTGCGCTGTGGTTCGATGGATTGCCCGGGAACGGACCGAACAGTGTCATCACCCGCGTGGCCTACGACAGCATCCCCGAGCGCTGGTTCTCGCCGATTGTGGGAGCCGGCGCGCGTCCGGCCATGAAGTTCCGCCTGGCGCAGGCGGGTATACTCGGCGTGGCCAATCTCACCGGCACGCGGCTGTCCTGGCCGGAGTCCGTCCGACTCGATCAGGCCCACGTCGTCGCGCGGTGGGCGGTCGCTCACGGGCCTTGCCCATCGCGCTGAGCCATGGCGAAGGTTCAGAATCGCCTTTCCCCCACAAACGCAAATGTGCCGATCCGCAATCGCTGTACTGGCAGCGCCGGTATTCTCGCTGTGCCTCACGACTTCGCTCCTGGCCCAGACTTCGGCTTCGGCGCGCTGCGGCGTCGGCATTCCAGCCGGTGAGCAACAGGGCTACGTGCCGCTGCCACGCGGCGACGTGTTCTGTCCGCTCATCGCCGATCCCAAGGCCACACGCTCGTTCGCAAGCCTCCTTCGTCACGAATCGGGACCGGGGCTGGCCGACGCTGAACTCGACATCGCCTCCGTCGGGATCGGAGATGCCTTCGGCCTGGGACGCTGGTCCGGCGGGCGTCTCGGCGATGGGATCCAGCTCTCGCTCACCGCGGGCGTCTTCGCCCAGTTCGACCTCGGCACGCCGTCGTACGACATGCTGAATGCCGACTACGTCGTGGGGCTGCCGGTGACGATCCGGCGGGGATGGTTCTCGACCCGTGTGCGCATCTATCACCAGAGCTCACACCTCGGCGATGAGTACCTGCTTCGCGAGCCGCCCGACCGGCAGGACCGGGAGAATCTCTCTTTCGAGGCGCTCGAGTGGTTGATCTCGGCTGATGCGGCGGCGCTCCGGATCTACGGCGGCGGCGAGATGCTCTTCAATCGCACGCCTGCTGACCTGGGGCGATATGTCGCCCGCGGCGGCCTGGAACTACGACCGTCGCCGCGCATCCTGCCGCTGGGATCGTTAGGCGGATTCCGGTTCGTCGCGGCGGGTGACGTGAAGTCGTCGGAAGAGCAGGACTGGGACCCGGCCATCAGCGCCCGGGCGGGCCTCGAGTACGATCGAGCCGGTGGCGGCGACGCCCCCGCCCGGCGCTGGGGCATCTTCGCCGAGTTCTACACGGGACCGTCGCCGTACGGTCAGTTCTTCAGGGAGAAAGTGCGGCTGGCTGGCCTCGGGATCCACTTCGGCGGCTTCTGAATACTACGAGAAGATCCGATACGGCGGACGATAGGATCGGATATGGCGGAACACGGATCCCGCGGGCTGCCCCGTTGGCTGTTCGAAGAGCGCAGCGCCTTCCCGGCTGATGGCGATGCTGAAGGTGGGCGCCAGCTCGTACTCTCCGTGGTATCCGCGCATCGACCCGTCCAGTGCGCTACTCCCGGCGGCGAGCTCCCGCGCGTCGGGATATGTTGCCACATTCGGACGAACACTGTGAACGACGCGTTTCGGGAGAACGACCAATGCTGAGTACCGTGAGAAAAGCATCAACCGCCGTGCTGATCGCCAGCGCCGTTGTGTGTCAGCGCGGCTCGGCCCAGGGCGTGGATCCGCGGCCGCCCAACGGGCAGGGTCAGACGCCGGCCTTTGCCGGACAGACCGACGCCCCGGAACGCAAGCTCGGCGTCGCCTTCACTGTGGTGACCGTGGCGGAAGGGCTCGAGACACCATGGTCGGTCGCGTTCCTGCCTAACGGGAAAATGCTCGTCACCGAGCGGCCGGGCCGCTTGCGCGTGGTCCGCGCCGACGGAACCAAGTCGGAACCCGTCGCGGGCCTGCCGGCGGTGGATGCCCGCGGCCAGGGCGGGCTTCTCGATGTCGTCCTCGACCCCGAGTTCGCCTCGAACAGTGTCATTTATTGGAGTTTTGCGGAGCCGCAAGACGGGGGAGCAAACAACACCGCCGTGGCCCGCGGACGTTTCGTGGACGGCCCGGCTCCCCGGCTCGAGGACGTGCGCGTGATCTATCACCAGGTGCCGCCGATGGCATCGCGCGCCCACTTCGGAAGCCGCCTCGTTTTCGGGCGGGATCGCACGTTGTTCGTGACGCAGGGCGATCGGTCGATCACCGAGGGCCGCATGCAGGCCCAGAACCTCGACGTCCTGATTGGCAAGATCGCCCGGATCAACCGCGACGGAACCATCCCTGCCGATAACCCATTCGTCGGACGCAGCGGCGTACGTCCCGAAATCTGGTCCATAGGGCACCGGAACGCGCAGGCCGCCACGTTGCATCCCACCACCGGTGAGCTGTGGGCCGTTGAGCACGGCACCCGCGGAGGCGATGAACTGAATATCTCGCGCAAAGGGAAGGACTACGGCTGGCCCACGATCGCGTACGGCATCGAGTATAGCGGCGGACCGATCACCGGCGGGATCACGGCGAAAGAAGGAATGGAGCAGCCGGTCTATTACTGGGACCCCGTCATCGGACCGAGCGGGATGGCGTTCTACACGGCCGACCTTTTCCCGGCGTGGAAAGGAAGTCTCTTCGTTGGCGGTCACGCGACGTACGACCTGGTGCGGTTGTCACTCGACCGAGACCGCGTGGTCGGCGAGGAGCGGCTGCTGACCGACATGCAACCGCGTCCTCACGTCCGCGATGTTCGCCAGGGACCGGATGGTGCGCTCTACGTACTGACCGACAGCACGAGTGGGAAACTCCTGAAGCTCGTTCCTCGTCGCTGACTTGATTCAAATGAAAGAGCCGGGTCTCCGCGAAGGAGACCCGGCGCGCTTCTGCATCTGGATCGGTCAGGGAGCCCTGGTTCCCGTGAAGTGATAGCGCATGACGACGGAGTCGGGCTTGTCGGCGAGCCTGATTACACCAGTGCCCGTTATCTGGCTGCCGCTGAAGCGTGTCGTGCCAGCGTTCGTCACCATCGCTCCTCCCGCTGCCGCGTCGGCGTGAGGACCCGCTGAGTACCGTGAGCTGTCTCCTTCGAGCACGTAAGTACCCAGAATGGTGTCCTTGGGGCTTTCGGCAGTGGTGAGACGGTAGGTGCCGGATCCTATGACAACGCTCCAGTTCCCGACGACCGAATCCGATCCCTCCGGCATTAGCGTGCCCGACCATGTGCCGGCGACGTCGGCTTCAGTGAGGGCGGCCGGAGCTGCCATGGCTGCGGAGTCGGCTGGAGGAGTCTCGCCTCTTGCACAAGCGAAAATGAACGGAACTACAAGCAGGTATCGGCGCATGGGGGGACTCCTTTTCGAAGGAAGCTGGCAGATGCGGATTACGGGTTCCCGATTGGACGTGAGCATATTGCAAAAACGGGCCGGTTATCGCAACGCGGTTGCCTTGAGCGACACTCCGATGGCACCGCACGATTGCGCGACGCCCTGAGCTCAACGGGACGCGACGGCCGAAAAGACGAAGCGCCGCATCCCACGAAGGAGACCCGGCGCTTTTTGCACCTGGATCGGTCAGGGAGCCTTCGATCCGGCAATCCGATAGCGCGCGATCACCGAGTCAGGCTTGTCTGCGAGCTTGAACATGCCCGTGCCCGTCGCCTGGTTGCCGCTGATGCGCACCATCCAGTGGTCTGTCACCGTGATGCCGCCCATTGCCTTGTTGGCGAACGGCTGTGTGGAGCCCACCGTGCTGTCAGCATCGAGCATGTAAGTCGAGACCACGGTGTCTGGGCTCTCCTGGCTGGTGCCGCGGCAAGTGCCATCGGCGCAGACCTGGGTCCAGTGGGCGAGGATGGAATCGGTGCCCTCCAGCGTGGCGGTGCCGGTCCACGTGCCGGCGACGTCGGCTTCTGTCAGGGCTGCAGGGGCCAAAGCTGCAGAATCGGCCGGAGGAGTCTCTCCTCTTCCACAAGCGAGGATGAACGGAACTACAAGCAGGTAACGGCGCATAGGTTCTCCAACGAGGACGCGACGAGCGGTAGTAACTGTCGCGCACGACGATACATGATCAAAGGCCGGGCGCGCCAGACCCACGATTCCCGCGCCGCGCCGACAGAATGAGTCGCCATAGCCATCGCGGGAGGAAGCGAATCACCAGGACGGCGAGTTTGTAGCCGCCACCCGGAACGACGACCACCGGCCGACGTCGGCGAACGGCTCGCAACGACTCGTCAACCACCCGCTCGGCGCTCATCCACCACCAAGCGGGGACCCGGCGCTTGTCCATGCCCCCGCGCCGATGGAACTCGGTGTGCGTGTAGCCCGGGCACAGCGCCTGGGCGTAGACACCCTTGGCCCCGAGTTCCAGCGACAGGCTCTCGATGAAGACGCGCTGCCACGCCTTCGTGGCGGTGTAATTCACGTTCCCGGGACTCGTGAGCCACGACGCCACCGAGGAAACATTTATGATCGCGCCACCTCCGCGGCCGACCATCCCCTGGACAGCGGCCTGCGTCAGCCGGTGCGCGGCGAGTACGTGCACCCGAATCATCGCCTCCTGGTCATCCCTCGACGCCCGTGCGAGGGAGCCCCTGGTGCCGAATCCCGCGTTGTTCACCAGCAGGTCGGGCGGCGCCTGATCGATTCGTGCGACCACCCTCGAGACGTCGCCATCACTCGTGAGATCTGCGCAAAGCACCTCGGCTTCGGCGCCGTGCAACTGCCGAAGCTCTGTTGACAGCGCGCGCAGTCGGTCCGCGTTGCGCGCGACGAGGACCAGGTCGTAGCCCTCGCGGGCCAGCTGCGCGGCGAACTCGCGGCCGAGTCCTGCCGATGCACCAGTGATCAGGGCGACCGGACGAGGGGTTGCGGTCATTCGAACCAAGTTACCCCTTCAGCTGCCCGGCAGGATGCCCTTGCTGGTTGTGGACCGGGTGCAATTCACAGACGGTGTGGAGACCGTGAACATCACGAGGGGACCATGACGGCAGAGACCATCAAGGCTGTGAGAACGATCGTTGCCTCGGCGCTGGACTGGCAGGAGGCACACGCGACATTCGACGCCGCGATGGCGGAACTCCCCACAGGCCTGCGCGGCAAGCGTCCCGACGGATTCCCGCACTCGGTCTGGGAACTCGTCGAGCATATCCGAATCGCGCAGGAAGACCTCGCGGACTTCATGGAGGATGCGAACTATCGGGCGATGAAGTGGCCGGATGATTACTGGCCCGCCTCGCCCGCGCCCCCGTCCGAGAAGGCGTGGGAACAGAGCATTGCGGTCGTACGCCGCGACCGTGACCGCATCAAGGACATCGCGATGCGCACCACGATCGACCTGACGGCGAAGATCCCCTGGGGGTCGGGGCAGACATACCTGCGTACGATTCTGGTCGCGGTCGATCACACGGCGTACCACGTGGGACAGGTGATTGCGGTTCGTCGACTGTTGGGAGCGTGGCCCGCGTCATAGGGCAGCTACCCTCTGCCCGCTGCCCGCTGCCCGTTAGTTTTCCGGTCCCTTCCACCTGAACCAGCGTGCGTCCGTGAAGATTGCCGTCTGCATCAAGCGCGTCCCGGAAATGGACGTGAAATTCAGGATCGCGCCCTCTGGCGTGGCGGTTGACGAGACTGGCCTCAAGTTCGACATGTCGGATTTCGACGGTTACGCCGTCGAGTTCGCACTCCAGACCACCGAGAGACTGGGAACCGGTGAGGTCGTCGTTATCTCCCTTGGTCCGGACGTCGTGCAGGAGACGCTGCGCAAGGCGCTGTCGATGGGTGTGGCTCGCGCTGTCCACCTCAAAGCGGACAGCGTCCCTGCCGATGGATTCGCCATCGCGCAGGCGCTGGCGGCCGAGTTGAAGGAAGGTGGGTACGACCTGATCCTGTTCGGAAAGCACGCCGCCGACACGGCGAGCGGCACGGTCGGTCTCATGGCAGCGGAGTTGTTAGGCATCCCGATGGTGCAGGCATGCACGAAGCTGTCGTTTGCTGATGGGAAGGGCACGGCGCGCCGCGAGGTGGAAGGCGGCGCCGAGATTGTTGCGTTCGCCCTGCCGGCCGCGGCGTCGATCGATGAGGGAATCGCCAGGCCACGTTATCCGTCACTCAAGGGCATCATGGCGGCGAAGAAGAAACCGATGGACGTGAAGCCGGCGCAGCTGGGCGCGGCACGTCTAACCATCATGAAGCTGGCACTTCCCCCCGAACGACAGGCCGGACGGATCATCGGCGAAG
This sequence comes from Gemmatimonadaceae bacterium, assembly GCA_036507855.1. Lineage (GTDB taxonomy): Bacteria > Gemmatimonadota > Gemmatimonadetes > Gemmatimonadales > Gemmatimonadaceae > JABWBJ01. Next base: position 14,237 of record DATCIJ010000100.1, on the reverse strand, counting down.
GCGCCGCCACGGTGCCCGAGTTGGTGCGTCTCCTCCGTGACGAGGCCAAGGTGCTCTGATGGCAAACATCCTGGTCTTTGCGGAATCGCGCGGCGGGTCGGTCAGGAAAGTCGCCTTCGAGGTGCTGACAGCGGCCAGGTCAGTCGCTGCCGGTGGCGAGGTACACGCGATCCTTGCTGGTGCGCCGGGGATTGCCGCTCAAGCTTCGTCGCTTTCGAAATTCGGCGCTGTTGCTGTCCTTGTTACCGAGCATCCATCGCTCTCCGCGTACAACGCGGAGTCGCTCGCGGCGCTGGTCTCGGATCGCGCGAAGAGTGGCGGATATCGCGCCGTGCTGTTCTCGGCGTCGGCGCAGGGGAAGGATCTCGCGCCGCGCGTCGCGGCGCGGCTGGGCGTCCCGATGGCGGCGGACTCCCTTTCGGTCGCATTCGACGGCGATGCGACCGTGGTCACGCACTACGTCTATGCGGGGAAGATCATCGCCACGCTCAGATTGGCGGCCATACCCGCCGTGGTCGCGTTGAGACCGGGTGCTATTGCAGCGGTGGAATCCAGCGGGGCTGGGCGCATCGAATCAATCCCTCCCGTAGGCGATCCGTCGACGTCGCGCGTGCAGGTAACGGAATCGATCCGCGGCGATTCGCGAAAGCTCGACCTGTCCGATGCACCGGTCATCGTGAGTGGCGGTCGTGGACTCAAGGCTGCCGAGCACTTCAAGCTGGTCGAGGATCTTGCGGCTGCATTTGGGAACGCGGCAGTCGGCGCCACGCGCGCGGTCACCGACGAAGGGTGGCGGCCGCATAGCGACCAGATCGGGCAGACGGGCCGCCAGGTGAGTCCCGACCTGTACGTCGCGGTCGGAATCTCCGGCGCGATCCAGCATCTGGCCGGCATGCGCACGTCGCGGACCATTGTCGCGATCAACAAGGACAAGGACGCGCCCATCTTCAAGATCGCCGACTACGGAATCGTTGGTGATGTCTTCGAGGTCGTTCCTGCCTTGACGGCCGCCATCAAGGAAGCCAAAGCAAAGGGATAGCTCCGAAGAGCATCGAACCCCGGAGGTCACAGAGTTCACGGAGGAAGACCCGCGACGTGAGCGACCTCCGTGTCCTCCGCGCCCCCTGTGGTGAATGCTTCTTGCGGAATAGGTTGAGGCAATGGAACCAGCCAACGCGCTATTCCTCTTCGTGCTCGTGGTTGCGCTTGCCTCGTTCTCGTTCAGCGCGCAACGACTGTATCGGTTCCTGCGAATTGGCCGTGACGAGGCGCGCTGGAACGACATTGGCCGGCGGACCTGGAACCTCCTCTCGATAGGCGTCGCGCAACGAAAGATCCTGCGCGATCCCGTCGCCGGCCCGCTGCACGCGCTGGTCTTCTGGGGGTTCGTCGTCCTCACCGCGGGGAGCATCGAGATCCTGGGGAGCGGCGTGGTGCCCGCCTTCTCGTTCGAGCGCCTGCTGCCATCGGCACTGTACGGACTGTTCGTTCTCTCGCAGGAAGCGTTCGCGATTTTCGTGCTCATCGCCGTATCGGCGCTGCTCTACCGGCGCATCGTGGTGAAGCCGGCGCGGCTCCAGGGCGACAACGTCCATTCCGGCGACGCGATCCTGATCCTGTCGATGATCGCGGGACTGATGATCACGCTGATCCTGATGTCGGCGTTCGATCGTGTACTCACTCCGCGCCTGCCGATGGCGCTGCAACCCGTATCCGGGCCCGTTGCCGTGGCATTCGGTTGGGTCTCACCGGAAGTCGCGCGATCGGCGCGCGATGCCAACTGGTGGGCGCACGCGCTGCTCATACTGGCTTTTCTCAACTACCTCCCGTACTCGAAACACCTGCACGTCATCGTCTCGCTTCCCAACACGTTTCTCTCCAATACGAGCGGTCCAGGCACCATCGGGGCCATGAAACCGATGGATCTCGAAGCGGAGACCGAGCAGTTCGGCGCCTCCGACGTCATGCACCTGACCTGGAAGAACCTCCTGGACGGATACAGTTGCACGGAGTGCGGCCGATGTACCTCGGTGTGTCCGGCGAACATAACGGGGAAGCCGCTCTCGCCTCGGAAGATTGTCATCAATACACGAGAGCGGCTCACTGAAGTCGCACCGGGGATCGTCGGCGGCACGGACGTCTTCGCACTGTCACGGCTGGGAAAGCCGGCGCCCGCGTCGGCTGACGGACGCCGGCTCACCGATACGTTCATCACCGAAGAAGAACTCTGGGCCTGCACGTCCTGTCGCGCCTGCGTGCACGAATGCCCGGTATCGATCGATCAGCTCGAGATCATCAACGAACTGCGCCGCGGCCTGGTCCTCACCGAGTCGCGTTTCCCCGAGGAGGTCCAACCAGCCTTCGAGTCGCTGGAGCGAAACGGTTCTCCGTGGGCATTTCAGCCCGCCGACCGCGCGCGGTGGGCGGAAGGGCTGGATATCCCGACCATGTCCGAGCTGGCGGCCCGTGGTGAGCGCGCGGACATCCTGTTCTGGGTCGGATGCATGGGGTCGTTCGATGATCGCGCGAAAAAGGTCACCGTAGCCTTCGCGCGCATCCTCAAGGCAGCGGGAGTGCGCTTCGCGATCCTCGGTCAGGAAGAGAGTTGTCACGGCGACCCGGCTCGTCGCATGGGCAACGAGTATCTCTACCAGATGCTGGCGAAGCAGGTGATCGAGACCCTGCATGGCTACAACGTGACGACTGTGGTAACCAGCTGTCCGCATTGTTTTCACCAGATCGGCAACGAGTTCCCGCAGCTGGGCGGCTCATTCGAAGTCGTGCATCACTCCGAGTACCTGGCACGGTTGCTCGCCGAGGGGAAAGTGCCGCTGGACAGCGAAGATGGGCGGCACCTGACTGTCGCCTACCACGACAGCTGCTACCTGGGCCGCTACAACGATGTGTACGACGGTCCGCGGGAGACCATCCGCCGGGCACTCCCTGTCGCGACACTGGCGGAACCACCCCGGACCAGGGATCGGGGACTGTGCTGTGGTGCGGGAGGTGGCCGGATGTTCATGGAGGAGCGGACTGGAAAGCGCATCAACGTGGAACGCACCGGCGAGCTGCTGGCCACGGGCGCCGACACGCTGGCGGTGGCCTGCCCGTTCTGCCTGACCATGATCAGCGACGGCGCCCGGACTCTGGGCAGCGAGGCGCCGGTCCAGGACATCGCGGAGATCGTCGCCAGCCGGCTGAGCGGGGGCTGAACGGGGCTCTGTTTTCTGTTTCCTGTTTCCTATTTCCTGTTTCCTATTTCCTCTCTGTAATGCATCTTGGATGCGGCGCGGAGGTCGGTGGCCGCGTCCGGATAACCCCTACTTCGAGCGACTTGGAGAAACCGATGCGCTACGCGCGTACCTCCTTCACCGTCGCGGCGTTGATCACCGCCGTGACCACTCTCGCGGCCTGTGCTGGCGGTGAGAAAACCGAGACGCCTGACTCAGCCGCAGCGGCGGCCGCCGCTGCGCCACCGCCACCCGAGTCATTCGCGCTGGCCGCGGAAGACGGATCGTGGACGGGCGATATCACTCCGGGAGGAATCGTCTACCGCCCGAAGAACCGCGATTCGCTGATGTTCGATTTCAAGGCGCCGACGGTGAACGGCGCGATCAGCGACTACGAGTCGCTGATGACGGGGAAAGACACGATCCGGATCTCGATCAGCCTTGCCACGACCAAGTGCACCGACAAAGCCGGTGCCGAATACACCCACATGGCGCAGGTCTGGCTTACTGGAAGGCAGGGCGGGCGCGAACTGAATACGCAGACGAAGGGCTGCGCGAACAAGAAGTAGGTCGCCTGGCACTTCGGCGCGCCGGTCCCCGGAGGGCCGGCGCGCTTCGCTTCCTCAGTGACCGATTTCGTGCACGGTGATGGCGTGATCCCGATTGTTCAGTGGAACCGTCACCACCGTAGCCCCGATGTGCCGCAGACCCACGTCGTGGAGCGAATCAAAGAACGCCGGTGATCCAACGCGCCCCGGGTCGGCGATCAGTGCCCGTCCGCGTTCAGCCAGCGTCGTTGCGATGGCGCGGGCAACCACCGGCCCATACGTCCGCTCGTACAACACGTCGGCCCCCACCACGAAGTCGAACGCCGGGATTGCCGTGGGCAGATGTCGCCAATCGAGGATCATCGTCTTCGGCTCCCGCTGCGCGTTTCCCTTTCCGTTGAGCCGCGCGAATGCCAGGGCCTCGTCGTAGTAGTCCGACGCGGTGACGTCGAAACCGGCCTTCAGCGCGGCGGCGGCGACAAGCCCGACTCCACAGCCGAGTTCGAGGAGCGTACGCCCCTCGCCGGCCATGGCACGCACCGCGCGCGCCAGCGCCACGGCTGACGGCCACAGGTCAGCCCAATACGGCAACCGTTCGTCGCGATTGAATGCCGCCTCGTCGATCAGCGATTCGGCGTCGCGTGGATGCACGATCGCAAACTGCTCCCCATTGATGTCGACGTGCGATGTCACAACGTCGAAGCCCGCCAGCAGCGCCGGCGCTTCGTCTCCACCGAACCCAGTCACAGCGCGAACGCCTCGGCGAGCTGCGCCTCTTCGGATAGCGGCAGGACGTTCAGTCGCTCTCCTGTTTCCACGCGGGGGCGATCTTCGGGCACCACCAGAAGCGCGTTGGCCTGCGACATCGACGTCAGGATCCCCGACCCCTGAGGACCGGTCAGGCGCGCGGTCAACACGCCATCATCGCGCACGCGCGTCACGGCGCGGAGGAAATGCATGAGCCGCGCGCCAATGGAAACCGGCTCCTCCAGCACAGCGGACAGCGGACGGCGAAACAGGCGCGTGTGCCCCAGCATCCGCCGGATGACCGGCCGCGCAAACAGCTCGAATGTCACCATCGCCGAAACCGGGTTTCCGGGAAGCCCGATCCACGGCATGCCGTCGAGGGTTCCGAACCCCAGCGGCGCGCCGGGTCGCATCCGTACCCGCCAGAAGCGCAGCTCGGCGCCTAACGACTCCAGAACCTGCCGCGTATAATCGAACTCTCCCACCGACGCGCCGGCCGACGTGATGAGGAGGTCGCACCCGCGCCCGCGTTCCAGCACGGCGCGCAGCGAATCCGGCGTATCGGCTGCGTTGCCCAGGTGCCTCGGAATCCCGCCGGCCTGCCGGACCAGCGCGTCGAGCGTGTACCGGTTGGACGCGACGATCTTCCTGCCTGCCACCACCTCAGCGAACCGGTCGAGATCGACGAGCTCATCACCCGACCCGGCGATGGCCACCACCGGGTGGCGGTGCACCTCGACTTCGCCATAGCCAAGACTGGCCAGGACGCCCAGTTGCGCCGCGGCCAGTGGCGTCCCGGCGGCGATCACTACGGCACCCTTCTGAAAATCCTCCCCACGGGGCCGGATGTTCTTCCGCGCGTCGCGGGCATTGCGGATGCTCACGCGCTCCCTGCCGCCGTCGGTGTCCTCGACGCGCACCACGGTATCTGCGCCGTCCGGGATCGGCGCGCCGGTCATGATCCGCATCGCCTCGCCCGCACCGGCGCTTCGCGTCGCGAAAGCGCCGGCGGCAACTGTCTCGAGAACCGGGAGGACGATCGGACGCTCTGCTGTGGCGTTCTCGATGTCGGCGGCGCGCACGGCGTAGCCGTCCATAGCCGAGTTGTCCCACTGGGGCAGCGTGTACGGCGCGATCGCCGGCGTCGCGAGCACGCTGCCCAGTGCATCGAGGAGCGCGACCCGTTCACCAGCTCGCGGCTCGATTCCCCTGGTGATTTCCGCGACGGCCTCCGGAACCGTGAGCATCAACCCACGCCCCGCTTCATGATGTCGCGTTCCACCAGGTCGGCGAGTGATTCCAGCCAACCTTCGGCATTGAGTCGGATCCGTCGAACGCCGGGATATTCAGTGTCCATATCGGTGACCATCGCGATGTACGTCTGCGCTTCAACTTCGGGGCCGCCGAACAGCGGTTTCGGGTGCGCATCGCGCCGGTGGATTTCGATCTTCGGGAGTGACGAGCGCTTGAATCCTTCGCAGATCACGATACCGGCGTCAGCCATGTGGTGCGCCGCGATCTCCTCGGGTCCGGCCTCGTCGCTCCAGCGGACGACCAGCGCGAACTTGTCAGGCGCGACCATGGCCACGCGTTCCGCCTGTCCCTCGTGGTAGTGGCGGTAGGTGTCGGTCGACGCCGGATCGATGTTGAAGGTGTGCGCGCCGTGCTTGATGGTCATGACCCGGTGCCCGCGCCGGTGCAGTTCAGCCGCGAGCCGGACCACCACGGTCGTCTTGCCGCTGTGCTTGCGTCCGATGATCGCCACCATGGGCGGTCGCTGCATGGGTCTCCGCGCGCGCGAGATCGTCAGGCGTGTTCACGTTCATGAACAGCAGGTCGGGATCGCCGAAAGCTGACACCTCGGTTGCCGGAAGGCGAGCGACGCGCACATGGGCATGGAATCCGACCACGCGTCGATCGTCTTCCGCCAATGACCGTTCGATGGCCGCCAGGCACGACGGCGCATAGAACGCGCAAAGCGGCTCGACGCCGCGCCGCGATCCGCTCTCGGGAACGGCGACGTCGGCCGAGTCGCCCAGTGTGCGCAATCGCGCCAGCAGCCCGGAGGGCACGAAAGGCATGTCCCAGGCGACGATCAGGACGGGACTCGCGGCGTGGTGCAGGGCGGCGTGGATCCCGCCCAGCCCGCCCGCGTTAGGCACCAGGTCTCCGGCGACGCGCACGCCGGGCAGCCATCCCCCGGCCGCGGGATCGTTGGCCACGAGCAGCAGGTCGTCGCTGACGTCGGCCAGCGCGTCGGCGACGCGATCGATGATGCGCCGGCCCCCGACCCGTTCCAGACCCTTGGGCAGACCGCCATAGCGCGAGGCGGCGCCACCGGCCAGGATGACTCCCGTGCACGGTGACCGCATGCCTATCCCTGGTAGCGATGCAGCTGCGGTTGACCGCTCACCGCGCGGCCGATCAGCACCATGCCGGATGCGCGGGCGATCTCCACGGCAATCGTCGAGGGGACCGACGGCGTGGCGATGACCGACAGGTTGGCGCGGGCCGCCTTGTAGGCGAGCTCACCGGAGATGCGACCGGTTACCAGGAGTACGAGGTCGTCAGGCCGGTGGCGTGACTGCACCGCGGCGCCCAGCACCTTGTCCACCGCGTTGTGCCGGCCGATGTCCTCGGCGTGAAACAGCAACTGGTCGCCGTCCGTGAGCGCGGCGGCGTGAATGCCGCCGGTCTCCTTGTACCGTCCGCCACGCGCGAACATCTCCTTGAAGAGCGCACGCAGCTTCGGCGTGTCGAGTTCCGGCACGGTGCCCTTTCGCTTCGGCACGTCGGCGAGGCTGCCGAGAAAGGCCGTCACCGAGCCGCAGCCGGACGCGAGAATGCGACGCCGGCTGGATGAATCGACGACCGCAACCCGCTCCGGCGCGATGTCGACCCAGAAGCCGGGTTCGCGCGCACAGGGGCGCATCTTCGTGATGTCCTCGAGCCGGTCGATGTACCCCTCGCCAAAGAGCCAACCCACGACGAGTTCGTCGAGCTGGTCCGGAGTGCACATCCACGTGACTACCGGCGTCCCGTTCAGCTCGAGCCAAACGGGAGTCTCCTCGACGGCGTCGAGATCAGAGGTCCGAGGTCCGAGGTCCGAGGTCACGGGCGGGCAGCGGGCAGAAGGCAGCGGGCAGCGGGCAGCGGAGCTAAGCCCACAGGCCACGGAAACTTCCTGGTCACGAGCAGTGCCGAGTCACGAGTCACGAGTCACGATTGCGGAAAGCGTATCGTCCTCATCGATCTGCACCGAGCGTACGAGCACCGAGCTGCCTAACGCCGCCTGCATCCGCTCCAGGATGAACTTCGCCAGGTTTTCTCCCGTCGGGACCAGGCGGTCCTCGGCGAACTCGGGGACCTCGAGGTTGATGTTCCGGTGGTCGAATCGCGCAACAACCTCCGTCGCGAGCACGCGATCCAGGTGCGCCAGGTCGATCACCATTCCCGTCACCTGATCAACGGCCCCCTCGACCGTCACCGCGCACGTGTAGGTGTGCCCGTGGTAGTTCGGCCTCGCGCACAACCCGAACACTTCGACGTTCTTCGCCTCACTCCAGTCAGGCCGGCGATATCGATGCGCGGCGGCGAAACGAACTCGCCGGATCAACTGGGCGACGGACATTGGCGCGAGGCGCCCCGGATTACCGGGGCCTGTACAACGAAACTCCGATCAGCAACGCTGGATTGCGACGCCAGAACGAACGTGGCGCTCCGGCCGGCAGGAGCGGCGGGTCCTCCGTCGTTTTCAGGTAGTACGTGGTCGGGTAGGAAATTCGGTAGATGAAGTGGCTCCAATCGAATCGCAGCGACCAGTTCCGAGCCACGGCCCATGACAGGCCGGTGCCAAGCGTCATGCTGAAGGGAATGCCGAATCGATAACTGCCAACATCATTCGCGCCACGCAGGTCGCCCACGAATCCGACGCCGCCGTTCACAAACGGTGCGATGCCGTGCCAGGTCTTGTGCCCTGTAAGGCTCATTTCGAGCGCGGCGTCCACGAACATCAGGGGAACCTTCTCGGTGCCAACCACGCGCTCTTCAATGTTCTTCGCTGGATCGATGATCGTGCGGTCGGCCGAAGCGCCAGCAAGGCGCACGCCGAAATACAGAGGGCCAGTCAAGTGCATCTGCCAGCGAATCCCCGCCATCGGGCCGTCAGTCGGGGCAACGCCTACCGGATCCCGTTCGGCCGTGAACTGACCGCCAAAGAATGTCCAATCGCGGTTGTAATCCCGATCCCGATATGGACTGCGATCGGGTGGATAGCCAACCTGAGCCGCTGCCGAGCTCGCTGTGGCCGCCATCAAGGTCCCAAGGATCAAGGCCTTCACAGATTCTCCGTCAGTTCGTCGTGAGGCGAAGGTCGCGCCCGGTCATGTCCACTGGCTGCTCCAGCCCCATCATCGCGAGGATGGTCGGCCCAACGTCGCACAGCGCGCCGCCGTCACGCACGGGCCGGTCGCCGGCCGGATCGACCACCACGAAAGGTACAGGGTTTGTCGTGTGCGCGGTGTGGGGCCCACCGCTGGCGGGGTCGATCATCAGCTCGCAGTTCCCGTGGTCCGCGGTGACCAGGAGACGCGCACCGGCTCTCTCCGCGGCCGCTATCACCCGCGCAAGACAGGCATCCACCGTTTCGACTGCCTTGATCACGGCGGGAAGTACGCCGGTGTGTCCCACCATGTCGCAGTTGGCATAGTTGCAGAGAGTGAAATCGTAGGATTCCGAAGCGATTGCCCGGCACAGCACGTCCGTCACTCCTTCGGCCGACATCTCTGGCTGAAGGTCATAGGTCGCCACCTTGGGACTTGGCACCAGTTTGCGATCCTCGCGCGGGAACGGGGTCTCGATGCCGCCATTGAAGAAGTACGTCACGTGCGGGTACTTCTCCGTTTCAGCGGTCCGGAACATCGCGAGACCTGCTCCTGACACGACCTCGGCCATGATTCGCGCCATGGAAAACGGCGCAAAGGCGACGGGGAAGCTGAACGTCCTGTCATACGACGTCATCGTCGATATCGTGACCCGTGGACGCTGCCCCGTGTCGAACCCGTCGAACGCGGGCTCGGTCAGCGCCCGCAAGATCTGGCGCATCCGATCCGACCGGAAGTTGAAGCAGATGACGGCATCGCCATCTCGCATGGGCGCCACCGGAGCACCGCCGTCGACGATCACCACCGGATCGATGAATTCGTCCGTCTGGCCGCGATCGTACGCCGCTCTTATCGCCTCGATCGGATCCGTCGCTGAAGGCCCAACTCCCCGGACCGCGACATCGTACCACCGCTTCACGCGTTCCCAGCGGCGATCCCGGTCCATCCCGAAATAACGCCCGCCCAGGCTCGCCACTCTGGCACGGCCTTGTGTCCGTGACACGGTCTCGCGCATGTGCTCGAGTGCTGACGTGGGCATCGTGTCACGACCATCGAGAAGCGCGTGAATCGCGACGCGGGACACGCCACGCCGCTCGGCCAGGTCCACAAGGGCGAAAAGATGCTCATCGAGCGCGTGTACGCCGCCGTCACCCAGGAGGCCCATGAAGTGCAGGGTTCCACCGGATTTACGGACGTAGTTACAGGCGTCCACGAAGGCTGGCAGGGTGAAAAACGACCCGTCCTCGATGGCCTCCGTGATACGCACCAGGTCCTGCCTCACCACGCGCCCCGCACCCAGATTGAGGTGACCCACCTCGCTGTTCCCCATCTGGCCCGTCGGCAGGCCTACGGCTCGTCCTGAGGCCTGGAGGAGGGTTCTGGTGTGGCGCTCCCAGAGCCGCGTCCACGTAGGGGTTCGCGACAGCGCGATCGCGTTGCCCTCGCGCTCTTCCCGATACCCGAATCCGTCGATCACGACGAGGACGACCTGTTTTCCGCGGACCTTCATGTGATGAGGGGAGCGATTCGTGGATGAAGCGTCGGGTGAATGTAGCGGACCAGACGTTGTACCAAATGGGGAACTGAATTTGATACCTGGGGTTCCCCTCGAGTCGCGGGAAACGCATCTTACCCGCTCCACCGATCCGGACTCGCCTGCGATCCGGTGATGACCTCATTCGAACCGGATTGCCGTCGATGTTCCGAACGTTCGAGATGACCAACCTCCCGCGCCGCAGCACGTGACTCCATTCGCGAAGCGCCGGCGCCAGGACGGGTCGCGGCGGATCACGTTGATCGTGTCAGTCATAGCAGCCGTTGGATATGTGACGTTCCTGCGTCCCGCCGAGGGGCTCGACGCTCGCTCAATCAGGATCGGGTCGTTGGCGGCTCGTCCTGCCGCGGATGCCTTCGGGCGCAGCGGGCAGCTCAAGATGCGATTCGCGCTCCCCGGCCTGCCCGTTGACTATCCCATCGAGGTCCAGGGCGGACTGCATGAGGTTCAGTACAGCTGGATTGCCCGTGGCGATTCGGTGGCTACCGGCCAGCCACGCGCGCTCATGGAAGGGCTGATCGCCCCCGACGCTCCCGGCTTCTATCACCTTCAGCTCACCCTCGCGGGGGAGCGTCGGGTGGTCGCCGATCCGCCGCTCGCCGTGCTGGTGCCCCGTTCCGAGAAGAAAGGATCAGATCTGAACGGATACGAGATGGGGTTCTACCGGGGCGATCGCGCCCGGCGGAGCGATCCCGAGGCGCCGGCCGGATTCGTGCGGATCGACAGCGCCGATCTGGATCTTCCGCTCTCGGCACACCTGCGACTTTCGGACTTCGTGACCCGCGACCGTCAAAGCACGTGGCCCCGCTACGCGGCGGTGGACCCCCGGCTGCTCGACAAGGTGGAACTGGTGCTGGCCGAAATCGCGACGTGGACGGGAGCGCCAAGCCGCGATGAGGTGCCATTCGACATTCACTCCAGCTTCCGGACCCCGCAGCACAACCGCCTGGTGCGCAGCGCCGCGCGTGATAGCCGTCATCAGTTGGGTGACGCCATTGACGTCGCCGTCGATGCCAACCGCGACGGGCGTGTGAACTCGAAGGACGCCAAACTGGTCACGATGGCGGTCGACATCGTCGAGCGGTCGCACCCGGACCTCGTCGGCGGCATGGGCATCTATGCCCGCAATCGCTCATTCGTCCACATCGACGCCCGCGGGTTCAAGGTTCGCTGGCGCGGCTAGGCGGGAGGAACGGCTGCTTTGCTGCTTTGCTGCTTTGCTGCTTTGCTGCTTTGCTGCTTTGCTGCTTGCTGCTTCCAGAAACCAGCGCCAGCATATGCAAGTAGTAAGCAGTAAGAAGCAACCAGCGTTTCTTTCATGAACCCAACCCTGCGCGACCGCATCAATCGACATCTGGAGCCTTTGCCGGACGAACGTGGCTACCAGGTGCTCGATTACATCGAGTTCCTCGAATCGAAGTACGCTGGCACGGCCGCGACGCCGCCGAGTCTGTTCCAGCGCTTCACGGAGGGCGTGGAAGACACGCTTCGCGCGGGGAGGGTTTCGACCACCGCGATCTCCGAGACGGTCGGGCTCCTCAACAAGGCCGTGGGAGTCCTGAGCGGAGTGGCGGCTGCCGGGAAGTCGGTCGCATCCGACATCGCGACGGCGGGAAAGTCCGTGGCGTCGGACATCGCGGCGGTGGCCACGAAGGCCGCGGAAGTAGCGACAACGGCGTCAACGCCGGCCGCTGCGCCTGGTCCGCCGGCCAGTCCGGTGCCACCGGCAGCCGGCGGACCTCCTCCCGCGCCAGACCCCGCGCCGCCTCCCACCACCGAGTAGATCCATTCTGGCCTCTGGCCTCTGGCCTCGTCGCTATTAGTTTTCGCCATGGCAACCAGAAGTACTCAGGAATCACGGCCCGCGAACCCCGAACAGGGTAGCGGGCCGTCGCGCATCAGCGAGAACGGGGCCAGCCCGTCACCACGCGTCCGTGAAGTCATGGCGCTCACGTTCGACGACGTATTGCTCCTTCCGCGCCACTCGCCCACGCACCCGCGCGACGTCGACACCACCAGCCGGTTCACCCGCGGCATCACGCTGAATGTTCCGCTGGTCTCGGCCGCGATGGACACCGTCACCGAATCGGAGATGGCCATCGCGATGGCACGCGCCGGCGGCATCGGGGTCCTGCACAAGAACATGTCGATCGACAGGCAGGCGGCGGAGGTCGATCGCGTGAAGCGTTCGGAAAGCGGGATGATCCTGAACCCGTACGCCTTGTCGCCTGACGCGAGCCTGCGCGAAGCTGTTGCGCTGATGACCCGCTTCAAGATCTCGGGTGTCCCGGTTGTCGATCGCGACGAGCGGCTGGTCGGCATCATCACCAATCGTGACTTGCAGTTCGCTCGTGATCTGGCGCGCCCGATCCTCGAGGTCATGACATCGGATGGACTCGTAACGGCGCCAGTCGGCACGACGCTCGAGGAAGCCGAGCGAATTCTCGGTGAGCACAAGATCGAGAAGCTTCCCGTCGTGGATGCCAGCGGAAAGCTGAAGGGCCTGATCACGGTCAAGGACATCCACAAGCGCCGCCAGTATCCAACGGCGAACAAGGACCAGCATGGTCGACTGCGCGTCGCTGCTGCCATTGGCACCGGTGGCGATTATCTCGATCGGGCTCGCGCCCTGGCCGAAGCCGGCGCCGACGTGCTGGTGATCGACACGGCGCACGGTCATTCCGAAGGCGTGCTGACCGCGACCGCCCTTGTGCGCGAAGCAGTGCCCAGCGTGCAATTGATTGCGGGGAACGTGGCATCCCGTGAAGGCGCGGCGGCGCTGGTCGCGCGCGGCGTCGATGCGGTCAAGGTTGGCGTTGGCCCAGGGTCGATCTGCACGACCCGCGTGGTAACGGGAGTGGGTGTTCCTCAGCTCACCGCCGTGATGGAAGCGGTCGAGGGCGCTGGCGAGATCCCGGTGATTGCCGACGGCGGCATCAAGTACTCGGGTGACATCGTGAAAGCGCTCGCGGCCGGCGCCTCGTCCGTGATGATGGGATCGATGCTCGCGGGAACCGAGGAAAGCCCCGGCGAATCGTTCCTGCTCGAGGGCCGTCGCTTCAAGATGATCCGCGGCATGGGCTCCCTCTCGGCCATGCAGGACGGCAGCGCCGACCGGTACTTCCAGGAAGGCGAGCTGTCACCCAAGAAGCTCGTCCCCGAGGGCATCGAGGGACGCGTCCCGTACAGGGGCCCTGTGGGCGACGTGTTGCACCAGATGATCGGCGGTCTCCGGAGCGGCATGGGATACGTCGGGTGCGCCAGCATCCACGAGCTCAGGACGGAATCCGTGTTTATCCGCGTCACTGCCGCAGGCCTCCGCGAGTCGCACCCGCACGACGTGACGATCACCCGCGAAGCGCCTAACTACAGCCTCTGAGCTGGGCATGAAGTGGACTGAGCCGGGCGGAGACGCCCGGCTCGCAACGTCTTAGCGCGTTTCTAGTGGTATGATGCAGAATTGGTGTTCATGACGAACACGGTCCACCGCCTTGCACGTGTCGCGGCCAGTGAACGCGAACCGCGGGTTCGTCGAGTTGGGGAAATCGGATCCGCTCGAATCGAGCGGATCAAACGGATCCCGCCCTGTTTCTGCAGAGCCCTCAGGGAGATGAGGCGGTGGACCTTTGGCTCAGGGCCGAAATGGAGCAGGAGGCCAATCGCAAGGTTCGTCGCTCGGAGGTAGTTATGGAGTTGGCGTGCCGCGCCCGCCGGCAGGGTTGGGGTCGACTTGGCTTCCACAATCAACTTTTCGTCAACGACCCCCCGGGTCTCC
>DATCIJ010000099.1:0-3086 GCA_036507855.1 Gemmatimonadaceae bacterium | reverse complement strand
GTTGCCGACGGCGCGGTCCTCGGTGGGTTGGCGATATTCTTCGCCCGGAACGGCGTTCACCACGAGATCCCGGACTACATGTCGACTCCGATGGTCGCCGTGATCCTGCTGGGGATCCTGGGCTCGTTTCTGACGTCGTATACCAGAGCCCGCGCGGAAGGGCTTGGCATCGATGCACAGGTCGGCATGCTCCCGCGGCCGGATCGCGTCATCCTGCTGTCGGCGCCGCAGGCGTTCTTCGGGCTGGCGTTGAACGGCTGGGTTCTGATCGCGATCTGCCTGCTGCTGACGGTTACCGCCTGGATTACCGTCGTGCAGCGTGTGCTCTACGTATACCGCGTGACTGCGAGCCAGGAAGGCTCGCGCGCGGCAGGCTCTCCGGCCGTCTCGCGCCCCGCCGCCGCCGACGCGTACGGCGCTCGCGGCCGGGTGTTTGACGGCGTGGCACTGGCCGGCGACCGCATGGTGAGCAGCGGCGAGGAGGTGGACGCGCGCCTCGCGGACGTGGCCGCATCCAGCGAGCCGGCGCGCGGCCCCGGCACGGGACACCCGCCGCCCTTCGACCGCGCGCGTTAGGCGCCACCGACACTACCTACGGAGAACAAAGACGTGCAGTCATCGACCGCGACGCCTCGGGTGACCATTCGCCAACCCGAGGGCAAGCTCGGCGTGTTGACGCCGGGCCTCGGCGCTGTGGCAACCACGTTCATGGCCGGCGTGGAGAGCATCCGACGCGGTCACTCACGACCCATCGGATCCCTGACCCAGATGGCGACGATCAGGCTGGGCAAACGGACCGAGCAGCGGTCGCCGCTCATCAGGGATTTCGCGCCCCTGGCCGATCTCGATGACCTCGTGTTCGGTGCGTGGGACCCGATCCCGGACGACGCGTACACCGCGGCGAAGAAGGCCGGCGTCCTCGTCGAGCGTGACCTGGAATCCGTGCGGGACTTCCTGAAGAACATCCGGCCGATGCCGGCCGTCTTCGATACTCGTTATGTGACGCGCCTGAGCGGCGAGAACGTGAAGCACGGGAAGACCAAGCGCGATCTGGCCGAGCAGCTGCGCCAGGACATCCGTGATTTTCGTGCTCGCAGCCGGTGTGACCGGCTGGTGATGGTGTGGTGCGCGTCCACCGAGACCTACATCAAGCCCGGGCCGCAGCACGCCACGATCGAGCAGTTCGAACGGGCCATGGAGCGGAACGACGACGCCATCGCGCCGTCGATGCTGTACGCCTGGGCATCGATCATGGAAGGCGTGCCGTTTGCGAACGGAGCGCCCAACCTGTCCGTCGATACGCAGGCGCTCATCGAGCTGGCCAACCAGCGGTCCGTGCCCATTTCGGGCAAGGACTTCAAGACCGGCCAGACCTGGCTGAAGACCGTCATCGCACCGGGCATCAAGGCGAGAATGCTCGGCCTGGCCGGCTGGTATTCGACGAACATCCTTGGCAATCGCGACGGCGAGGTTCTGGATGATCCCGCGTCCTTCAAGACGAAGGAAGAATCGAAGCTGAGCGTGCTGCACACGATTCTGCAGCCGGAACTCTATCCCGATCTGTACGAGAAGTTCTCGCACGTCGTGCGGATCAACTACTACCCGCCGCGCGGCGACAACAAAGAAGGCTGGGACAACATCGACATCGTGGGGTGGATGGGATACCCCATGCAGATCAAGGTCAACTTCCTGTGCCGCGATTCGATTCTCGCGGCTCCGCTCGTGCTTGACCTCGCCCTCTTCTCCGACTTCGCGCACCGGGCCGGAATGAAGGGCATTCAGGAATGGTTAAGCTTCTATTACAAGTCGCCGATGGCTGCTGCGGGACTCCAGCCGGAGCACGATCTATTCATTCAGCAGACAAAGCTGAAGAACACGCTCCGCCACCTTATGGGTGAGGAGCAGATCACCCACCTCGGCCTGGAGTACTACGCTTCGTGATTCGCGGTCGGCGCTGGCATTTCCTCCTCATGGTCGCGGTCCTCGTGGCGGCTTGCCGGTCCGGCCCGCGCGACCTCAGCATGAAGTTCCTGACGGAGGACATGGAATTGCGTGTCCTCCCCGACCCGGTTCCACCGCGCGCGCGAGAACCGATCAAGTACAAGGTCGTCGTGAGCGACAAGGAGACCGGGGAGCCGATCGAATCGGGGCAGGGGCAGATCTTCGCCACCAGCGCGGATGGCATCGACGCGTTTGATCCGCTGGTGAAGGGTCCCGAACTCGGAACCTATTACGCGACGATGCACTTCATCACCGCGGGACAGTGGGCTGTTGCCGTCCGGTTCCAGCGTGACTCGACGAAGAAGCTCGAACGCATGGACTGGATGCAGGAAGTGTTTCCCGCGCGCGGAGAACGCAAATAACTCGCATGCGACATTTCTATAGAACTTCTCTCGCTCCGGCTGACGCGATCGAATCAGCCGACTCGTTCTTCGGGTCACTTGGGATGCAGACCGTCGCGTCGTCGCCCCGTTCAAGAACATATCGGGGCGTGGTCGGCACGCCCGAAGTCCCTTCCACGGTGCTCGTGACGTCGAAGGTCGAGGGCGGCCACTACACCTTCGTCGAGGCTGTCACCGACCAGATGGGCGAGAGCCGGATCGACCGCAACGTCAAGCGGTTCTTCGTCACGCTCCATCGAAAGGTCGATCCGACGCACGCCCTCGAGGCCGCCTACTAGTGCCGTTCCAACTTGACGGCCTAATGGCTCTGGCCAGGCGGCACTGTATCGACACTTCCAACGCGACGTTGGAACGGCACTAGGCCTGCGCGTGGCAGGCGAATCCCCAGGATCCAGTCAGGCACCCGGTGCGTCCGACGCCGAAATCGCGCGCGGGCGCCGGGTCGGCATTGGTTGCTTCACGACGTTCATCGGGTTCTGGAGCGGCGGGATCATCGGCGTGCTGATCGGCAAGGTCGTGAGCAACGTTCGGCGTTGCGTTCCCATCGAGGGGACGCCGGCCTGTGACTGGTACTACTTCGCCGCCGCTGGCATGATTCTGGGAGCCACGACGCTGCCGATCCTGGTCCTGCGTCGACTCCGGCGCGCCGATTCGGCGCGCCCAACCAGTTGAGGACTGAACGTT
>DATCIJ010000098.1:0-2275 GCA_036507855.1 Gemmatimonadaceae bacterium | reverse complement strand
CCGCCGCTCAGCGCCTGGACGATCACGACTTCGTCGGTGGCGTTGAGCGGCTGCGACAGGTCGCGCACCTGCCCGCCGTTGACGAAGATGCGGATGTGGCGCCGGATCCGGTCCTGCTCGTCAATCATGCGGAATCGAATTCCCGGATACTGGCGCTCCAGGTCAGCGAGGACAGCGGCGAGCGTGGCGCCACCCGCCTCGGCTTCGCCCTTCTCGGTGTACGAGCGCAGCGCGCCCGGGATGAGCACCTTCATGGAAGCAGGGTGCGTCTATTTCAGTTCGGCGGCTTCGACGGAGTAGATTTCGGGCAGATGCCGCGCGAAGCAGGCCCACCGGCGGCCTTCGTCGCGGCTCATCCACAGTTCGCCGCTGGTCGTGCCGAAGTAGAGACCCACCGGATCCGATGCGTCCGCCGTCATCGCCTGGCGCTTCACGGTCCACCACGCCTCATCTGCGGGCAGGCCGGCGTCGAGGCGCTGCCAGGTCTTGCCGCCATTGCGCGTGGCATAAACCGCGGGCTTGCCGTCCGGGCTCGTGCGCGGCCAGACGGTGGTGCCGTTCATCGGCAATACCCACGCGCTGTCCGCGTCGCGCGGGTGCACCACCATCGGAAAGCCGACGTCGCCGACCCGCTTCGGCATGTTCCTGCCGATGCGCACCCACGTGTCCGACGGCCGGTCGAGCCGGTAGATGCCGCAGTGGTTCTGCTGGTACAGGCGGTCAGGATTGCTCGGACAGATGCGGATGCAGTGCGGGTCGTGGAAGGTCGGCTCGGAGCTATCGAAACCCTCAACCACGTCCAGCCCCTTCAGGAGCGTCTTCCAGTTGCGGCCACCGTCGACCGATTCGTGCACGCCGCCGCCCGACATGGCGAAATAGAGATGCGCGGGGTCGCGCGGATCGAGAATGATCGAGTGCAGCTTCGGCCCATCCGGCGTGCCGTCCTGCACCGTGCCCATCCACTTGCGGTACTGTGGATCGTCATTGATCGAGGAGAACGGCTCCCAATTGACGCCGCCGTCATCGGAGCGGAACAGTCCCTGGGGCGAGGTCCCCGCGTACCAGACGTTGGGCTCCGACACGCGACCCGGCGTGAGCCAGAACGTGTGATCGACGGCGCGGCCCGGCTGGCCGTCCGCGGCCTTCGCGAACGCGGGCGGCCGCGCGGCTTCCTTCCAGGTGCGCCCGAGATCGGTCGAGCGAAACACGGTCGGGCCGAGGTGGCCGGTCTTCGCCGCCGCAAGCAGCGTTCTTCGATCGCGCGGGTCGAGCACCAGGTGACTGATGACGTGGCCGAGAAAGTGCGGCCCGTCGGCCCGCCAGGTCTTGCGCTTCGCGTCACCGTGATACAGCCATGCGCCTTTGCGCGTTGCGACCAGCACGACCATACGGCCCTGCGACCGCGCGCGGGCGGCTGGTTTCTGTTTTCGGACTGCTGCCTTTCCGGTAGTGCGCGCCATGAATCTCTCCTTTTCAAAGTTCGAGTGGACTTGCCCTGTCACCGCATGCGCCGCTTCGCCTCGGCCTGGGCGACCGTTTCCCGGATGGGCCGGATCGGCCGCACCTCGATGCTGCCCACGCGCGCCGGCGGAATTTTCGAGGCAATCCGGATCGCTTCGTTCAGATCGCTCGCCTCGATCATGTAGAAGCCGGCGAGCTGCTCCTTGGTCTCGGCGAAGGGGCCGTCGGTGATCGACACCTTGCCGTCGCGGACCCGCACCGTGGTCGCGGTCTGGACGGATTGGAGCGCCTCTGACGCAATGCAGTGGCCGCTCTTGCGGATCCCCGCATCGAAATCCACGCAGTCCTCATCCGGCAGCTCATTCAGCCGCTTCTCGTCGAGATAGACCAGGCAAAGGTACTTCATCGCGTTCTCCTAGCCGCCCATTTTCTGCATCGCCTGCATCATCTCTTCCGGGGTTACGTCGCGGATGTGCGTCGCCACCGACCAGTGATGACCGAACGGGTCTTCAAGTTTGCAATAGCGATCACCCCAAAACATGTCGTCCAGCGGCATCGTCACCTTCGCCCCCGCGTCGACCGCGCGCTTGACGAACGCATCGACGTTCTCCACGTAGAGGTGGATCGTGACCGGTGAGCCCTTCAGGGACTTCGGCCCGAACGCGCCCCACTCGGGCATTTCGTCGACCAGCATGACGGCCGAACCTTCGATGCGAACCATCGCGTGCATGATCCTTCCCTGCGGGCCTGGCAAGCACCCCTCTTCCACGGCGTTGAACGCCTTCTTGTAGAACTCGATGGCGTCGGCCGCGCC
>DATCIJ010000097.1:0-4239 GCA_036507855.1 Gemmatimonadaceae bacterium | reverse complement strand
TCCCGAAGTCGTGCAGACAGATGCGCCCATCCGGGAGGACGAAGACGTTCCCCGGGTGCGGGTCAGCCTGAAACAGCCCGGTCTCGAACACCTGGTGGAGCACGAGGGCCGCCAGGCGCTGCGCCAGCGCCGAACTCATCTTCGTATGTTTCGCCGCGAACTGATCTATGCGCTCACCAGGCGATCGCGGTACACAGCGATCGATCGCTCCAGTCGGTCGCCGTAACCGACCTGGCGATGAAGGGCGACACGTTACGGTGGACCCAGGTAGTATCGGGTAAGACCTGCCGGGCGACCTCGGTTCTGAGTGCAGCAACTCCGCACGCTGTCGAAACGATACAGGGGACGTTCGCGTGTGAGGACGGCGAGATCGCGTTCTCACTGCAGAAGAGAGCGCATGATGCGACATCGCCCCGCCGATAATCGGCGGCGCGTGATCCGGGTGGTGTGTAGCGCGGTTGCGCGTGAAGGATGATGGCCGTTCGGATGCGGAGTTGCTCGCGGCTGCGGCCGGTGGCGACGGCGCGGCGGTCGGCGTACTCGTTCGCCGGTACATTCGAGCGGCCACACTCCTTGCCACCCAGCTCATGGGTGACCGCGATGAGGCGGACGATGTTGTACAGGACGCGTTCGCGGCGGCGCTCAGGAATGCGCGGAGGTTCGATGCGCAGCGACCCTTTCCGCCGTGGTTCTTCGCCATTGTTCGGCGACTGGCGGCGAATCGCCGATCGCGTGATCGGCGGCGCGAGCGATTACTGCGAATGTTCAGGTGGCACGACATCGCGAAACCGGCTTCGCCACCGGTCGATGAGGTACTACTGGCGCGGCTCGACGCCGCCCCTGTCAGTGCCGACTGATCGACAAACAGATCGTTGGATTCGAGGATCCGCGCGTCTCCAGGGACGCCCGCCCCGGCTGCGAGAACGACGATATCGCCGGGTACGACTGCTTCGACCGCGATGTCTTGCTGCTGGCCATCCCGCACCGCGCGTGTGGTGCTTCGAATGAGCACGAGCAGTCGCTCTACTGCACTGGCGGCGCGGCGCTCCTGCCAGAACCCGAGGAGGCCGCTGACCAGCAGGATTCCCAGGATAATGGTCCCGTCGACGCCCTCGCCAAGCACCAGCGAAAGTATCGCGGCGCCCAGCAGAAGCATCGTGATCGGGCTCGTGTATTGTGCCGCGAGCGTTCGGAGGGCGCCGGCGCGGCGCTTTGGAGCAGCGACGTTAGGGCCGATCACCGCCAGGCGCCGTGCGGCCTCGGCGGAACTCAGTCCTTCCGGCCTCGACTGAAGATCGGCGAAGAGACGTTGGACAGGCACCGACCAGAACTCGGTACGGTCAGAAGGCATGTGTCGAGAAGGTGCGGACGACCGCTGTAAAGCTCGACGCAAGATACCGCAGAATCTGTGGTGGGCCGCTGCCCACAACGTGATCGCGATCACGCTCGCGACTCGATCTGAGCGAGCACAGCCTCCAGCGTGTCAGCAATTGTCCCACACGGCTTCGGCTGTCGTCGGACTGTACGGCCCGACGTGTCGTGCCAGGATGATCGTGCAGTGTGCGCGAACGGTCGGCTGACAACCTGATCCGGCTGGGAATTCGCTCGCTGAAGGAGCGCGGAACTCATGTGGAGCAAGTCAATTCGAGGCATCGCGGTTGGCGGAGCCATCGTCGTCGGCGCGTGTTCCGGCAGGGTTACTGCTCCCGTCACGGACGGCGATCCCACCGTCGTGCTCAGCGTCACCCCCGCGAGCAATGCCACCGGTGTCAGCACATCGTCACCAATCACCATCACCTTCAGTCACCCGATGACGGCGGGGATGGAACTGCTCGTCGCTCTGCACGAGGGGACGATCGTCGGCCCGCCGGTCCCGGGAAGCTTCTCGTGGTCGTCCGACCGCACGTCGCTGACGTTCGTGCCCGCGGAGAATCTCAGGCCCGGGACAACCTACGTCCTGCACCTGTCGCCGAATCTCCAGGATGACACTGGCCGGGGCATTGACTTCGCCGGCTGTGCGCAGCGTGTCGGCGGTCAATCGGTGTCTCCTGGAATGATGACAGGCGGCATGATGGGCGGAGGCAGCGGAGCCGGCATGATGGGACCGGGCTGGCAGGCCGGTGCCGGCACGTGGGGATATGGGATGAGTTTCACGTTCACAACCGCCTGATCGCGGGATAGGAGCATCTCATGGTCGCGGAAACGAGCCGCTATGGCGTCGGCACAACGGTCGCGTTGGACTTTGAACGCGCCGTCGAGAGTGCCAAACAGGCCTTGGCCGCCGAAGGATTCGGAATTCTCTGCGAGATCGACGTTGCGGCAACGATGAAGAAGAAGCTCGGCGTCGACTTTCGCCCGTACGTCATACTCGGCGCCTGCAATCCACCATTGGCGCATCGCGCGCTGACGGCGGAGCGTGACATCGGGTTGCTCCTGCCGTGCAACGTCATCGTGTATGCCGACGACACTCCCGGACGCAGCGTAATTGCCGCAATGGATCCCGTTGTGGCCCTCGCCGTCACCGGCAACGACGATATGCGCCCGTTGGCCGAGGAAGTTAAGTCACGCCTGATTCGGGCACTCGCCGCGGTGGAGACGAACGCACCGGTCAGCGAGGGCGTTACGCCCTGACGCATCACACCAGATCGCGCAGAGACTCGCTGTCTGCTACGGTGCTGGCGATCCTGGTTGAGGACAGGCCGTCTCGTGAGTGGCCGGGGGACAACAATCGCGGCCGCTCCCAGCGATCTGCACCGGCGGACAGGGCGAGGACCCGTACGAGCAGAATACGCAACAGTCTCCAGCCTTAGGCCGAAGCACGACGCCACACCCGGCACACGGGTGGAAGAACACGCACGCGTCGGTGGGCATATCGAGCAACTCCGAGTGGCCACACTCCGGGCAGCGGAGCTGCGAGGTAAGAACCGGCGTCGTCACGGCGAGAATCTGCTTGGCAGCGTGTACATAGGTCCTGATCCTGTCCTTCCGGTTCTGGCGCGTCCTCCTCACCAGCCGCACCCGCGCGATCAACGGCCCGCGGGGCAATCATCTACATCGGACGCGTTCGCGCGGTCGATGTTAATCGCCTGTCGAGCGATGCCCGCGGACGTGGCTGCTGGCCCGCGATGCGAAGCGCGTTGAGGGTGACCGCAAGCGATCCTCCCAAGTCCCCAACCAGGACCGCCACCGCCAGCGATACCATTCCTGCTACGGCGCCGGTTGCCAGAACCAGCTTGAGGCCGATCGCCAGCGCGATGTTGAAGCGTATGGTGCGCTTCGCGCTGCGGGCCAGATGCACAGCGTACGGAAGTCTGCTGAGGTCGTCGGCCATCAGCGCTACATCGGCGGTCTCGATCGTGGCCGGCGAACCCGCTGCTCCCATGGCAATGCCAACCGATGATTCCGCCAATGCGGGTGCGTCATTGACACCGTCGCCCAGCATACCGACCACCCCGTATCGCTCCCGCAGCTCCCGAACCACATACACTTTTTCTTCTGGCAACAGCCGCGCACGGTACTCGTCGACACCTACTTCCTTCGCGACCAGTTCCGCGGCTGCGGCGGCGTCACCGGTCAGCATGACGATAGGCCGGATTCCCGCGGCATGGAGGGCACGGATGGCGGGGGCGGCGTTGTCGCGCCGTTCATCCCGCAGGGCAAATACCGCCTCGCTCCCGTCGCTGGCTGTGCCGTACACCCGCAACGTCCCGGGATCAGGAGCCCCCCATCGTGCCGCGACGTCGGCGCCGACCAGTTCCTCCGTCCCTACGGTGAACTCAACGCCGTCCACGCGCCCGACGATCCCCCGCCCGGGCGCCGCCGCGAACGATTGCACCGTGAGGTCTACGATGTCCGCATTCGCTCGACCGTATTCCACCAGCGCTCGTGCGACGGTGTGTTCGGAACGCGACTCCAGCGACACCAGTCGGCTGAGGAACTGGTCTCGTGACATCGGCCCGGTGTGACGGAACTCGATCACCTCGAGTTCCCCTTTGGTCAAAGTCCCTGTCTTGTCGATCGCCAGCGCGCGCATTGAGCCCAACGTTTCCAGGTAGTTCCCGCCCTTGATCAAAACGCCGTGTTTCGCCGCGCTGGTCAGCGCGCTGACCACGGTGACCGGCGTCGCGATCACCAGGGCGCAGGGACAGGCGATGACCAGCAGCGTCACGCCGCGGACGAACCACTCCAGGCCGTCACCGCCGAATAGCAGGGGTGGAACGGCCATGACCACGATCGCGA
>DATCIJ010000096.1:0-5115 GCA_036507855.1 Gemmatimonadaceae bacterium | reverse complement strand
TCAGATCCAGGACCTCGGCAATGCTCCGGCCCTTGTACCGGACCTCCATGGTCTCACGGTTGTAGCGGCGGCCCTTGCACACTTCGCACGGCACGTACACGTCCGGCAGAAAATGCATTTCGATCTTCACCAGGCCGTCGCCTTCGCACGCTTCGCAGCGTCCGCCCTTGACGTTGAACGAGAACCGACCTGGGCCGTAGCCGCGCATCTTGGCCTCGGGGAGCTGGGCGAACAGCTCCCGGATCGGCGTGAAGAGTCCGGTGTACGTCGCCGGGTTGGAGCGTGGCGTCCGCCCGATCGGGCTCTGGTCGATGTCGATGACCTTGTCGATGTGCTCCATGCCCGTGACGCGGTCGTGCGCGCCCGGGATGACGCGGGCGCGGAAGAAGTGCCGCGCCAGTGTGCGATGGAGTATGTCCTCGATCAGCGTCGACTTCCCCGACCCCGACACGCCGGTGACGGCTACGAACGCGCCTAACGGGATGGCGACCGTCAGGTTGCGCAGGTTGTGCTCCCGCGCGCCGTGCACGACGAGCTGCCGTCCGGGATTCATGGAACGCCGTTCCTTCGGAACAGCGATGCTGCGAGCTCCCGACAGGTACTGGCCGGTGAGCGACCGCTTCACTTTCAGCAGGTCATTCACGGTCCCCTCGGCGATGACCTCTCCTCCGTGCTTTCCGGCGCCGGGACCGAGGTCGATCACGTGGTCGGCGGCGCGAATGGTCTCCTCGTCGTGCTCCACCACGATCACCGTGTTGCCGAGGTCGCGCAGCTGCTCGAGCGTGCGCAGCAGCCGTTCGTTGTCGCGCTGGTGAAGCCCGATCGAAGGCTCGTCGAGGATGTACAGCACGCCGACCAGCCGGGACCCGATCTGGGTCGCCAGGCGGATGCGCTGTGCTTCACCCCCCGACAGTGACTCGGCCGCCCTGCCTAACGTGAGGTAGTCGAGTCCGACGTCGACGAGGAACCGGAGCCGTTCCCTGACCTCCTTGAGGATGGGAGCGGCGATTCCCGCATCGAGCCCCGGCCGGCCATTCTCCCGCACCGGCACAGAGTCGATGAACGCCTGTGCTTCGCCAATGGAGTAGTCGCCCACCTCGCCCAGGTTCTTCCCGTGGACCGTGACCGCCAGCGACTCGGGTTTGAGCCGCTTCCCGCCGCACGCCTGGCACGGCTTGACGACCATGTACTCCAGCAAGTCCTGCCGGACCTGGTCCGATTCGCTCTCGCTGAAGCGGCGCTGCACCGAGACAAGGATGCCTTCCCAGGAGAACCCGGCGCTCTTTCTGGCTCGGGCCTCTGGCCTCTGCCCTCTGGCCTTCGTGTCTCCGGGTTCAGTTCCGTAGAGCAGCGCGTCCTTCACTTTCTTCGGCAACTTCCCCCAAGGCGTGTTCAGCTCGAACCCCAGTTGCTTCGCGAGTCCGGGCAGAATCACCCGACGCAGGTATCCATCGGGCTCGCCCCAGGGCAGGATGACGCCCTCGAGGATCGATATGCCCGGGTCGCCGAGTATGAGATCCTCGCTCACTTCACGCCGGGTGCCGAGTCCTCCACAGGCCGGGCACGCGCCGAACGGCGAATTGAACGAGAAGTGGCGCGGCTCCATCTCCGGCAGCGAGATGCCGCAGTGCGCGCAACCATATCGCTCGGAGAAGTGATGCGACGTGCCGTTAGGCGTGTCGTACCGTTTGACCTCGACGATGCCATCGGCAAGCCGGATCGCCGTTTCGAGTGAGTCTGTCAGACGTCCACGATCCTCGGCGCGGACAACGAGCCGGTCCACGATGATCGAGACGTCGTGATTCACCTTGCGATTGAGCTTCGGCGGATCGGCCAGCTCGATCACCGAACCGTCGACGACGGCGCGCACGAAGCCCTGCTTGCGCGCGTTCTCGAACAGGTCGCGGAACTCGCCCTTGCGCGCGCGAACCAATGGAGAGAGCACTTCGATCCGTGTTCCGGAAGGCCACGACAGCACGACATCGCTGATCTGTCCCGCGCTCTGTCGCTCGACCGGCCGGCCGCAATTGGGGCAGTGCGGCGTTCCGGCACGCGCATAGAGCAGTCGGAGATAGTCGTGGATCTCTGTTACGGTCCCGACCGTCGATCGCGGGTTGTGTCCGGCCGACTTCTGCTCGATCGAAATAGCAGGCGAGAGGCCTTCTATGGAGTCGACGTCCGGCTTCTCCATCAGGCCCAGGAACTGCCGGGCGTAGGCGGAGAGCGATTCGACGTACCGGCGCTGGCCCTCGGCGTAGATGGTATCGAACGCCAGCGAGGACTTGC
This sequence comes from Gemmatimonadaceae bacterium, assembly GCA_036507855.1. Classification (GTDB taxonomy): domain Bacteria; phylum Gemmatimonadota; class Gemmatimonadetes; order Gemmatimonadales; family Gemmatimonadaceae; genus JABWBJ01. The sequence continues at coordinate 2,829 of DATCIJ010000096.1, read as the reverse complement.
CTGAGCCCGACAGGCCGGTAACCACGGTGAGCCGGTCGCGGGGGATGACCACGTCGATGTTGCGCAGGTTGTGCTCCCGCGCCCCCCGAATGATCAGATTCTCACCGGACATAGACTTGTAAACTTCTTTGGCGGCGCGGCTGGCTTCAAGTCGCGGCAAAGCGCCGAGCGTGGAGCGCCGAGCGCTGAACACCGTATCCGTGGCGTCACTGACGGGTTGGCCAGTCGTCTTAAGTACTGGCCCCGCACCGCAGTGCCGAGTCACGAGTCACCAGTCACGAGCCCCGAACATGCCCCACACCGACGCTGTCGTCGTCCTGACCACGGTGGCCAACGCCATCGAAGGCGAAATGCTCATCACCGGGCTGCTCGAACGCCGGCTGATCGCCTGCGGCACCATGCTGCCGGGGGCTCGTTCGCTCTACCGGTGGGAAGGACGCATCGCCGATGAGTCCGAGACAGTACTCCTTCTCAAAACGCGGTCGGCGGTGCTGCACGCGCTGGAGGCTGCCTTCGCGGAGCTGCATCCGTACAAGGTTCCCGAATTGCTGGCGCTTTCGGCGGCGTCCGGACTCGAGAAGTACGTGGCGTGGATCAACGCCGAGACTTCGCTGTCGCTCACGTGACGGCGACACGCGATCGTGAGCCGATGAGGCAACGGTGAGCCGACGCGGGATCGTCGCGACATCGGTGCTGGCGGCCTGGGCCGCCGGACTCGGTCTTCTCTTCGCGCGCGAACTGAATCCGTCGCCGGCGGCACGCCTGGCCGACGTGGCACTCCGCATTGTGCCGATCACGACTTACTACATCGCCGAAGACGCGGGCCGGCACGTCGGATTCGCCTCCATCGCGATCGACACGGTACCCCGCGCGCTGCAGGTCACCGAATACGTCGTGACCGAATCGCCGGCCGGTGTGCGCCGCACGGAACAGCTCGCCGTGCACCTCTCGCGCGGCCTTTCGATGCGGGACTTCACATCGACCAGCACGCGGGGAACGGACACGACCCGCGTGATCGGTCGCATTGCCGATTCAACGCTCGTCTTCTCAGCAGGGACGTCCGAATCGATTCCCGTCTCACTCCCCGCATTCGCTGGAGTCATCGGCGCCACCGTGACCATTCTGCTCGACGAGCCACGCGTGGGATCGACCAGCATCATCCGCACGATCGACCCCGCAACCGGGAAATCGTCGGAGCGCGCAACGCGCATCGACGCGGAATCGCTCTTCGTGGTGGTGGACAGCGCCATCGTCGACTCGTCGGGCAGGTGGTCCCCCGTGCACCGCGATACGGTGCGCGCCTGGCGCCTCGTCGCGACCGACGCCCCCGCGCTCGACGCCTGGATCGACGCTCAGGGCCTGGTGGTGGAATCGCGGCTCCCGAATGGCCTGTTGCTGCGGCGAACCGCGTTCGAGCTCGCGTTCGAGAACTGGCGTCAGGCGCATCCGGAGCGCGCCGTCTCCGCCCGCGGTGACGGAAGCGTCATATCGGGTACCTGGTTGGCGAGCGGCGCGACCCGGCCCACGCAGGCGCTCGACTCGCTTCAGGTTCGTTTCGGTGCCTCCATCCCCCGTGAATTCAGCACTCGTTATAGTCGCAATTATCGCGCTGGGGGGCAGGTCTCCTACGCGCGGACGCCCGAAGCCCGGCTACGCTCCCGCTACACGCTCCCGACCTCCGACGCCTGGCAGAAGGTATTCCGCAAGGAACTGTCGCCGGGGCCGTCCATCGAGAGCGATGATCCATCGATTTCCCGTCGCGCCGCCAGGCTTGCCGCGAAGGAACGCGACCCCGCGGTGATTGCGCGGCGGATTGTTGGCTGGGTACACGACTCGCTTCGCGCCGAGTCGGGCGCGTCTCCGCTCAGCGCATTGGGCGCGGTTACGCGCAGATCGGGGGATGCCCGCGAGTTTGCGCTGCTCACGACCGCTCTGGCCCGCGCTGCCGGCGTTCCCGCGCAGCCCGTGAGCGGGCTGCTGCAGCACGACGGTCGTTTCTACCTCCACGCCTGGACCGAGGTGTACCTCGGACGCTGGGTTCCGGTCGACGCGATGCTCGACCAGTTCCCTGCCGACGCGTCGCATATCCCATTCATGACCGGCACCGCCGATCCGGGTCCCGACCTGGCCAGGATCCTCAGCCGTATGGAATTGAGCGTGATCCGCGCCAGCCGGGTGCAGTAATCATCTCATGTCTCCCATCTCCCATCTCACGTCTCGCCGATGATCCGCCTCGAACAGCTCACCAAGAAGTACGGCGCCTTCACCGCCGTCGACGCGCTGGACCTCGAGGTGCCCGCCGGCCAGCTCTTCGGCTTCCTCGGACCTAACGGCGCGGGAAAGACGACGACGCTCCGCATGATCGCCGGCATCCTGCGACCCACCGCCGGACGGGTGCTTATCGGTGGAATCGACGTCGTCCGGCAGCCTGACGAAGCCAAGGCCAGGCTCGGGTTCATCCCCGACCGCCCTTTCATCTACGAGAAGCTCACCGGCATGGAGTTTCTCCAATTCGTCGCCGGCCTCTTCGGGCAGCAGGGCGCGCAGGTCGAGCATCGCGGGCGCGAACTCCTCGGCCTGTTCGACCTCGAGGATTGGCGTGATGAACTCGTGGAGTCCTACAGCCACGGCATGCGCCAGAAGCTCATCATCTCGAGTGCGTTCGTGCACCGTCCCGACGTCATCGTGGTGGACGAACCGATGGTCGGGCTCGATCCCAAGGCGACCCGGACGCTGAAGGACCTGTTTCGTGAGTACGTGCGTCGCGGTCACACGATCATGATGTCGACGCACACGCTGGAGGTGGCGCAGAACCTCTGCGACCGGATC
>DATCIJ010000095.1:0-3436 GCA_036507855.1 Gemmatimonadaceae bacterium | reverse complement strand
CGGCGCGTCGGGCACCCGGATCGTGATTCCCGCGCTCCTCAGCCGCCGAACCAGCACATCGCCCAGCGCAGTCGCGGGTGTGAGGATGCCGCCCCGCGCCGGGAATCCCGGCAGGTCGGTCTCGTTGAGCGCGAGGGCCAGCGCCGACTCGCAGACCATCCGCACGGTGGAGCGGTTGCCGGGATCTCCCTGGCCCGCGACCAGGCCATTCACCGTCCGGCCGTCCTCGGCGAAGCCCACGAATTCTGCGCGAAACCAGCCAGCGTTCATGACCGCCTCGGAGGGTCCCTCGCCCGGCGATGGCGCGAGCCTTGCCGCCAGGGTGCGCCCTGCCGGCCATCGCAGCAGCAGACCGAGCGCGCCTAACGTGGCGGTTGACCACCAGGCCTTCGCGGCCGCGAGCGGACCGCTGAACCTGGCGAACTCATGGTACTCGAACCGCGGTCCATACGACTCCTGCCACTGCTCGAACAGGCGCGCGCTGCGCCTCACGACCCGCATGTTGATGTCGGCCATCACGAACGGACCAACCCACGCGGCAATGGCAGCGTCATGGTGGGGAAGGGCAGCCGGCCTGCGCCGCGGCTGCGGTGCGAGACCGTCCGGCTGCGTCGAATCGCGCCTGGCCCGCACCCCGGTCGCCGCGACGTGCAGGGCGGTCGCTGCGGTGCCGCCATTCAATCCACCCCGCATCCGGAAGTACCCGCGGACGGCGACGCAGGGACTGCCTAACGCTTGCTGCGTGTGGCGAGCGACCAGCATGGCGCCAAGGTCGGAGGGCACGGAGTCGAAGCCGCATCCAGGGACGATGCGCGTTCCCGTTGCGGCGGCGCGGTCGTGGTACGACGCGAGCAAGTGAGCGACCCACGCGCCTTCGCCCGTGATGTCCACGTAGTGCGTGTTGAACCGCACGCAGGCATCCACCAGCGGCGTCCCGAAGCGGGCGAAGGGGCCTGCGGTCGTGAGCAGGACCCTGGTCCGCCTCACGATGTCGTCCACTGCCGGCTGATCGCTGCTGTCGGCCACGAGCACATCGACGGCACCGACCAGTGGGCCGAACTGCTGCCGCACGCGGTCCAGGCGCCCACGATCCCGTCCCGCGATTGCCCAGCGCAAGCCGCGTGGTGCGTGCGCGGCGAAGTACGCGACGGTCTGGCGGCCCGTGAACCCGCTGGCGCCATAGAGCACTACATCGTACTCGCGGGTCGCGGACGTCGCTGTCATCTGGTCCAGATCAAGACGATCCCGGCTCGTACCCGATCCTGGAGTCGGCCGCTATCCGACCAGACCGCGCGGCGGTCACGGCATGCAGGCGTTGCATCAGGTCTTTCGGCGCTTTCCGCTGGTCGCTGGTCGCTGGTCGCTGTTCGCTATCACTCGGTTCGGCGCGATCATCTTCCACCCATCGCGCAGCAGCTCGCGGACCTCATCCCAGTCCGGAGACTTGTCGAGGTACACACCCACCCACCCGCTGGGTCCAACGTACGGTGGGCTGAAGAAGCGATCGGGCTGCGCGCGGATCATCAGCGCCTGGTTCTCCTTGGTCGCCTTGATCCACACCGAGTGCCGTCCCGCGCCATGATGGTTCGATGCGTGCGCGTACATCGCGAACATCTTCCCCCCCTTCACGCGGAAGGTAGGCTCGCCCCAGGCCTCCACTTCATGCGCCTGCGGCAGTGAAAGGCAGATCCTGCGAAGACGGGGGAGCGGAGAAGGCATCTTCGGACAGCGGACGGCGGGCAGCGGGCGATGTCGGGGCTAACTCTCGTCTTGGAGCTCTGAGCTCGAACTCTGTCGCATCCTCTTACGCATGTAGCGCATCGCGACCACGATCAGCGCACCGGTCAGCCCACCGCGAATACCAATCGAAAGACCCAGGTACGCGCCAAGTCCGCCAACCACGATGCCAATCACGATCCCCACAGCAATGCCGGTGAGGATCATGCGCTGCATGTCGGTGAGAGCCATGTTCACTCCGAGATCAGAGCGCCGAGTATGGAGCTCTGAGGGTCGTGCCGCCACCCCTCTGAGCTCCGAGCCCGAACCTCGAACGCGCCGTCATCGCACTTTGCCTCGTTCCACGCGCGTTCCCCTTGGCGTCGCGCAGCGCCATGTAGAGGTCAAAAGGCTATCATGTGTCATGACGCCTGATCTCCGCGCGCAGCTACAGTCGGCTCTCGGTCCTGCTTACGTGCTCGAGCGAGAGCTGGGCGGTGGGGGGATGTCCCGCGTCTTCACGGCGGAAGATACGGCCCTCCGTCGCCGGATCGTCATGAAGGTGCTGCCACCGGAGCTCGCGGCTGGGCTGTCGGTGGCGCGCTTCCAGCGCGAGATCGCGCTCGCGGCACAGCTGCAGCACCCGCACATCGTCCCCGTGCTCGCGACCGGAGACGCGGAGGGTCTCCCCTGGTACACGATGCCTTTCGTGGAAGGAGAGTCGTTGCGCGAACGACTCGCGCGAGTCGGCGAGTTGCCCGTCGCCGAGGCCGTGCGGCTGCTGCGGGAGATCGCGACAGCGCTGGACTACGCGCATGAGAAGGGAATCGTGCATCGTGACATCAAACCCGACAACGTTCTCATTTCGGGCAGCATTGCGATGGTCACGGATTTTGGCGTGGCCAAGGCGCTGGCGGCCTCCGTGTCAGCCCACGAAGGTACGCTGACCGCGACGGGTGTCGCGATCGGGACACCCGCCTACATGTCGCCCGAACAGATCACCGCCGATCCGGCCGTGGATCGTCGCGCCGACATTTACGCGCTGGGAGTGGTCGCCTACGAGATGCTCGCGGGGCAGCCGCCATTTGCCGGTCGCACCACGCAAACGCTCCTCGCGGCGCACGTCACCGAGGCACCCGAGCCGCTGGCGAGGCGCCGGCCCGCCGTTCCGCCGGCGCTGGCCGCGCTCGTCATGCGTTGCCTGGAGAAGCGCGCGGCCGACCGCCCGCAGCACGCGCGCGAGATCGTGCAGGCGCTGGACGCCGTGATGACGCCGGCGCCGACCGACCTGCCGCCACGAGTCCGGGTGAAGCGGCTCTCGCCTGTGAAGCTCGCCGGCTTCTTCCTCGTGCTCGTCGCCGCGCTCGGCGGGGTCTGGCTCGCGTTTGGACGCGGCGCGCGTTCCAGCGACGTGGCCTCGACCCGGCTGATCATCGCGCCGTTCGAGAATCTTACCGGAGACGCCCGGTTCGACCACATCGGCCGGATCGCGGCCGACCGGCTCGCGCTCGGGATCGCACAGGTCGGCTCGATGGATGTCGTGCCTTCCAACGCGGTGCTCATGGCGCTGCGTGACGCGGCCGGCGGGACTGAAGCGCAGCTGCGGCGCCTCTCCGAGGCGACGCACGCGGGCCTCCTGGTCTCCGGCAGCGTCGTGCTCCGGGGCGACGCGATCGAGCTGCAGGCGCAGGTGAGCGAGGTGAAGTCGGGGAAGGTCGTC
>DATCIJ010000094.1:0-20180 GCA_036507855.1 Gemmatimonadaceae bacterium | reverse complement strand
CCGGGCAAGCTCTCAGACCGTCGTGTATGCGTTCTTCAACGAGGCGAGCGACGAGTGGTTCCTGCCATCTATCGCCGAGGTGCGAAGGTACTGGCATTCTCGTCCCAGCCTGGTCTTTCCCGAAGGCGTGCTGGATACCGTTCCTCAGACTTGCGGCGTACTCGCTGACAAACCAGGTACCGCGGACACGCTCCCGCCGCAGGGATCCAGTTCCCCGGTTTCGCCAGCGAAGCATTGTCCCGCGCAGATGCTGTCATGTCGTGAAGGTCACGACTGATCGGACGGCGCAACAGGCACCGTGTCGCATTTTGTGGGAAAGTTGACCCAGCGAGGAACGTGGCAACGCTCTTCGCGGATCGTCTTCATCACGGCAGCTCGCCCTTTCGCCTTCGTGCTGGGGCCTGCCATTGACGAAGCCCCCGTGGGAAACCCCGGGGGCCTTCGTTTGTCTTCAACTCTCAATCCTCAACTCTCAACCTGTTCTAACGAGGTATCCAGAAACTCGCTTTTACGAGGAACACGTTGTCGGGCACGTTTTCGAACATGCCGTTGACATCACGGCTGAACCGGAAATCGCCTTGTGAGAGAGACGCCGCGCGGGAATGCGCCCACGCCACGTACATCACCGATCCGGGGCGGAATTCCCAGCGGAACACCGCATTGCCGCGGAGCGAGCGGAAATTGAAGTCGGGGTTCGCGAATTGCGTGCTGGCCGCCGGCCCGTTGCCATCGGGATCGATGGTGACCGTGGACGGTGCGCCCGGCGACGCCGGCGCGGTTTCGGTGATCGTTCCCCGGTCGCGGCCGTAGACGCTGAGGTCATCGGTCCGTGGCGTGTCGTACTCCTTGAAGTCGAAGTAGTCGCCACTGGCCAGAAGCGGCTGGGCGAACAGCTCGAACGAGGTGGTCGGCGAGAAGGTCCAGCTGAGTCGTGTTTCGAGGCTCAACTGCTTCTGGTCGATCGACGCCAGCACGTATCGTGAGCCGTAGAAGGCGGTGTTCGTCGGATCGGCAAAGCGCCTGACGTACTGCAGGATAGACCGTGAGTCATTCCAGCCGGGACCGAGGGTGAGCGTGGCGTTAGGCGCTGGCCGGTAGGTGATCCCGGCGCCGAGGTTCATCCCCCTCCCGCCCAGCCGGTTCGTCGAGTATTCGCCGTAGCTGTGGAAATTGATGCGGCCGCGCGAGTCGCTTCCCATGTTCATCCCGAGCGCATTGACCGACGGCTTTTCCACGGACGGTCCGCCCCTGAGCAGACGATCGTCCAGCATGTCCGGGCGCGTGATGTAGAAGACGTTGAAGTTCCAGAAATTCCGCGTCGTGATACCGATGAAGCCGTGGAGCTGCCGGTCGGTGATGTCGCCGTCGAAGTTCTGCTGCTCCTGGCCGCCCAGGATCATGCTCAGGTCACGATACCACCGGGTCGGCCTAGACCAGTACCGGAAGATGTTCGCGTTGTACCAGATGTAGTCGGCACGGGTGAGGAAGGCGAGGTCATTCGCCTCGAAGCCCGGCGTGCGCGCGTTCACCGCGGCCTCCCAGAGCCAGTTGCCGGCATCCTTGGCCAGGCGCAGGTACGCGCCGGCGCCACGCATGGCCGTCGCGTCGGGATCGAGCCGGTTGGTGAGGAACCCGTCGCTGCCGGGTTTCCGGTCCGGCCGCTGGAAGTACCTCGCCGCGGACTGCTGGCGCGCGGAAATCACTGCCGGATCGCCATCGATGTTGGTGATGGCGAAGTTCCCGGTCAGCGAATACGCGCGTTCCCTGAACGTGTAGCGGAGGTCCGTGCCGAGGAGTTCGGCGTGTCTCGTCAGGCGTGTCGCGAACTCGGGGTCCATGTCACGCAGGACCGACGTCGCGATGCCACCGATGACGAGGTTGCCACGCATCAGGTCCTTCTTGACCCGTCCCACGAAATAGTTCGTGAGCGGCTCCACGACCTGGTTCATGTCCGAACCCGACTCCGGCCTGACGCGGGCCTCTTCGCGATTGGTCACGGCATTCAGCAGTCCGATCGTCAGGCCGTTCCCGGTGCGACCTGTGACTTTCGCCGCGCCAAGGATCGTCGTCGCCTCGGGCACATCGGCGTAGGCGCCGGCGCCATAGGCGAGGTCGGCGCCCTGCGGCGACCGGCCGATCCGTCTCGTGTAGAAGGCGCTCAGTGACGACACATTGCTGCAGAAGTAGCAGTTGAAGCCGCCAAAGCCGAAGACCCCGGAGCTGGCAATGAAGAACGGACGCTTCTCGGGGAACGAGGTCTCGAAGGCCGTCAGGTTCACCACCGCGGGGTCCGCCTCGACCTGGCCGAAGTCGGGATTGAACGTGGCGTCGAGCGTGAAGTTCGAGCTGAGGTTGTACTTGAGGTCCAGCCCCACCCGCGCCGACTGGACGTTGCCGCCGTTGAATGGATCGCCGTTAGGCGCACTGAGGTTCTGGGTCTTGGCGGCCACGTACGGGAGAAGTTCGAGCTGGCGTCCGGATTGCCCGCCGAATTCGAGCCCTTCCAGGTGTCCGAACCGGTTCGGTCCGCCCGACTCGTTCTTGCGCCAGAAGGACCACTGATCGAGCTCGTTGCGGCGATGGATCCAGCGCCGGAGCTGCATGCCCCAGGTCTGCGACGATCCCCCCGAAAACCGCAACTGGGACAGGGGAATCCGGAGCTCGGCCGACCAGCCGTCGTCGTCGATACGCGTGGCGGCTTCCCAGATCGGGTCCCAACCCTCGTCGCAGCACGACGTGCCGATGCCGAGCATGTCGAACTTGGAGCCGGACGGATTGACCTGGAAGAACGCGCGGCCGAGGTGATCGTGGAAGCCGTCGATGACCACCTCGATAAAGTCGGAGTTGAAGTTCGCGTCACGCCTGACGAGCGAGGTTCGCACGCCGGCCCGCCCCTCCGTGTCCCACATCCTGGCGCCCACGTACAGCGCCCCGTCGTCGAACAGGAACCGCATTTCGGTTCGTTGCGACGCGGGCTGACCCTCGTTGGGGTCGATCTGCGTGAAGTCGGAAACCGGCGTTGCCGTTTGCCAGGCCGCGTCATCCAGCCGCCCATCGAGCGACACCGGTCCGTTCAGCCGGGCGGCTCGGGCGGATGGCACCGCGATGCTGTGTCCACTGGAGGAACTGGCACCGGGAGAGGCGGAACGATCCTGCGCTGATACCGGCACCGTGAGGGCCAGCAGGCACAGTGAGGCAATGGGACGGTAGGCGCGGGTCATCGTGGAGCGCGAGAGGGAGGAGGGCGATCCCGTGAAGTCGGGGTTCCTGACGACATCAAATGGATCGTGGAAGCGGGAAAATGGTTGCGGTGATGTGATAGTCCGCCCGGCCCGGCCCACAAGCCGTTCTCCGGACGGATCCAAGGGCGAAGAGACTCCCGCACAGGAGGGTGTCCTCGTAAGGCGACAGGCGTATCCTTGAGGCGTTGAGTCCGGCAATCACATTCCAGGCAATGATCGGTTACACACGGGCAGTTCCATCGACGATCATCAGGTGTGAACTCACACACCTCGCTCGCGAGCCGATCGACCTCGGCCTCGCTCAGGCGCAGCACCAGCAGTACGAGAACGCGCTGCGTGCCGCCGGAGTCGACGTGGAGCGATTGCCGGCGCGTGACGACCTGCCCGACTCGGTATTTGTCGAAGACACGGCCGTGGTGGTCGACGAAATCGCGGTCGTCACCCGCCCTGGATCTCTCGCCCGGCGGGATGAAGTCGAATCGGTGCGTGACGCGCTGGCAAAACACCGTACGATCGCCAGCATCGAGGCCCCGGCGACGCTGGATGGCGGGGACGTTCTGGTGCTGGGGCGCGACGTGCTGGTTGGACTCACGCCGCGCTCGAATCTCTCGGGAATGCAGCAGTTGCGCGCTCTGCTCATCCCTTTCGGCTATTCCGTTCGGGCGGTTCCCGTGCGCGGCTGCCTGCATCTCAAGTCGGCGGTGACGCGCGCCGGGGCACAGGTGCTGGTGGCGAATCCCTCGTGGGTCGATCCGGCGCTGATGCCGGGTTGGGAGGTGGTGCCGGTGGACCCGCGCGAGCCGTTTGCGGGGAACGTGCTCTGGTTAGGCACCACGACCGTTGTCGCCGAGGCCTTTCCGCGCACCAACGCGGCGCTGGCCCGGGTGACCGACAGCGAGCTGGCGGCGGTGCCGGCCGGCGAACTGGCCAAGGCCGAAGGTGGCGTGACGTGTTGCAGTATTCTGCTTCGGAACTCCTGAGGCGGCCTGTTAGGCGTTGGCTTCGCGTCAGATCCGTGTCACGGCGGCCCCGTGCCGCAGATTCCCTGGCGTTGGTGTTCGGCGGCGGTAAACCAGGTCCCCCAATAGTTGTGACCGCCAGCCTACCTGGAGGGCTATCCGCCGCACAGCGAACTCGACATGTTTTGCCCCAATTCCCAGGGACGAGTTCCGTGCGAACGGGGGCGGCCGGACACATGGGCTGACCCCGAACGCCTGCACCATCTCTCAGTTCCGGGAGCACCCAATGACAGTTCTCCACGGCCTGCGGCGCGTCCTGCTGACCAGCGCGACGCTTTCGCTTCTTGTCGCCTGCGCCGATCCAGGTGGCAATCCAATCCTGGGCCCGGCAGCGCTCAGTCAGGGCGCGTCGCCGCAAGGCATCGAAAACGCCATCGCTGCGCAGGAGCGCCACACCGCGGCCCTGATGCGCATACCAGGCGTGGTCGGTACCGCGGTCGGGTTACTGTCGAATGGTCAGGCGGTCGTCCGTGTGTACCTGGCGCAGGATAACGTGCCAGGACTGCCCGCTGTCCTCGACGGCGTCCCTGTCACGCGCCACGTGACGGGGATGCTCATGGCGTTCAGCGATCCGACCACGAAGGCGCGTCCCGCACCGGTCGGATTCTCCGTCGGGCACTTCGCCATCACGGCCGGCACCATCGGCGCGCGGGTCGTGAACCCATCGCTCAGCGTCTTCCTCCTGAGCAACAATCACGTTCTCGCCAACAGCAACGACGCCAGTATTGGCGATCCGATCCTTCAACCCGGGCCATTCGATGGCGGTGTTGCCGCTGACCAGATTGGCACTCTCTCCGCGTTCAAGGCCATCGATTTTGCCGGCGGCAACAACACCATCGACGCCGCCATCGCACTTTCCAACGCCACCGTCCTCTCCAACGCAACGCCTCCCGATGACGGCTACGGCATGCCGAGCGCACAGATCTGGAACGATGGCAACAGCGACGGCGTGTTCGACAACAAGAACGCCCTGCTGAACCTGCCGGTGCAGAAATACGGCCGTACGACGAAGCTGACGCACGGGACGATCACCGGGATCAATGCCACGCTTTCCATCTGCTATGAGGCGCTCTTCATCTTCTGCCTCAAGTCGGCGACCTTCGTCGACCAGATCGTCATCGAGCCGGGCCAGTTCAGCGGAGGCGGTGACTCCGGTTCGCTCATCGCGACCGACGATCTCAACCTCAACCCAGTCGCGCTGCTTTTCGCGGGGAGTGAAACGCAGACCATCGCCAACCGCATCGACCTGGTGCTCAACCATTTCGGCGTGAGGATTGACGCGGGTGCCGCCCCACCGCCTCCGGACGTGTTGGACGTCGCCATTCAGGGCGTCAGCGGGCCGGGATCGGTGACTCTGGGCAACACTGCGAACATCGTCGTCACTGTGCGGAACGCGGGATCCGACAACGTTGAGACTCCGTTCAACGTGACGCTGACCGACGCCACTGACAACGTCGTGATCGGTACGCAGAGCGTGTCCGGGCTCGACGCCGGCGCCACGACGACGCGGAGCTACTCCTGGAACACGACGGGAGCGAGCGTGGGCGCTCACACCTTGACGGCGCAGCACACCCTGGTCGACGAGAACCCGGCCAACAACCAATCGTCAACCACGGTCACGGTGAATCCCCAGAGCACAAGCATGCACGTTGGCAACCTGACCGGCATCCGCTCGGACGACGGGACAACCTGGTCCGCGGTTGTCGAGGTGGCGGTGCACGATGCCGCGCACAACGCGCTCAACGGGGTGACGGTGGTGGGATCGTGGACGCCTAACGGTTTCTTCAACTCCAACACGTGCACGACGGGTGAACTTGGCGGCAACGGCACGTGCATCATGCTCTATCCGGCCATCAGCAAGAAGCGAAAGTCGGTGTCGTTCACGGTGAACAGCCTCACCAAGTCGCTCTATACCTACGCCAGCTCGAGTAATCACGACGTGGATGGTGGCAGCAACGGCACGACGATCAAGGTGAACCGGCCGTGAGGCCGGAGGGGTGCCGGGGAGCGTCACGTCTGACGCTCCCCGGACCCCTGAAGGGCCTGGCGTTGCGAAGTTCGGGTGCGTGGCACCGCGGGGCACGATAATGTTGTGACCACGAAGCGATGCGGTCCCATTCGAGCCCCGCCGCATGAACGAAGCGCCGAAGGAACTGCAGTACGTCCTCCTTCTGTTCGGGCTGCTGGTCTTGCCCAAGATGCTGCAGCGCTATCGCGTGCCGTCCGCGATCACGACGCTGCTGCTGGGCGTGGGGTTCGGCGCCGGTCTGGGTCTGTTCCTGCAGGACGAGACGGTGCACCTGCTCTCGACCTTCGGGATTGCCGCGCTCTTCCTCTTCGCCGGGTTGGATGTCGACGCCCGAGGCCTGCAGCGAGGCGCTCGCATTCTCGTCGAGCATCTCGGCATCGTCACGCTCACGCTGGTGGTCGCCACCGCGGTGATCGCGACGCTGCTGCCGATCAGCGTTCGCGCATCGGTGCTCGTGGCGCTGGCGCTCGTGACGCCATCGACGGGGTTCATTCTGGAATCGCTTTCCTCCCTCGGCGTTTCGAAGGAGGAGGCTTACTGGATCCGGACCAAGGCGATCGCGAGCGAGTTGCTCGCGCTCGGCGTGCTGTTCGTCACGTTGCAGTCCACGTCGTCGGCGCGGCTGATTCTGTCCGCCATCGCCTTGCTGGCCCTCGCCGCGTTTCTTCCCGTTCTCCTCCGGTTTCTCGTGGATGGTGTCTCCCGGTACGCACCGAATTCGGAATTCGCGTTCCTGCTGATCGTCGCTGTGATCTTCGCGTACGTCACGCGCCAGCTGGGGGTCTACTACCTCGTCGGCGCTTTCCTCGTCGGCGTCACGGCGCGAAGGCTTCGGGAAGAACTGCCGCGACTGGCCTCGGACCAGAACCTCCACGCGGTGGAGGTGTTCGCTTCGTTCTTCGTGCCGTTCTACTTTTTCAATGCCGGACTGTCCATTAACAGGGAGGCGCTGTCCTGGCAAACGCTCTGGCTGGGCCTCGCCTTTGCGGCCGTGTCGATTCCGCTGCGCACTGCGCTCGTGATTCTGCAACGTCGGGCGCGGCTGGCGGAGCCCTGGCGCCAGGGCATGCGCGTCGCCGTGCCATTGATTCCGACGCTGGTCTTCACACTCGTGCTCGCGGAGATCCTGCGTGAGCGCTTCGGGATCAACAACGCGCTCTTCGGGGGTCTGATCGCCTACGCCGCGCTGACGACGATCTTCCCGGCGATAATCCTCCGCGCGCCACGCGAGGCTTTCGAAATCGACCAGGAAGTCGTCCTCGCGGGGGCGGCTCCCCTCTACGAGGATGAACCCGGGCCAGGTGCGCAGTGAGGCCACCGTGGACCGTGCGTCAGGTGCCCCTGCGTCTGGCTGTCGCCTGGGGAGGGGTCAATCGCGTCGCAGTCGGCCGAGCAGCGCCAGCGCGGCGGCCACGTCGGCGACGCGGAAACGCGCCGCCGTCGGTTTCGCGCCGACCTTGATCGTGACGGCCGATTTGTCGAGCCCACGGAAGAGGTCTTCATCCGTGGCGTCGTCTCCGATCGCGATGATGGCTGCGTCACGTGGAGCTGACGCGCGTATGCGCGAGAGAATGGCTCCCTTGTCCACGCCGCGGGGGCGGACTTCAATGATGTGGTCGCCGGTCAGGATCTCGGCGGTCGCCGGCAGCTTCGACCGGAGCTGAAGCGCCAGCTCTTCCGACCGCCTGACGCCGATGGCCGCGGACACCCCGCGCCAGTGCCACACCAGGGCGAGTGATTTCCGCTCGATTCTCGCTCCCGGCGTCACTTCCTCGAACGCGCGCATGAGGCGCATGGCTTCCCGACGCCAGTCGGGCCGTTGCTTCGAGGGCGCGATCCCGCGCTGCCAGCGCTTGCGGCCCGGCGGCCTGGACCATCCTCCATGCTCGGCGACCAGCCCCACCCCCGTGGCACCTAACGCGCGCTCGAGAAACTCCCGGTCCCGCCCGCTCATGATGTAGGTGGTGGTGGCGGCAAGTGAGGTGAGCCGCCGGAGGAGCCGCCGCACACCGGGCGACGGCAGCGCCGCCTCGGGCGGCACCACGAACGGCACCAGTGTCCCATCGTAGTCGAGCAACAGCACCAGGTGGCGTGCGCTCTGCGCAGCGGCGACCGCGTCGGCGAGCGCGCCGTTTTTCACCGACGACCGCGCACGCCGCGATGGATTCGCATCGAGGAGCCGCCTGGCCCAGTCGGACACGTCGTGGTCCCGAACGCGGCGCCGCAGCGCCTGCATTCGCGTACGCCGCTCCCGCGGCGACATCGCCAGCGCCTGGTGCAGCTGGTCAGCCGTGGCCGCAACGTCGTAGGGATTCACGATCAGGGCCTCGACCAGTTCGGTCGCCGCTCCCGCCAGTTCGCTCAGGACCAGCACGCCATCCTCGTCGATACGCGACGCAACGAACTCTTTTGCAACCAGGTTCATGCCGTCACGAGTGGGCGTGACGACGGCTACGCGAGCCGCCCGATAGAGCGCGACGAGATCCGCCTGGCCGATCGGCCGGTTGATGTAGTGGATCGGCGTCCAGCGCGCCGTCCCGAATTCTCCGTTGATGCGCCCGACCTGCGCTGCCGTTTCAGATGCCAGGTTGCGGTACTCGGCGACATTCGATCGCGACGGCACGGCAACCTGGACGAACTCAATGCGCTCGCGCCACCGCGCATGCCGTCGCAGGAGTTCCTCGAACGCCATCAGGCGGCGCTGGATCCCCTTCGTATAATCGAGTCGGTCGACCCCGACCAGGAGAAGCCGATCGCCGCTCCCGCGGAGCGCCTCCACCGCGCCGTTCGCGGCGGACCGGGCCGCCAGTCGTTCGAAGCGCTCGACGTGGATTCCCATCGGCGCCACTTCCAGCCGCACCGTGCGGCCGCGTACGCGAACCGAATCGTTGTCCGGCGAAACCTTGAGGCCGAGTTGTGACCGGAGCGCATGCGCGAAGTTCGCGCGATAGTCGGCGGTGTGAAACGCCACCTGGTCCGCACCCAGAACGCCGGTAAGCAGGTCGCGACCCTGGGGCAGCACCCGGAAGATGTCGAGCGGTGGGAACGGGATGTGGAGGAAAAAGGCGATCCGGGCCGACGGGCGCGCCGTTCTGATCAGCTCGGGCACGAGAAGCAGCTGATAGTCATGCACCCAGATCAGGTCCTCCTCTCCCACGCGGTCGAGCGTAACACTCGCGAACGTGGCATTCGCCGATTCATACGCCGGCCAGGAGTCGATGCGAAGCGGCAGCTTGTCCGTCATCGAATGGAAAACCGGCCAGATGACTTGATTCGGATATCCGGTGTAGAACGCGGCCGCGTCAGCCGGGTCGAGTATCACCGGCACCAATCGGCGGCGATCGAGTTCCGAGAGCACAGGTGCCATCGACTCCGCGTCGAGCCTCTCGAACGAACCAGGCCACCCGATCCAGATCCGACGTGCCGCGGGAACCGCGCGACTCAAACCGGTCGCCACGCCTCCAACGGTCGGCACCACGCGGACGCCCTCGTCACTGCGGCGGATGCGGACCGGAAGTCGCAATGCGACGATCGCGACCTTCGACATCACTCCCACCCGCGCGTGCGCCCATCCCGCGCCTCACGCATCTGCCCGATGGTGGTGGCCGCGTGGATGAGGCCCACATGCGTGTACGCCTGCGGGAAGTTGCCCAGCAGGGTTCCCGTCGCCGGATCGATGACCTCGGAGAAGAGGGACAGCGGGTTCGCGTGCGACATCATCCGCTCGAAGACGCCCTCGGCGTCCTCGACGCGTCCCTGCAACGCCAGCAGTTCGGCCCACCAGAATGTGCAGATGCTGAACGCCGACGACGGGACGCCCAGGTCGTCGGCGTGGGCATAGCGGAGCATGAGTCCATTGCGCACGAGGAGCCGCTCGTAGGCCGCGACGGTGGAGACCATGCGCGGATCGGTCGCCGGCAACAATCCAAGGATCGGGAGCAGCAGAAGGGACGCGTCCGCATACTGCCCGTCGAGCGCTTGCGTGAAGTAGCCGCCAGTGCTGGAGTATCCTCGTTCGAGCACGACGGCCCGTTCGCGCTCAGCGGCGTGCAGCCAGCGGTCGGAAAGGTCCGGGCGTCCAAAGCGCCTGGCGAGCGTTGCGCCGCGATACATGGCGGCCCAGCACATCGCTCGCGAGAACGTGTGGTGACGGAGTTGCGTGCGATACTCCCATATCCCGGTATCCGGATCGGGAGCGGCGAGTATGGCCTCCTCAACGAGACTCGTCACCAGCGCGAAGATCGCTTCGTGGTTCGCGACCGAAAGCCTGGGGTCATCGAGCGCTGCACCGAGACTGAGCACCAGCTCGCCCATCAGGTCGTTCTGCCGCTGTTCGGCTGCGGCGTTGCCGATGCGGACATGGCCGTTACCCCCGAATCCTGCCAGGTGCTCGAGAAAATGCTCGGGGAGCGCGCGCTCTCCGTCAATGCCATAGACCGGCTGCAGCGGGCCGGTACCGAGGATCCGCGCGAGAAACTCGATGAACCGTTCGCTCTCGCGCAGGTAACTGAGTCGGCGCAGCGCGTCGACGACAAATGCCGCGTCGCGAAGCCAGCAGTAGCGGTAGTCCCAGGTCCGCGGCGAGTGAAGCTCCTCCGGGACGCTCGTGGTCGACGCGGCGATCACGGCGCCGCTGTGCTCGGCGATGTGGAGCTTCAGACAGAGGGCCGACCGCAGCACGGCTTCAGCGGCGAACGTCGGAAGTGCGCAGGCCTTGGACCACACCTGCCAGCCACGGATGGTGCGATCGAGGTGCTGCTTGACCGTGTCGACATCGCGGTACACAGGCTCGTCGGTCATCGTGACGACGAAGTACGCCGGCCGCTCCAGCCGGTGTGGCTGGCGCTCGAGGATCGTCGCCGCCGGGACATTGCTCTGGAGGCGCAGCTGTCGCTGTCCGTTGCTGACGCGCACGCCCAGCGCATCGTGCCGGAAGCTTGGCTCAAACCGGGCGTAATCCGGACGGGGGTCGAAATCGATGACCACGGTCGGGTTGCCGCTGAGAGGCACCACGTAACGCACGAGTTCGGCCGGCGTGTAGACCTCGTCCTCGCTCATGGAGAGTCGTGGCGCGAAGTCGTAGACCTCCCACTCCCCGCTCGAGTCCGCGAAGCGGGTGCGTGCGACGTTCGTGCGGGGGATGTAGTCGAGCTCGCCGCGAAGCTCACCCTGCGCGCCCAGAATGCGGAATGTCCCGCCTTTCTTCGTGTCGAGGAGCCGGGCGAATACGCTCGGCGAGTCCATCCTCGGCAGGCAGAGCCAGTCGATTGCGCTGGTTGGGCTTACGAGAGCCAGCACCCGGCCGTTGCCCACCGCCGCATGATCGAGAGCCGGCGCAGCCGTTCGTTCGGGCATGACCATCGCAACATAGCCGATGGTCACCCCGAGGCCAAAGATCGTCGTTTTACTGTCGAGGTCGCCAAGGGGCCAACGTTAGGCATGGCCGGTTCTGCCAGGGGTATGTTGGCTTTCCTTTGCCAGACGTCGTGCCGGTTACCAACCGCTCTAGTCGCGCGACTCCACCTTCACGTGACCAATCATCCCAAGCAGTGCATGGGGATCGCACTGGAAGTAGTACCGACCCTCGGGGAAGTCCACCGCGATGTCGTACGTCTGGCCGGGTAGCTGGAGCAGCGGGCTGGCCGCCGGCGGCGACGTGAGCGTCCGGTTGGAATCGGCAAGGAAATGCACGTTGTGCACGCCGGTGCCCAAGGTGAACCGCATCACGTCCCCCTGATGCGCCTCGAAGTCATTCGGCGAGAACTTGTTGTTGCCCTTCTCGTCGGTGCTCATCTCGATGACGATGACCTTGCCGCCTTCCGCAGGCGTGAGCGGACTGCCCGGGGTCACTGTCGGAGTGGGAGGGGCCTTGGCCTCTTCGGCAGGCTTCTCTCCACCTCCACCGCAGGCGAGGAAGAACGCGCAGCCACCAGCGGCAGCCAGTCGCAGTCCAGCTTTCATGAAGTCCATTTCAGTCTCCGGTGTATTCAGCGTGTTCGGGTTTGCAGTCTATCTCCCATCTCCCATCTCCCATCTGATACTAGAAGTCCCTGGTCTTGAACGCGCGCAGGGCGAATAAACCAGGCACCAGAGCCCAGGCGGCCAGTCCCGCCAGCGCGGCCGCGGTTCCGATCCACCCGCCCAGGAATCGCGAGAAAACTGCCCCGGTGTAACCCATCATCGCCGCCACATCGAGTCGCAGGATGAGAAGCACCCGGGCCAGGTCAACGGGATTCAGAAACGTCATCGCCAGCATCGGCTGTTCGAGAGGCCGATCGGCAAATGCCACGGTGACCCAGAGGATAAGTCCATCCCAGGCGAGGGTCATGACCCCCCAGAGGCCAAGCGCGACACCCAGGGCGCGCAGCCGGTCGTCAACCGTCCCGGCGACCAGCGTGGCCAACGCGCCGAAAACGGCGGTCAACGCGACACCGGCGATCAGCATCAGGGCGAGCAGGGCGATTGAATCGCGTCCCAGCCCTCCGTGCAGCACCAACGGCAGGGAAACCCCGACGAGAAACGCCGCCGAGAGAGGCAGCACCAGCCCGGCGAACAGTCCGTGGAAGAGCGCCCCGCGCTGAACGGGTTGCGCCAGCAACAACTCGGTGAACTCGCGTGAGGCGTGCCAGTAGATGGTGCCGAAGACGATGGTGACCAGCGGGATGAAGAGAACGACAATGTTGAGCAGGCTGAGCAGCGCGCGGGGTGTGCTGCCGCCGAGCCGCAACAGCAGCTCCGTCGTCACCAGGAAAAACAGGCCGTATGCGATCACCCATCGGCTTCGCATCACGTTCCGCAACTCGTAGCGGACCACCTTGAGAATGGTGCTCATGACGTGGTTCGCGACATGGGTCGCATCAGGCTGGCCATGGCCCGTTCGAGCGTCGATTCGCCAGTCGCGCGCAGCAGGTCCTCGCGTGAGCCATCGAAGTGCACGACACCATCCAGCAGGAACGCGATGCGATCGGCGATCTCATCGAGTTCGCTCAGCACGTGCGACGTCACGATGAGCGCGCGGCCAGCGTCGCGCTCGCGGCGGATCTTGTCCTTCAGCGTGCCCGCCGAGATGGGGTCGAGTCCGGCGGTTGGCTCGTCGAGGATCAGCAAGTCTCCGCTGAACAGGAAGGCCAGCGCGGCGTTGATCCGCTGTCTGGTGCCGCCGGACAGCACTCGAAGCTGGCTGTCGAGCACCGGGCCAAGCAGCAGCGACTCAACCAGCTCCTCGTCACGAGGCGCGTGGTGGCCACGGATGTCGCGCAACAGCGTCATGACGTCGCGGCCGGTGAGGTTCTCCGGAAATCGCGCGACCTGGGGCATGTAACCGATGCGCGCGCGGTAGGCCGCGTCTCCGTCCAGGCGCTTGCCGTCGAACGTGATCTCACCGGCATCGGCGCGCACCAGCCCGAGGATGATGCGGTTCAGCGTCGTCTTGCCGGACGCATTGGGGCCAACGATCGCGGTGACTGACCCGCGCGCGACGTTAAGATCGATGCCGTTGAGCACCGTCAGGCGCCCGAAGCGCTTCCGGATTCCGCGTGCCGCGATCATCGCCGTTCCCGGCCGGCTGCCGCGACGTTCGAGCGGCGTGACTCGTGACGCGTGACTCGTGACTCGGCGGCCGTCGCGCCGCCCTTTGCCCGTTGCCCTTTGCCCTCCGCCCTCATTCGCGGCCGTGCATCGATCAGTGTCTGCGGCGTCAGCACCGGCATCACGCGCTCGGCGAAGTCGAGGAGGTCCACCATCGCGCTCCGCAGCAGGATCAGCGCCGCCGGCGTCTGCTCGACGACGAGCGCGAACAGGCGCACCGGAGCGAACGGGACGTCCCCGAAACCGTCGCGATCGAGGTCATAGCCGCGGTACCGGTCCCAGTAGTTGCCGCTGAAGGTGCTGAAGTTCTGGCGCGAGTTGGTGCCGACGTCAAACGAATTCCGAGCAAAGGTATTTTCTTCGACGCGATTTTCCTGTGCATTGGCCAGGATGCGAAGTCCCCAGCCATTTGCCTCGAACAGGTTGGCCGCGACCACGTTCCTGTTTGCACCCTCCATGTACAGGCCGACCGTGTTGGCGATGAACCGATTGTCGCGGATCTCGCTGTCCGTGATATCCTTCAGCAGCAGCCCGTAGGCCGCGCCCCCCCAGTTCTCCGCGAAGGTATTCCCGATCATCTTGACGCGCCGCGTATACATCACGGCGACGCCGGATTCATTCGCGAGGAACGCGTTGTCGCGGTATGTGCAGTCGTCCGAGAACATGAAGTGGAGGCCATACCGCTGGTTCGATTCGCTCACGTTGTCTCGGACATCACCGTGCGTGACGAACTCGAAGTAGATCCCGTCGCGGTGGCCACGCACGCGGTTGTTGCTCACGGTGACGCTGTCGCTCTGCCAGACATGGATCCCGTTTCCGCCCAGTGTATGCCTCCGGACGGGTCCATGGAGGGTGTTGTCGCGCACCTCGCAGTCCCGTACTCGTTGCAGATAGATGCCGAAATACGTGTCCCGCAGGTCGTTCTTCTCGATGCGGCACCCTCGGGCATCGCGCACGAGGAGCGCCGCGCGATCCTCGACCTGGCTGCTGCCCGTCGCGCGAAACGTGAAGCCGCGGATCGTGACACTGTCGGCGTCGACGATCATGATCGCGTGGCTATCCTCTCCGTCGAGGATGGCGCCCGAGTCGCCGGCGATCGTCAGGCGCTTCTTTACGAGAAGCGTGGGTTCGCGATAGAGCCCGGGTCGTACCACGATGCGGTCGCCACCACGCGCGGTGGCGAGCGCCTCCGTGATCGTGGTCAGGGATCCGCGCTGGTCGACCACCAATTCGCGAGCCGCGGGCTGCGCGCCCGCCAGGCGCGCGATGATGATGAGCGCGCCGAGACAGAGCCGGATCATCGCGAAGCGCCGCTGACTGGTGCTTTGACGGTGTCGCGCGGTGTGGCGCCTGGTTCCAGTCGGCGAACGCGAAGGACCTCGAGGACGTCCGGCCAGCGAAGCGCGCGGCCGCCGTACTTCGGGACGGCAAGCTCCGCGGACTCGGGCGCAAACGCCACGAGGGATCGGCCCATCGGGCTGGCTATGCTGCCCTCCTGGAGGATGATCGCGCTGTCCACCGGCACGAAGCGGCCGGTCTCGAAATCCGTCACCCAGGCGGCACGTATGTCATCGCGACTGGCGGCGTCGAGGTAGAACGAAGCCAGGCACTCGATGGCATCGAACGTGTGAATGCGCCCGGTCCGCGACTGAAGCTCGCCTCCGAAACGCGGGTCCGTCACGGTCATGCGACAGTAATCACAGGCGTCGGTACCGGCGACGAGCGGTCGTGGGGCGCGTTGGCAGGCCAGTGCGACCACAACGAACAGCAGAGCCTGCGGCCGCCCGGCGGACTTCATGGTCAGAGCACCACGGCGGCCCGCGCGCGCCTGGGAGCGGCCACCCTCGCGGCCTGCGGTCTGCGCCAATCGATGATGACGGCCAGAATCCCGAGGCCGAGCGACGCTATGAGTGCGTACCCTCCCGCCGCCGGGATCGACGTCGCCTTGAAGTTCAGCAACTGCCTGGTCCCGATGAGGGGCGGCTGGTAGTTCATGCCGGGGATCTTGATGATCGCGTTCTCCATGTCGAGGTCGTGCCCGTAATCGTACTCCCACTTGTAGAAGTCAGCGAGACCGACGACGGCAACGACGGCGAACACGACAACCCAGGCGCGCGCCATCCAGTGGCGGCCAGCCGCCGCGGCGGCCAGGCCCAGTACCATCAGTCCGGCGACAACGAACGGCATGAGGCGCAGTTCCGGAATCGAAGACGGCACGATCCGCTTCATGCCGATGTAGTGGTTCAGGTTGTTGATGTTCTCCAGGTCGTTAGGCTTCATCCCCGTGATGTCGTTGACACGAATGAGCATCCCCAGGCCTTCCGGATACTGCGGCGCCTGCAGGTACACGGCCCAGAGGGGCAGGAAGAAGGCCACGGCGAGCAGCAGGCTCGCGAGCGTCAGGATCATTCGGGCGCGTGGGGACACGAGTCGGGGTTCAGAGTTCAGGGGTTGCGCGTAGAGGGTAGCGGGTAACGGCGGGAAGCCTTCTGACCGTCAACCCGCTACCCGCTACCCGCTACCCTCCATCCACCAACCGATCTACTTCGCCGGCATTCCAACCGACCACTTGATCGGCGTCGCGCTTCCTGCCGGGCTCACCCGCACATACCCCTGCATCTCCTGGTGCAGCGCGGAGCAGAAGTCCGTGCAGTAGAAAGGATATACGCCGGGGAATTTCGCCACCCACTTCAGCGTGCGCGTCTCGCCGGGCATGAGGAGCAGCTCGGTGTCGTGGGTCGAGCCGATCGCGGCGAAGCCGTGCGGCACGTCCCAGTCCTGCTCGAGATTCGTGACATGGAACAGTACGGTGTCACCGACCTGCACGCCTTCGATGTTGTCCGGCGCGAAGTGGCTGCGAATGGCGGTCATCTTGACGTGAACAGTCTTACCAGCCCGCGTGACGTTGGTCTCCGATTCGGCCCTGGACACGTACGGGTGCTTGTTGTCCGCCAGGCTGTAGAACTTCAGCTGCTTCTCGCGGATCAGGTTCGCATCGATCGCCTGCGCGTAGTGCGGCTCGCCGATCATCGGGAAATCGAGCAGGAGCTTCATCTTGTCGCCGGTGATGTCGATCAGCTGGCCGGCCTGCGCCAGCTCCGGTCCCGTTGGCAGGTAGCGGTCCTTGGTGATCTTGTTGAGCGCGATCACGTACTTGCCGTACGGCTTGCGCGTGTCACCGCCGGGCACCATCAGGTGGCCGATCGAGTAGTACACCGGAATCCGGTCCACGACCTGGCAGCCCGGGAGCGTGTACTTCACGATCTCCGATGAGATGAACACCGAGGTGTAGCCGTTGCCCTGCCCGTCGAATTCCGAGTGGAGCGGACCCAGGCCCGGATTCTGGATTTCGCAGAAATTCACGGCCTCGTACTTGAAGATCGGGATGCCGTCCTTCTCGCCGTCGAATGCCTTGTCGGCGATTGCCTTCTGCATCTTCGAGAACGCGTGCACCGGGATGACCGTCGCGAGTTTGCCACCGGCGACGAGGAACTCACCCGTCGGATCAACGTCGATCCCGTGCGGCGACTTCGGCGTCGGCAGGTAGTAAACTGAGCCGGGGCAGTCGACCGGCTTGATCACCTTCACGCCGGTGATCTTCTCCGACCGCGCCGTGTGCGTGGCGTCATCGTACAACGCGTGCATGTACTCGCTCGGCCAAGTCGCTGCCTTGCCGTCGGCGACGCACTGTTCGAGCATCTTGAAGTTGATCGCGGCCACGACGTCCTTGTCGTTCTTCGAGGCTTCGACCTCCTTCTTGGTGTAGGCCTGCTCGGTGTTGTACGAGGAGAAGAAGACCCAGTCGCCCGAGGGGCCCTTTCCCGGACGCGCGAGGTCGTAATCGTAGCCGGGCATCAGCACCTGGAACGCGATCGCCATCTTCCCGGGTTCATTCGCCTTGATGAAGCTGATGGCGCCCTTGAACTCGGTCGCGAAGTCAGCGATCGCCACGTCCTTCTGGGGGATGGGAACGCTGAAACGCGTACCGGCCACCGCGTACTCGGTGTTCTGTGTGACGTACGGCGAAGAGTGGTTGCCGGCCGAGTTGGGGATCTGGATGATTTCCGCTGTCGTCATCGTCGTCAGGTCGATGCGCGCGATGCGGGGCGTGTTGTTGCCGTTGATGAAGATCCAGCGCCCGTCGTGCTCTCCATTGGTCATCGACAGCGAGGGGTGGTGGGCATCATCCCAGGGCACGTAGCCGAACGTAGTGTTGAGCATCTCCTTCGTCTCGGCGTTGTAGCCGTACCCGTTCTCCGGGTTCTGCGCGAACACGGGGATGACCTTCAGCAGACGCCCAGACGGAAGTCCGTAGACGGCGAGCTGTCCGCTGAACCCGCCTGACATGAAGGCGTAGTAGTCATCGTAGGAGCCCGGCGCGACGAAGACGCGAGACGCCGCGTCCGCGGCGGTGCCGAGGCCGCCGTTGGACGACGTCGGCGCACACGCGTGGAAGAGCACCGCGCCTGCCGCGACCGCGACGGCGGCGCTGAGGACGGTGGCCCGGCGTGAGAGCGACATGATGGTGTTCCTCTTTGCGTGGGGGAGGTGGACGGCGGGGGTAGTCGTCCCGCGAGCCGCAGAGCGACAGGGTGAAAGCTTCCATCCACCTGCAGCATTTGAGAGCCGGGGTTCCCCTCATAGGCCGTAGAGGGATTCCTCTCCTGTCGGTGGGGGTTTTTCCTGACGGCGCAGCCAGAATCAAACCCGCTCTTTCGGAAATGGATTTCCAGCGAGCGTGGTGCTCGCGACGCCAGCTGGCTCCGTCATGCGCCTGACCCGCTTCACCGACAACGCATTACGCTGCCTGATGTACCTCGGGAGAAACCCCGGTCGCGTGATCACCGTGGGCGAAGTCTCCCAGCGCATGGCCATGTCCGAGGACCACCTGCTGAAGGTCGTCCGTCGCCTGGTGGATCTGGGTCATGTGCGCACGATCCGCGGCCGGCGAGGCGGCGTTCAGCTCAATCGGCCGGCGGCCGAGATCGTCATCGCCGACGTCGTGCGATCGACCGAGGACCTGGCCCTGGTGCCGTGCTTCCAGCGGGGAGACGAATCCTGCCCGCTGAGGTTTGATTGTGAACTGGCCGGCGCGCTGAGCGACGCGTTAGGCGCGTTCTTCGGGGTGCTCGAGCAGAGGACGCTGGCAGATCTATTGTGAGGCACCAGGCAACAGGCATCGGGCATCAGGGGCTCCATCACGATGCCTGATGCCTATTGGTATTGGATGTACAACGGCCTCGGGAACAGGGCGAGAACGTCGGAGGGCTTCATGAGCGGGTGCCCCTTCTTCGTGTCGTTCTTGTAGAACAGCTTGAAGCCCGTGTACTGCACCGGCTCCGCGTACACGTACGCCTGGTAGGAGTCCTTCTTCATCGATGGCGGACCCCAGCCGTCCATGTGGATGACGACCTGGACGCGAGGATCGAGCTTGATGCGACTCGCGTTGGTCAGCATCGGGCGCGTGAAGCGGTGAACCACCAGCACCTTCGGTGGCAGGTTGTGCTTCTCCACCAGGTCTGCCAGGACGCCGATGGCGTAGTTCACGTCTGACGCGTCGTACGTCCCGATCCGCTTTCCGGGCGCGCCGCCGCGCTTCATCGAGAACTCCGGGTCGATCGCCAGGTGCACGTCGGGGCGAGACAGGAACGACGTGAGGCGTGGGAGCTCTGCCTGCAGCGTGCTCTTCGCCACCTGAAGGTCGAGGAACATGATCGCCTTGTGCTGCTGCGCCCAACCGTACACGCGCTCGATGAGCGAGTCCGACATCCGCGCCCGGTACATCCCGTCACGACCGGCGCTTCCCTGCGCGACCACCGTGATGAGGTGCAGGGCGGGGATGACCGGAGTCGTGCTGTCGGCGCGCTCCCAGGCCCGCACTTCACGATCGAGGCGTTTCAGCATCTCGTCAGGTGGCACTTCGCCCAGAATGCCCATTCGCCTGGACAGCGGGTTCCCGTAGTAGGCCACAATCCGCTTGTGAGGAAGAAGCGCACCAGGGAGCGGCGTGGGCCCCTTCACGGGCCATGCAGGTTTCGGCTTCGCGGGAGCGGCTTTCGTCGCACTCCCTTTGACCCCGCCATCGCGGCCCTGTGAGCCCGGCTCTCGACGAGCGGAGCTGTCCTGGACCGTGGCTGTCCAGGCGAAGCGGGCGCTGCCTACGAGCGCCGCCGCGGCAACCAATGCCACGGGCCACATTGTACGAACTCGGAATTGGAAACGGGGTGGCTGCATGGGGGAGCGTAACGAGGGTCGCGGTTGAAACGCAAGCGATCAGCGGCGGCGATTCCTGCGCTATATGAT
>DATCIJ010000093.1:0-4067 GCA_036507855.1 Gemmatimonadaceae bacterium | reverse complement strand
CGACCTCGCCATCCTGAGCGGGTTCCGCAGCTTCGACAAGCAGCTTTCCATATGGAATCGCAAGGCACGAGGAGATCTCGCGGTTCTCGATAGCGACGCCCGGCCGCTCGACATAACGACGCTCACCGACCGCGACCTTGTCTTGGCCATTCTTCGCTGGTCCGCCCTCCCGGGGGCGTCGCGGCATCATTGGGGAACTGATATCGACGTGTACGACGCGGCGGCCCGGCCCGACGGCTACGAGATCGAACTCGTGCCGTCGGAATACGAGTCGGGTGGCATGTTTGCCCCGTTCTCCAACTGGCTCGACGAGCGCATTGCGGACGGCTCGGCGTTCGGCTTCTTTCGTCCATACGATCGCGACCGGAATGGCGTGGCGCCGGAGCGATGGCACCTGAGTTACGCTCCATTGGCGACAGGTTTCGCTCGAATGCTCACCCCGAACCTGCTCCGGCAGACCATTGAATCAGCCGACATGATGCTCAAGGACGTCGTGCTGGCGAATCTCGATGAGATCGTCACCCGTTTCGTGACGAACACCAACCCTGCGGTGCCTTGAACCTTCGCCCGCGTCCACAGTGGGGGACGATTCCCTGGGCGCCAACCACGTACGGCCGCTCGGTACTCGGGCTCCCACTCGAAGTGTGGCGTCCCACGGGTGAATGCAGGCTGCTGGTCTTCGCCGCCATTCACGGAGAGGAGCCCGAAACGACGTACGCGTTGTCACGCGCGCTGCGTCAACTGAGCGAACCGCCGGAGCATTGCGCCGTGGTGCTGGCCGCGAATCCTGACGGACTCACTCGCGGCACGAGGGGCAACGCGCGCGGCGTCGACCTCAATCGCAACTTCCCGTCGGAGGACTGGCAGCCCAGGCCGGTGACGCATCGGTCAACCATCGAAGACGTCAGCGACATCCTGCTCAGCAGCGGCGAGGCAGCCGCCTCGGAGCCGGAGACGCGGGCCCTCCTTTCCCTGATCCGGGAGCTCGAGCCTCGAGCGGTCATCGCCCTGCACGCGCCGTTGGCGTGCATCGACGACGCCAACGTCAGCGCGCTGGGACGGCGCCTCGCGCAACGGACGGGGATGCCGCTCGTCAGAGATGTTGGATACCCGACGCCCGGCTCATTCGGGTCGTGGGGATCCGACCACGGCGTCCCGGTGGTCACCTATGAATTCCCGCTTGCCGCGACTGAGGTCCTGATGCGCGATCACGTTCCCGTGCTGGTAGAGCTGCTCGGGCAACCCGACGTCTAGAGCCCCGCTGCATGGTCCTCAACTACATCTGGGTCGCGTTCTTCCTCATCGCGCTCGTCGTGGGACTGGTGCGCCTGATCTTCCTGGGCGACATGGCAGTCTTTACGAACATGGTGACCAGTACGTTCGACACGGCCAAAACGGGTTTCGAGATTTCACTGGGCCTCACCGGAGTCCTCACTCTATGGTTAGGTCTGATGAAGGTGGGTGAAATGGGTGGAGCCATTGCCATCCTGGCGAAAGTCGCGCGCCCGTTCTTCCGGCGCCTGTTCCCGGAGGTTCCGGCCGATCATCCAGCGCACGGCTCCATCATCATGAACTTCGCCGCCAACATGCTCGGCCTCGACAACGCCGCCACGCCGCTAGGGCTCAAGGCGATGCAGGAGCTGCAGGAGCTGAATCCGGTGAAGGACACGGCGACGAATGCCCAGATCATGTTCCTGGTGTTGAACACGTCGGGATTGACGGTGATTCCCATCAGCATCATGGTCTATCGTGCGCAAGCGGGTGCCGTGAACCCTACGGACGTCTTTCTTCCCATCCTCCTCGCGACGTACTTCTCGACCCTGGCTGGCCTGATCGCGGTCGCCGTCGTGCAACGGATCAATCTCTTCCACCCGGTCGTCCTGAGTTACCTGATCGGGATGACGGCGTTAATCGCGGTGACGCTCCTCTATTTCTCGGGCCTTCCGCAGGAGCGGGTGCAGACCATTTCGACGCTCGTGGCGAATGTGACGCTCTTCGGCATCATCTCCGCCTTCATACTGATGGCTACCGTCCGGCGCGTGAATGTGTACGAGGCGTTCATTGAAGGGGCCAAGGAGGGCTTCAACGTCGCCATCCGGATCATCCCATACCTGGTCGCCATTCTCGTTGCCATCGGCGTTTTCCGGGCGTCTGGTGCGCTCGATGCCCTGGTAGACGGCGTCGGGCGTCTCTTTGCGGCGTCAGGACTGCGCACCGACTTCATTCCGGCGCTGCCGACCGCCATCATGAAGCCGCTGAGTGGCAGCGGCGCACGGGGCATGATGGTGGACGCGATGAATACGTATGGCGCTGACTCGTTCGTCGGCCGCCTGTCGAGTGTCTTCCAGGGGGCGACGGATACGACGTTCTACATCATCGCGCTCTACTTCGGGTCGGTGGGCATCCGCAAGACGCGTCACGCGGTCGCCTGTGGACTGATCGCCGACGCGGCAGGCATCATTGCCGCGATCTTCATCGCCTTCATCTTCTTTGGGTAAGCCATTTCGTAAGGCGCCCGCGTGTCTGCGATGGCTGAAGACAGCGGCGACATCCTGACCGACATTACGCCTGGCACGGTGCAGCGCATCCACCTGGTGGGTGTCGCCGGCACCGGCATGGGTGCTTTCGCCGGCATGCTCAAGGCAGCGGGGTACGCCGTCACCGGGAGCGACGAGAACGTCTATCCCCCCATGAGCGACATGCTCGCCTCCTGGGAGATCGAGGTGTTCACGCCGTACAGCGCCGATAACATTGAACGCGCGAAGCCGGACCTGGTGATCATCGGCAATGTCATCCGGCGCGTGAATCCGGAGGCGACCGCGGTCCGCGAGCGTGGGATTCCGCAGATGAGTTTCCCCGCCGCGTTCGGCGCCCTGGTGGCTGGCGGACGACACAGCATCGTCGTTGCCGGCACACACGGAAAGACCACGACGTCGGCGATGATGGCCCACGTGCTCGCCGCGGCGGGCCTCGACCCGACCTTTCTCGTTGGCGGCGTCACGCAAAACTACACCGGGAACTTCCGGCTCGGCGGTGGCGAGCATGTCGTCATCGAAGGCGATGAATACGACACCGCCTACTTCGACAAGGGACCCAAGTTCGTGCACTACCGGGCGCGCACCGCGCTCCTGACCAGCCTCGAGTTCGATCACGCCGACATCTACACCGACATGGCGCACTATGAGTCAGCGTACGAGCGTTTCTGTGCGACGCTTCCGGGCAGTGGCTGGTTAGGCGTAAGCGCGTCCTACCCGAGGGCGGTGGAGATCGCGCGCGCCCACAGCCGCGCGCGTGTTGTGACTTACGGCGTTACCGGCGATGCCGATTATCACGCGCGCGATGTGCAGTTCGGTGAAGGAGGTGCGCGTTTCCTGATCGAGGGACCTGAAAGCGAGCCGACCGCAGTTGTCCTCGCGATGTCGGGGATGCATAACGTGGAGAACGCGACCGGCGTCTGGGCGGCGGCCCGGTGGCTCGGTCTTTCAGCCGAATCGGTTGCCGGTGGTCTGGCGTCGTTCCTTGGGGTGAAGCGGCGACAGGAACCGCGCGGGTGCGTCGGCGGCGTGCTGGTGATCGATGATTTCGCGCATCATCCGACTGCCGTCCGCCAGACCATCGCCGGTATACGGCAACGCTATCCCGACAGGCGCCTCTGGGCAGTATTCGAACCGCGGTCGAACACCAGCCGCAGGAACATCCACCAGGCGGAGTACTCCACAGCCTTCGACGACGCGGACATCGTTACCATCCAGCTGCCCGAGCCTCACGACAAGGTTCCCGCCGACCAGCAGCTCGACGTTCCCGCGATTGTCCGGGAACTCAAGAAGCGTGGAATCGAGGCGAGCGTTCTGGAGAACGTGCCGGCGATCGTTGAGCTGATTGTTCGTGAGGCGCGGGCGAATGACGTGATCCTGGTGATGAGCAACGGCTCGTTCGGGGGCCTCATACCCCTGGTGCTATCGGCGCTCGAGAAACGAACAGGGCCATTGGACAACGAGGGTACATGAGCTGGCTCTGCGATCGATGAGCCGTTAGGCGGCTGCCATCGTGTCTTTCTGTGCGTCGGG
>DATCIJ010000092.1:0-19823 GCA_036507855.1 Gemmatimonadaceae bacterium | reverse complement strand
GTTGACCCGCCGGCCCGCCAGTGCCAGGTCCCCGACGCAATCCAGCGCCTTGTGCCGCACGAATTCGTCCGGCCAGCGGAGCGAGTTCTCCACGACCCCACCCTCGTCGAGCAGCAACGCGTTCGACGTGGATCCGCCCTGTATGAGACCCCGCGCGCGTAACATCTCGATTTCGTGCCGGAACCCGAATGTCCGGGCCGGCGCGAGCTCCGTCGCGAATGTTTCCGGCGTGAGGGTCCACCGCCCGTGCTGCCCGCCTACCAGGGGATGCGGGAAGTCGATGGTGACGTCCAGGTCCAGTCGGTCGCACGGCGAAACCTCGTATTCAGAGTCGCCGTCCCGATGCACGAACGGAGCGCGAACGGTGAGATAGTCCGCCCTGCCGCCGTTTGGCGCAACTCCCGCGGTCATCAGCGCCGCCAGAAACGGCTGTGCGCTGCCGTCAGCGATGGGAGGTTCCGGCCCATCCAGCTCGATATCCAGGTCATCGATGAACGCACCCGAGACCGCCGCCAGAACGTGTTCCACGGTATGCAGGGCAGCGTCTCCTTCGCCGAGCTGGGTGCGCCGGTCCGCCAATACCGCGACGTCAGCCGTGGCGGGCATCCGTTGCCCCCCCCGGTCGGTGCGAATGAACGTGATCCCGGCTCCCGCGGCCGCCGGTCGGAATACCAGCCGGCAGGTCTTGCCCAGATGAAGTCCAACTCCCTCGATCCCCGCTTCACGGGCGATCGTGCGTCGACCGGCGATCACTCGCGCTCCGCCAGCAAGCGCTCTAGTCGCTTGATCATGCCTGCCAGCTTGAACAGTGCGGCCGAAGCGCGCAATGACTCGCGGTGAGGCCGGGCCGGATAGCCTGACCAGGTTTCGCCGGCTGGCACGTCGCCGAACACGCCGGACTGCCCGCCAATCTGGGCCCGGTCGCCAATCTGAAGATGGCCGCCCACGCCCGCCTGCCCCGCAAGGATGCACCCGTCGCCGACGCGCGTTGATCCGGCCACGCCGACCTGCGACATGATGAGGCAGAGTTTCCCGACAGTGACGTTGTGGGCGATCTGAACCAGGTTGTCGATCTTCGTGCCGGCGCCGACCACCGTGTCATCGATGCTGCCTCGATCGATGGTGGTGTTGCCGCCGATCTCGACGTCGTCGTTGATGATGCAGCGGCCGACGTGCGGGATCTTCTGGTGAGCACCCTTGGCGAAAACGTATCCGTAACCGTCGCCACCAATGCGCACGCCGGAGTGTGCAATGACGCGATTCCCGAGAACGGACCCGGAGTAAAGCGTCACGTCGGGGAACAGGTGACAGGCGGCGCCGATCGAGACACCGTCGCCAATCACGACATGCGAGTCGATGACAGTGCCATCCCCCACCGACACACCGTCACCGAGGACCGCATAGGGACCAATGGCCACCTCACGCCCCAGAACCACCCCGCGCCCGAGGCACGCGGTCGCATGAATGCCGGTAGCGCCGCGATGCTGCTGATAAAGGCGCGGCAGGATGCCTAACAGCGCCTCGAGAGGCTTGTCCACGATCACCACGGAACGCGGTGTGCCCGGCGTCCCCGCCAGCTCGGGCGTGACCAGCAGGACCCCAGGACTCCGCTCGGCCAGCAACGGCGCGTATCGCGGCGTGGCCAGGAACGTCACGTCCCCGCGTCCGGCACGATGCAGCGGAGCAACGGAGCCCACCCTAACATCCGGATCGCCGCGTAGTTCGCCGCCCGCGGCCGCCGCAATGTCCGCAGCGGTGAGAGTGCGAACACCCTCACCGCTGCTGTTCGAGCCGATATTCTCGCCTGCTGCGCTCACCGCGTCGGCGGCTTTATCGGGGGCTTGGTAATGCCGGCCGGGGCCGGCTTTGTCGCGCCGGGCGCCTTGGTGGAATCGGTGCGCGTCACGTTGACCGAGACTGGCTTCAGCCTCGAGATCACGCGCTCGGTGATGTCGAGATTCTTGTCCGCGGCCACGATGAGGCCTGGGTCGTTGCCGACATCGAAGATGAACGTGTACGAATCCTCATTACGGATGGCGTCCAGCACTTCACGAATCTGCGCCATCATCGGCTGGATGAGATCGAACTGCCGCTTCTGCATATCCTGGTCGAGCTGACCCACGCGCTGGTCAAAGTCGGCATTCCGCTGCTGGAGCGTCTTCTCCCGTTGCTCCTTCTGCGCCGCGGTCAGCGTCGGCTGCTCCTTCAGGTACGCGTCGTACATGGCGCGCAGGGAGTCCTGCATCTTGGTGACGGAGGCCTGCGCATCCGACCGCTCTTTCGTGATCTGTGCCTGGATTGCCGCTGACCCCGGCGCCCTCTGAAGGATGACGCGGGAGTCAACGAAGGCGAACTTGGGCGCCGGCGACTGCGCTGGAGTCTGCGCTCCAACGAGTCCCGCCGCCGGTAATAGCAGCGCGCCCAGGATAGCGACCTTGATTGATTTTGCCATTTCTGCTCCTTGTGGATGACGGGCTGCTAACTGGAACACCCGCCCCCTTTTGCACCCCGGGTTGGCCGGGGGCAACGCTAGAAGATCTGACCAAACCTGAAATGTAATTGCCACTTGGGCGCCCGTCTTCCCGTGATGTCGAGGCGATCCAGCCCGTAGGCATAGTCGAGGCCTAGTGGGCCGAACGGAGTAATGACCGAAGCCCCCAGTCCCAGGCTGCGGAAGAGCCTTGTCGGGTCGATCTCCCGTGCCCGCCGCCAGACGTTTCCGGCCTCAAAGAAGCTGTTCACATACAGGCTTTGGTTCATCCGCAACCCGATTTCGGCCGTCGTCGAAAAGAACGCCTTCCCGAACGATGACCGCTGAGCGTTGTACGTGCTCGTGCCGATCAGATAGCCATCAGGCGTGATGGAAAACTCCTCATAGCCGCGCAGGCGCTCGCCGTACTGGACGCCCCCGAGGGCGAACTCCTGACTGAAGAAGAACGGTCCCGTGCTGCCGAATACTGCGCCGCCACGAGTCGACAGCCCTGCCACGAACACCATCGGCTGCTGACCGGGCTTTGTACCCCCGATCTGACCGATGGGGACGTAGGCGCTGGTCTCGGTGGTGTACCGCTGGAATGAAGACGTTCCGCCGAGCGGCCCGCCGGTAAGTGACATGCTCAGTGACTGGCTGCCGCCGCCGGTCGGGAATGGTGTGCCCACCCGCGTGTCCCTGGTCAGGGTGAGCCCCATGGAAGACCGGAACGAACTGTTGCCGTAGAGCGCCTGTGTCTGGCCAAGAAGTCCTGAACTCCCGAACCGGACACCCTCGCCCGCATAGGAAAGGAACAGGCGGGTCCAGAGATCGAACGGCACCGGGAAGCCGATTTGCACTTGGCCGCCCGTCCGCAGGCTCCGCCCGAGGTCAGCGATGTAGTACCGGGCCATGGTGCGATACAACGTGACCGATCCCGACACCATCGACTGCCGCACCCGTGGATCCGAATACGTCAGGTTGAAGTCGTTGAAGTAACGCCCGAACTGCCACTGCAAGGCGCCACGTTTGCACAGGCCGAACAGGTTCGGCTGGTCGAGTCCGATGAAACCGCCAAAGCCGGTGCCCTGCCCCATCGACGCACCGAAGTTGACGTTACCCGTCCGCTTCTCCTTCACGCGGAAGATCAAGTCGATGTCGCCCTGCTCGTTGACGCGCCGCGTGTCAGGCGGAGGAACCGGCATTTCGAAGAATCCGAGGTTCCCGATACTCTGCCAACTCTGGATCAGCCGCTGCTGGTTGAACACGTCGCCGGGCAGAATCACCAGCTGGTCGCGGATGCACATCTCGGTCGTGTAGTCATTGCCCACGATCTCGATGCGGTTGATGATCGCCGGCGATCCTTCCTCGACTTCCCATCGCAGGTCGACGTAGTGAACGCTGTCCGGCGTGACTCGTCTCTCCACGACAGGCTGCACCTGTGAATAGATGTAGCCGTCGTTCGCATACGCCTGCCGAACCTGGCTCGTAGCGTCTTCCCAGGTCGCCTGGTCGAAGACGTCCTGCGGAATTGGAGTGCGCCGGAGGAGAAAGCCCGTAACGCGCGACGACAGCGGCCGCGAGGTGTTGGTGAACGGATAGTAGTTCCGGATTTCCTCGTCGGAGTAATGGCGGCCGCCGATGACTTCGAAGTCACCGACCTTGTACTGCGGGCCTTCTTCGACCGTCAGTTCCAGGAGCGCTTTCCCATGCTCGCGATCGATGTGCAGGGTGTCCTTCGCGATGCGAAAGTCGATGAATCCGCGACTGGCGTAGAGCGCCGGAATACGTTCGGACAGGTCCGCTGCATATTCGTCGTCGTTGATCTCGCCGTTCCGGAAGAACCAGAAACCCTCGGGTCGCGTCTTCATCGCGCCTGCTATGTCATCGGCGGGGACGTGCGTGTTGCCGTTCACGCGTAGACCGGAGAGCGCCAGGCGACGGCCTTCCTCGACGACGAAGGTGATGCCGATTCTGTCCTCAGATACCACCGTGGACTCGGCTCGAACACGGGCGAGGTAGTAACCCGCCTTTTCATATGTCGAATCGATCTTGTAGATCGCGCGGGAGACCGCGGCGGGATCGATTGGTCGCGCCGCTGGCAGTTCGGCGAGATCGCGAATCTGACGCTCGCCAAGCCGCTCGACCCCACGAACCTGCACGGCTTCGAGGATCGGGCGCTCGACCACGTTGAAGGTGAGCAGCGCGCGTTCGGGCGTGCCGGCCACGTCACAGGTCAAATTGACCGTTTCGAAGTTTCCCGTTTCGTAGAGATCGCGGATTGCCCTTTGCAGGATCCGGTAGTTGAGCTGGGTTCCCGGCACCAGGGAGGTCGTCGAGACGATCGTTCCAACGTCCACGCGACGGTTGCCCCGAACGGCAATCGAATCCGGAGTCGTGCACCTGCCCGCCGACAGGTCCTGGGCCGACAGGACGCCAGGGACCACGGTGAAAAGCAAGAGCGAGAAGGCTTTGCGAAGCATGGCGGCTAATATACACAAACGAAACCGGCCGGGTTCAGAACCCCGGCCAGTTTGTTCGACACGCCGTGCCCGTTGAGGGCTTACGCGTTGGGACTGGGCGACAGGACCCGGAACTCCAGCTTGGTCCCGTCAGGCGCCACGTCGATCTCGATTTCGTCGCCCTTGGAAAATTCGGCGACCAGAATCTTCTCGCTGAGCGGGTCTTCGACGTAACGCTGAATGGCACGCTTCAGCGGACGCGCGCCGTACTGCTCGTCGAATCCATGCTCCACGAGGAAGTCGGTGGCGGGCTCGCTGAGGCGCACGGAGAGCTCCTCTTCGGCCAGGCGCTTCCGAACTTCCTGCAGGAGGATCGCGACGATCTGGCGGATGTGATCGCGCTGCAGCGGATGGAAGACGATGATGTCGTCGACGCGATTGAGGAATTCGGGATTGAAGACGTGCTGCAATTCCTCTTTCACCTTCTCGGCCATCCGCTCGAAGCTGGCCTTGAAGTCCGGCGCGGTGAAGCCGAGCGACTTGCCCTTCGCGATGTCCCTGGCGCCCACATTGGACGTCATGATCACGACCGTGTTCTTGAAATCGATCACGCGCCCGTAATTGTCGGTCAGGTGTCCCTCATCGAGGACCTGCAGGAGGATGTTGAAAACATCCGGGTGGGCCTTCTCGATTTCGTCGAGCAGGACGACGCTGTATGGCTTCCGGCGCACGGCCTTCGTCAGCGTGCCCGAATCCTCGTAGCCGACGTAGCCCGGGGGCGCTCCGATCAGGCGCGACACGGAGAACTTCTCCATGTACTCGCTCATATCGACGCGAATGAGCGCCTGTGGATCGGCGAACAGGAACTTGGCCAATGCGCGAGCCAATTCCGTCTTTCCGACGCCCGTTGGTCCGCAGAAGATGAACGAGCCGATAGGCCGCTTGGGATCCTTGAGCCCGGCGCGACTCCGGCGGATGGAGCGCGCGATCGAGCGGATGGCCTCTTCCTGCGCTACAACCGCCTGATGCAACTCCTCTTCCATTCGCAACAGGCGAGCCGTCTCCGCCTCACGCAAGCGAGTGACCGGAATGCCCGTCCACCGGCTCACGATGAACGCCACGTTCTCCTCGGAGATCGACGGCCGGTGTGACTGGCGCCGCTTCTCCCATTCCTCCTGCTTCTTGCGGATATCGCCTTGCAGCACCCGCTCGCTGTCACGCAGCGACGCGGCGCGCTCGAAGTTCTGATCGCGCACGGCGGCTTCCTTCTCGCCGCTGACCTTCTCGAGCTCCTCCTTCAACTGCGCGACTTCCGGCGGCGGCGCCTGCGCGGCCAGCCGTGCCCGCGCCCCCGCTTCGTCGATCACGTCGATCGCCTTGTCAGGCAGGAAGCGGTCCGTGATGTAGCGCTCCGAGAGCTTGGCGGCAGCGACCAGCGTCTCGTCGGGGATCTCGATGCGGTGATGGTCCTCGTACTTCTTCCTGAGTCCTCGAAGAATCGCAACCGTCTCCTCAATGGAGGGCGGGTCGACGATGACAGTCTGAAAACGGCGCTCCAATGCGCCGTCCTTCTCGATGTACTTGCGATACTCGTTGAGCGTCGACGCGCCAACGCACTGCAGCTCGCCGCGTGCCAGCGCGGGCTTCAGCATGTTGCTGGCGTCGATCGCGCCTTCCGCCGCTCCCGCGCCGACGAGCGTGTGCAGTTCGTCGATGAACAGAATGACCTGCTTGTTTTGCGCGATCTCGTTCATCACGGCCTTGAGGCGCTCTTCGAACTGACCGCGATACTTCGTGCCGGCGATGACGGCCGCCATGTCGAGCGACAGGACGCGATGATCTCGTAACGCGTCCGGGCATTCGCCGGTGGCGATCAGTTGCGCCAGGCCTTCGACGATGGCGGTCTTGCCAACGCCCGGCTCACCGATGAGAACCGGATTGTTCTTCTTCCGGCGGGTCAGGATCTCCATCACCCGCTCGATCTCCTTCTGGCGGCCGATGGTGGGATCGAGCTGTGATTCGGCGGCGAGCTGGGTCAGGTCGCGGCAGAAATGATCGAGCGCCGGTGTCTTGGACTTCTTGTCCGTCTTGGGCGCCGCCGCCGGTGGTGACTGACCTGCTGCCTGCGGTGCCGCTCCGCCCTGCTGGGGCATCTCGGTGCCCAGGAGGCGCAGCGTTTCCGTCCGCGCCGCGTCGAGGTTGACGCCCGCTTCGGTCAGCACCTGCGCCGCAATGCCTTTCTCTTCGCGCAGAAGCCCGAGCAGCAGATGCTCGGTGCCCACATAGCTGTGATTGAGTTCGCGCGCCTCGCTCATGGCGAGTTCGAGGACTTTCTTCGCCCGCGACGTATACGGGAGGTCGGGGCCCGTCGCCTGAACCGCTTTCCCCTTCTTGACCGTCTCCTCGATCTTCTGCTGCACTTCGTCGAGATCGACGTTCAGGTTCTGGAGGACCGCGGCCGCGACGCCCTCACCTTCGCGTATGAGGCCAAGCAGGACGTGCTCCGTTCCCACGTATTCGTGGTGGAGCCGCTGGGCCTCCTCCCGCGCCATCTGGAGGACCTTTCGAACCCGCTCGGTAAAGTTGTAGCCGTTCATAATCCCTCAACGCATTCCGGGCCGTCACTGGACCGGACCCACCTCGTCAGCCAGGGCTTGTCGCACAAACCGTGCTCTCGCGATGTCGGCCTCGGCATCCGTCAGCTCGCGTCCTTCCGCCCAGGCAAGGTGCGCAGGCTGGCTGAATATCAGGAGCTTGTTGAGCGTGTATACACTGAGTCCCGTGACCAGTTGCAGACCTGCCGCCAGCCGCACGCCGCTGAGAAGGCTCATCGCCTCATCGAACGTGAGACTGCGCGCAAACCGCAAGGTGCCGTACGCGCGCCACAGCTTGTCCTCGATAATATAGCCAGCGTCACGCCACAGCACTCGCCGCGCTTCCTGTTCGCGCTGAATGACATGGCGCACGACGTTCGAGAGGTGGTCAACCAGCTCCTCCTCGGAACGACCCAGGGTCGTCTGGTTGGAGATCTGGAAGAAACTGCCCAATACTTCACTGCCTTCGCCGTACAGACCGCGGTACGTCAACCCCATTTGCTGCAACCCTACCAGGACCTTCGGGATCTCCTTTGTCAACACCAGACCCGGCAAGTGAATCAGCACCGACGCCCGCATGCCGGTGCCCGTATTCGTCGGACACGCCGTGAGGTACCCGAACTCCTTGTGAAACGAGTACGGAACCCTGCGCCCAAGTTCCTCGTCAAGCAGTGTTATCGCCGCCAGCGCCGGTTCGAGCGCAAACCCCGACCGGACGGCCTGAAGGCGCAGATGATCCTCTTCGTTGATCATGACGCCTACCCCGTCACCCACGTAAACGGCGGCGCCGCCGCGCGCGCCTGACGAGGTCTCGAGGCCAGCCAACTCCCGACTGATCACATGCCGCTCGTGCAGCAGCCGCCGATCGTCCGAATCCAGCTCGTCGACTCGAACCATCACGCCGCCGCTTAACGACGGCACGGCCGGCACCGCGTCGCGGAGCTGGGACAGAATCCTGAGGCGCTCGCCTTCGCGTGAACGACCCGTGAAGGCGTAGCCCTCGACGTTTCGCGCCAGCCGGACACGCGTGCTGAGGACCACGTCCGCCTGGTCGCCGGACGCGTCCAGCCACCCCAACCCGCCGTCAGGAAGCAGCGAGAGATCGAACATCACTCCATCCCCCTGATCTGGTCGCGAAGCTGAGCCGCCTGTTCGAACTCTTCCTGCGCGATCGCCCGGCGCAGGCGATCCCGCAATTCGCCCAGCGCGGTGACTTCATGCAGCAAGTCAGGCGGTGGCGCCTCATACTGGTGGCCGACGTGCCGGGCGTTGCCATGCACACGGCGCAGCAGCGCCCGCAGGCTCTGGTCAAACGTCGTATAGCAGCTCGCGCACCCCAGACGTCCCGATTCGCGAAAGTCCGCCAGCGTCATGCCGCAGAACGCGCATCGCAGCGATTCGACCTGCGCGGCGACGGCTTGAGCCTGCACCGCCGGAAGGTAGTCGGCGATCATGTTCTTGAGAGGCGTCGTAACGGACGTCTCGATGCCACGGTCGGCCGCGCACCGCTGGCACAGATGCAGCACGTTCACCTCGCCCTTCACCGCGTGGGTGAGGGTTACCGTCGCATCGCGTTCCTTGCACACATCGCAAAGCATCAGCCAACTACCCCCTGAACGTCAGCTTCCCGTAATACACCGTCTTCCAGGTGAAGGACGCGATCGGCCCGCCTGGCCAGTGATCGATTGTGGGTGACGACCACCATCGAGATCTCGAGGTCGCGGGCGAGTGAGGCCAGGAGATCATGGAGCATTTCCGCATTCGCGTGATCCAGATTGCCCGACGGTTCGTCGGCCAGGAAGATCGCGGGATCGAGGGCCAGCGCCCGAGCCACGGCGGTGCGCTGCTGTTCGCCGCCTGACAATTCCGCCGGCCGATGGTCCACGCGGTGGCTGAGTCCGACGCGGGCCAGGAGTTCCTGTGCGCGGGCGCGCGCCGACGCCGGATCGCGTCCGGCAATGCGCAAAGGCATCATCACGTTCTCGAGCGCCGAGAACTCCCGCAGCAGGTGGTGAAACTGGAACACGAATCCGACCGCGCGGTTGCGGATGGCGGCCAGGTCATCGTCCGTCCGATTGGACAGCGACTGTCCTCCGATCACGACTTCACCGCGGTCAGGGCGTTCCAGCGCCCCGATGACGTGCAGGAGCGTACTCTTGCCGGCGCCGCTGGCTCCCACCACGGCGATCATTTCGCCACGCGCCACGGTCAGGTTGACGCCGTTCAGGACGGGGACGACTCCACCGTCACCTCCGCGAAACGACTTTACCAGATCGCGCGCTATCAGGACACTCATGAGGCGTCCCTCCCTCTGCCTGCTGCTCCAGCCTCTCCCAATGGGACGCGCGAGCGTTCCACGGGCCACGACCTCTCCGGATCGACCCTGACTGCCGCGTCGGCGTTACCGTACCTACTCATGACGGATGGCCTCCAGCGGATAGAGCCCCGCCGCCAGCTTCGCCGGATAGACCGTTGCCAGCGCGGCGATCAGGATACTTGCCGCGATCGTCAACAACACGTCAGAGACTTCATTGAACGCCGGCAGGTGATCGATGAAGTAGATCTGCGGATCGAGCGGGATGAGCTTCCGGGCTCCAATGAGCGTCGACACCACGAGCCCGAGCGCGACACCTAACGCCGTCCCGACCAGGCCGATGGTCAGTCCCTGGAGGAAGAAGATCTGCTTGATCGAGGCTGATCGCATCCCCATTGCCTTCAGGATGCCGATCTCCCGCGTCTTGTCGGCCACCACCATCGTCAGGTTGCTCACGATGTTGAACGCGGCCACGAGGATGATGAGCCCGAGGATGAAGCCCATCCCGAGTTTCTCGAGCTTGAGGGCCTGGAACAGTGAGCTGTTCTGCTCCTGCCAGTCGACGGCGCGGTAGGGATAGCCGAGTTCCTGCTCGAGCCGCGCGCCCACGTCCGAGGCAACCCACCGGTTGCTCGTCCTCACCTCGAGCCCGGTGACCGCGTCGCCGAGGCGCGCGAGCTCACGCGCCGCGTCGATGGCGATGAACACGTAGTTGTCGTCGTACTCGTACATCCCGGTCTGGAAGATACCCGTGACCTGGAAGTCCATGGTCAGCGGGATCACCTGTCCGGTGGACGCCGAGATGTCCTTCGGCGACGCCGTCATGAGCGTGAGCGAGTCGCCCAGTACCACTCCGAGCCTCGCCGCGAGGAGATCACCCACTACGACACCACGCGTCAGTCCATCGGATGACGCGAACCTGAAGTCACCCTGCACGGCGTGGTGGCGGATGGCGGTGACCTCGGCGACGCCGCGGCCCTGAGGTTGGATGCCCGAGATGAATGCCATGTCCGGCAGGTTCGGCCCTGAGCGCACCAGTCCCTTCGTGTGCACCCACGGCGCCACCGCCACGACGCCCTCGGTCCGCTTGACTCGATCCAGCGTCGGCTGCCAGTCCGGCATACTCATTTCGGTGCCGAACGTCAGCAGCCGCAGATCAGGGCTTCCAATGAGGATCTTCTCGCGAAGATCCCTTTGGAGCCCGTTCATCACCGCCATCACGACAATGAGGGCGCTCACACCGACTACGACTCCACCGATCGCGATCAGGCTGATGAATGAGAGAAGGCGCGATCCGCGGCGCGCGCGCAGGTATCGCATCGCGATGGCCATTTCGAGCGATCGCATCATTCAGGCCTCATGGTCGGGAAAAGGATCACATCACGGATGTTGGCGGCAGCCGTGAGGTACATGAAAAGCCGGTCCACGCCTATGCCTACACCACCCATCGGCGGCATGCCGTACTCCATGGCACGAAGGTAGTCCTCGTCCACGCCGACAGCCTCTTCGTCCCCGGCAGCCTTCAGGCGGGCCTGGGCCTCCAGTCGAGCTCGCTGGTCGATCGGGTCGTTCAGTTCGCTGAAGGCGTTTGCCACCTCCTTGCCATTGGCAAACAGCTCGAAGCGCTCGGTCAACTCCGGATTCCCGCGCTTGGGCTTGGCGAGAGGTGACAGCTCCTTCGGATAGTCGAGCACGAAGGTAGGCGAGTCGATCTTGCCTTCCACCAGCGCCTGGAAGATCTCATCCAGCAGCTTGGGCCGGCTCAGGGTGGCCACCGCGTTCACACCGACCCGTTCGCCGAGATGGCGAAGCGACGGCTGATCGAGAGACATCACGTCGGTTCCCGCTGCCGCGTTGAGCGAGGGCACCCATTCGATCCGGGGAAACGGCGGATGAAGCACGACGGGCGAGACCAGCTCCTCGTCAGGCAGCATCAGGCGCTCCTCGGCCGGGATTCCATCGACGCGAAGGACTTCACTCACGGCGGTCGACGCCGCGACCAGAAGCTCCTCCACGCGATTCATCATCACGGTGTAATCGGCATAGGCCTCGTAGAACTCGAGCATCGTGAATTCCGGATTGTGCGTCCGGTCGATCCCCTCGTTCCTGAAGTCGTGCCCGATCTCGTACACCCGGTCCAGTCCGCCCACCACCAATCGTTTGAGATACAACTCGTCGGCAATG
Source organism: Gemmatimonadaceae bacterium (assembly GCA_036507855.1). GTDB lineage: Bacteria > Gemmatimonadota > Gemmatimonadetes > Gemmatimonadales > Gemmatimonadaceae > JABWBJ01. Next base: position 7,799 of record DATCIJ010000092.1, on the reverse strand, counting down.
CGCAGGTACAGCGGCATGTCCAGCGCGTTATGGTGCGTCAGAAAGGGACGCGCCGCCGCTCCACCGTACTGGAGCTGCAGCACAGGCGTTTCGACCTCCAGGTAGCCGAGGCCGTCGAGGTAGCGCCGGATACCCGAGATCATGCGGGCGCGGGCGACGAATCGCCTCCGCACCTCCGGGTGCACGGCCAGGTCGGCGTAGCGCTGGCGGTACCGCTGCTCGGGATCGGCGAAGCCGGAGTGCCTGACGAGTCGCCCATCCTGACGTTCTTCCTTGCCGAAGGGCAGCGGACGAAGCGACTTGGCCAGGAGCGTCACGGCCTCGACACGCACGGTGGTCTCACCGGTTCGCGTCCTGAACAGGGGGCCGGAGACACCAATCACGTCACCAAGGTCGAGCAGGTCGACCAGCCGGAATACTTCCTCGCCAAGATCATCGCGCCGGAAGTACAGCTGGATCCGCGACCATTGATCGGCCAGGTGCCCGAAGACTGTCTTCCCATGCGGGCGCCAGGCGACCAATCGGCCCGCGAGGCGAACGACGCCCCCCTGCTCCACGCCCTGCGGAAGCGCCCGCAGCGCCGCGGACGCGTCGTGCGTGGGCTCGAAGGCATACGCGAAGGGTGCTATGCCGGCGGCGGCGAGTTCGGCGAGCTTCTCGCGCCTGGCCTTCATGACAAAGTTGACGTCTTCGCTCACGCCGCCTCCGCGCCGCCCGCGCCGAATCGCTTCAGGTACGCTTCGATGAACTCGTCGATGTCGCCGTCCATGACGCGCTGCACGTCGGGAATCTTCAACTCCGTCCGATGATCGTTCACCATCGTGTACGGCTGGAAGACGTAGCTGCGAATCTGGCTGCCGAACGTGTTGTCCGCCTTCGTCGCATCAAGCTTCGCCTTGGCGGCGGCCTGTTTTTCTGCTTCCAGCTGATAGAGCCTGTTCTTGAGCTGCTTCATCGCGGTTCCCTTGTTCTTGAACTGCGACCGCTCCTGCTGCGACGAGACAACGATTCCGGTGGGGATGTGCGTCAGCCTGACGGCGGAACTCGTCTTGTTCACGTGCTGGCCCCCCGCTCCGCTGGCGCGGAAGACGTCCATCCTGATGTCCTCGTCCCGGATCTCGATGTTGATCTCCTGATCCACCACCGGGTACACGAAGACCTGCGCGAACGACGTGTGCCGCCGCGCGTTGGAGTCGAACGGTGAGATCCGCACGAGCCGGTGCACGCCGGTTTCGGTGCGCAGGAATCCGTAGGCGTATTGTCCGCTGATCTCGAGCACCACGCCCTTGATGCCGGCTTCTTCCCCCTCGCTCATGTCGAGAATCTCGACCTTGTAGCCGTGGCGCTCCGCCCAGCGCGTGTACATGCGCATGAGCATCTCGGACCAGTCCATTGCCTCGGTGCCGCCTGCGCCGGCCGCAATCTCGATCTGCGCGCTGCGCCAGTCGTCAGGGCCGCGCAGCAGCGAACGCAGCTCGAAGGCGCGAACATCCGCTGCCAGCGTTCCGGCCTCCGCATCCAGCTCGGCGGCGACCGACGCGTCAGGCTCCGCCGCGAGCAGCTCGTCCAGCTCGCGCGAGCTCTTGATGCGCTCGGCCAGACGATCGAAAGGTTCAATCCACCCCTTCAGTTCCTTGACCCGCTGCACCACGACACGGGCGTTTTCCTGGTTCCCCCAGAACGAGGCATCCGCCATTTGCCCGTCGAGACGCCCCTGCTCCTCGCGCAATCGCGCAAGGTCAAAGATGCCTCCTGAGCTCCTCGAGTCGCTCGCTCAACTCATTCAGCGAACGGGCGCGCTCCGATTCTGCCATGGGATTCCCTGTCTCCGGGTGTGCGAAGAGCCGTTCTCCCGCGAAGGGGAAACGGCTCGTCGGCAAGTGCGTGCGTGATGATGACCGCAGTATAGCGGGAAGTGAAGCGTGCATCCACCCCGCTAGTGCCGTTCCAGGTTCTTCCACGGTGGCATGGTGTCAGTAGTCTGGAACGGTGCACTGGGTGAGCAACCTGGAACGGCACTAGAAGACCTTGCGACCCCCCGCCAGCACGTCGTTCAGCGCTTCCTGGAAATGCATCGTGGACTCGGCGAACTCACGTCCGACCTGCTCGATATACTCCTCGTAGCTCTTCTTGATCTCGTCGCGGAACAACTGCTTCAGCGTGCCCGCCTGAAGGCCCTCATCGCGCTTCGAGGGATGGTAGGCCACCATGTCGGAGACCAGCGCACGGGCCAGACGCCGCGCCTTCTGGTTCGGATCATTTGCCAGGAACGGGTTGATCGGCTTTCTCTGTACCACCGCGGGTGCGCGCGCCGGCGTCGATGGCGTGGATAACGCGGCCGACACGCTGGCAGTGGTCGTGAACGCTGGTGGGGTCGCGGTCCCTGTCGGCGGCGCAGGCGGCTCGGGAATCGCTGACCGCGGCGGAGGCGTGAGGGGGGCGCCGAACGACGCGGCTATCGGTGATGGGGCATTCCTATCCGGAGCAGGTGCGCGAGTGCCTGATGGTGCCGTTCGATCTGAGGCGACTCGGGGCGGCTCCTCCTTGCGAATCGCCGGCGCGTGCCTTGGTGAGAACGGAGGTGTCCGATGGCGCGGCTGCGCTGACGGTTCGACCGGGCGGGGTGGAACGGGAGCGACGTTTGACGACGGTGCGGCCGCGGCACGCGGCGGTGGTGCGGTCCGGGAATGCGGGACCGGAGGCGGCCAGGCAGTGGACGCTGTCGCTGACGCCGGTGTCTTCGTGCGGGAGAGAATGGGCTTCACACCTTTCGGTGTGGTGCCAAGAGCTGGCGCGGCGGAAGTAGACGGCGAGACCTGCAGATCGTCCCCCCAGTTCACAGCTGCACCAACCGGAATGAGCCCTCCGCAAACCGAGCAGCGTGCCCGCATCGACACACTGGTGATCTTGGCGGGATCCAGCCGGAAAACGGAACGGCACTCAGGACAGGATACGTTCATTGGAATCGCAGGCTGGGTGGCGTCTGCAGGCCGGCCCGCGGCTGGACCGGAGTGAATGCCTCCGTGCGCCGGTCAACGGAGAAGACCGACCCTGGGAGCGACTTCGCGTACGCCTTCATTTCGGTCGCCAGCTCGCTGACCTGCGCGGGCGACGTGAAGGGTCTGCGCTCATTTGTCACCACACCAATGGAGAGGGTCATGAGAGGCACCCTGTGGAGTTGTCCTCGACGGTCCTTGCCGAAGAAGTAGCCCGCTCTGCGATCCGATTCCGAATACTGAAACGGCACCAGCAGGTCGAACACTCCTATAATCTCGGCGCAAACGGACTGAACCGCACCAGCAGGAATGATGAAGATGAAGTCGTCGCCGCCGATGTGACCGACGAACCCCCCTTCACCGCACAGCCCTTTCACGACGTCGTGCAGTATACGAGCCAGCACGCGGATCACACGGTCCCCTTCGTGATAGCCGTAGCGATCGTTGAACTCCTTGAAGTGATCCAGGTCGGCGTAGGCAACCGCAAATTGTTCGTTTTTGGCCAATTGTCTGGTGATGCATGTCTCGATGATATCGGTGCCGGGAAGCCTGGTGGACGGGTGAACGTGTATGTCCCGGTCCGAGCGTGAGAGGGCTGCCCTCAATCGGCTTCGCGCCTCGGCTCCCGGCGTCAACTCCGTCACGACTTCGTCGGCGCCAGCCGTGAAACATCGCTCCATGTCGCCGTTCCCCGGCTCACAAACCACGATGGTGGGAACGACGGCGGAGTACGAGTCAGCCTTGATCCGCCCGCAGGCCTCCTCCGCTTGTGACATGTTCGAGCGGGCGTCCACCAGGACGACCCGTGGGCGGCCGCGCAGGCAGCGCGAAAGGAGTTCGTCGACGGACTTCACGACGGAACTGGAAAGACCCGCTTCGCCCAGCCAGGCATCGACGGACGGGATAAGCGGCCGCTCGGAGCTCGTCAGAACGAGGGCGATGAAAGTACTTGGCACGTGCGCGCTAAATCACTTTATGTCAATATGATATACCGCTGACTTCATGCGTCAGATGAGCCGTTGTCGCTGGTGGTTTTCTCAGCGCGTTGTGCTCTTGCCCTTTGATGCAAATCGAGCGAGGGGTATGGATCCTTCGAGCGCAAATCCCTGGGCGTCGGCCTGGCGGCGCAGTCGCACGGTGATATACGCATCGACGGTGCTCAACACGTGGTTCGCGATGATGAGGCCAAGGTCCTGAAGCGCGCGCCGATTTGCATCGTTGCTCTCGCGGATCAAGTCAATGAATGCGGAATATTCGAGCGGCGCGTTTGTCCACGACCACCGGTAGAGTTGATCGTACGCCCGCGCTCGATAGAAGGCCACGGCCCGCTTCCACTCGCCGGATGACGTATCCGGGGGAATCGATGGATCCGCCCAATACGTGCGTCGCGCCAGAAGCCACATCGCCCCGTTGTAAGTCGTGCTGTCGGTCTCCGGTTCGATGCCGCCGCCAGTCACCAGGTCATAGCGCCCGGCCTCTGGATAGTGCGTCATCCGTTCGTAGTACTCAAAGTTGCCGTGCGGCCTCACCGTGGAGAAGGCAGCCCGCGCCACACGTGATGCCAGGCCGCGGTAACCATCGCGATCGCGTCGATACTCAACCGAATGCATGACGTACGACGTCCACGCGAAAGCCTCGACCGCGAGATAGGGCAGCGCGCGATTGGCGCCGAGGATCGCCTGACCGCTCCCCGGAAGAATCGCCGAGGCGGCGATCGACCAGGCCGTGGCGCCGGCGTCCACGGCGGGCATCGACGCACCGCCTTCGCAGAAGGCGCGGAAACCCATCGTGTTCTGGCTGCAACGATCGGAATGACGAGGCGGTACTGCAGCCACGGCGGAGCGTTGCTGCGCGTGGAGCGGGCTGGCGACCGAGGCGACCACCAGCCACCACGCGAGAGCGCGGGCCATTCCTAGAACGCGAAGCGAACGGAGAGGAATGTCGGTGCCTGCCCGGCGTCTGCGGAAAAGCCGGTAAAAACCCTCGCCAGGTCGAGCACGAGGTTGTTTCGCGAGAAGCCCAACCCCAGGGTTGGCCCTCCGGCTTTCGACTCGGCGGAATCGAAAACATAGCCACCGCGCAGGTAGGCTCGCTTCTGCCAGACGAACTCCGCTCCGACTCGCGGCAACGGATTGTCGATGTGAAGGCCATCGATCACGTCGACCGAGACGTTGAGCTCAGCATCCGCGGCATAGCGTTCCGGCAGGGGATAGCGGTACAGCAGACCCAGTTGAACCCGCGTTGGAAGTGGATCCGCTTGCGGGCTGTCCTGGACCTGCAGCGGGAGGCCCATGTTCCGGACGCTGGCGCCAAGCACAACGCGCCGTGATCCACCGACCTCGAGCTGCGCCCCGGCATCGATCGCGAACGTTTGGGCGACCTCGTTAGGGAAATCGCAGGGGCCCGTACAATCGACGCGCATCTGCACGACCTTGAAGGCCAGGCCAGTTGCGGCACGATCACCGATCGGCGCCGCGTAAGAGGCGGTCAGCACGAAGGATCGCGTGAGGACGGTTCCCGTCGGCGGGACGGTGGGATCAGTGGTGTTCTCCTGTTCACCGAAGTTCTGGAGATCGGCGGCAATCGCGAACACGCCGAGAAGTGTCGACGGCACGATGAGAGTGAGCGCATCGCCCGTGGCGAAGAAATCCTGTGAGTGGTGAATCGACATTTCGCGCCGCGTGGCTCCGGCGAGTGCGGCCGGATTCCACCACAGCCCTTCAGATCCGTCGCGCCTCGCGACGACCGCCTGGCCGAGGCCGACCGCGCGGGCACCAACCGGGCGCAGCAGGAACGCACCTCCCTCACTCCCTATGCTGCCTTGCGCCGGGAGCGTTGTTGCTCCGAGCAGGAAGACCGGCGCGAGGACCACCCTACAGCGGAGTCGCTTCATCAATGAGCATGATCGGGATGTCATCACGCACCGGATAGCTGAGCCGGCATGTCTGGCAGATGATTCTCGACTCCGCCGGTCGATACTCGAGCTCGCCCTTGCATTTCGGGCAGACCAGAATCGCGAGAAGCTGTTCGGACAGCGTCATGACCCCGGAACCTCCGGCAGTGTGTACCCCAGTCTCCTGAGAGCGTCCTGATCTCGGCGCCAGTTGGGCAGGACCTTGACCCACAGGTCGAGGAAGACGGGCGAGGAGAGCAGGTCCTCGATCTTCAGACGTGCCGCGCGCCCGATCTCCCTGATACGCGCACCACCATGTCCGATCACGATCCGCTTCTGGCTTTCACGTTCGACGTAGATGACCGCCCGAATGTACACCGGACTTCGATCCTCACGGAACTCCTCTATCGTGCAGGCAATGGCGTGTGGCACTTCGTCATCGAGCTGCTCGAGCGTCGTCTCGCGGATGAGTTCCGAGGCAAAGAAGCGCAGGTGCTGGGTGCTGATGTCATCGTCGGGGTAGAGGAACGGCCCTTCAGGCAGGAGTGAGGTCAGGCGGCTCCGCAGCTCCTCCATCCCTTCGCCGGTGACCGCTGAGACCAGAACCTCGGCAGGCGAGGCCCGGAGCCGGAGTTCCTCCCGCTGCTCGGCGGTGAGCAGGTCAGCCTTTGTGCGGGCTAGCAGGATTGGCGCGCGAGGTGGCGCGCTCATGCCCGTCAGCTCAGCCAGGGACTCCGGCTGGCGCTCGGAGGCATCGACGAGGTAGAGAATCACGTCGGCATCGCGTAGCGCCTGGAGCGCGGTGGCGCGCATGACATGCTGCAGGGCGACCGTGGGCTCAAGAAGTCCCGGGGTGTCGACCAGCACGATCTGGGTATCGTCGGATGTGAGGATCCCCGTGACGCGATCACGCGTGGACTGCGCCCGCGGGCTGGTGATGGCCAGTTTCTGGCCGACCAGCCGATTGAGAAGGGTCGATTTGCCGACGTTAGGTTTGCCGGCGACGGCGACGAAACCTGACTTCAAGATGTGAGATGGTAGATGTGAGAGGTGAGACACACTGCCATCCGATCAAATCTGAATCGGCAGGCAACTCCTCGCCCAGGTTTGTCCCAATCGATTCCGACATGATCGGCATGGCAGTTTATCTCAATTCTCCCATCTCACATCTCATTTCCTGTTCTGCCAAGAGGATAGGAGATCGCGCCCGAACGCGAACGAGCCCCCCGACCGTTAGGTCAGGAGGCCTGTTCGATTGGGTGCCGGCGACGGCCTACTCTCCCGCGCTCTCTCGAGCGGAGTACCATCGGCGCTGTAGGGCTTAACGACCGTGTTCGGAATGGGAACGGGTGTGGCCCCTACGCTCCAGTCGCCAGCGAAATTGGTGACAACCGAGGGAAACGGGATTGTGGAGGAATGAACACTTGAATGATCGATTGTATTTGGCGAAGGGAACGTTAGTGACTGGCACATGGCGTTCCCGAATTTGGGTGAGTCAAGCCGCACGGGCGATTAGGACCGCTGCGCTCGGAACACCTTGCGGTGCTTCCACGGGCGGCCTATCGACGGAGTAGTCTCCTCCGGCCCTTCAGGGGGCTCAAGGCCCCGGGAGAGTTCATCTTGGAAGGCGCTTCCCACTTAGATGCTTTCAGCGGTTATCGCCACCGATCATCGCTACCCGGCGATGCCCCTGGCGGGACAGCCGGGACACGAGCGGATCGTCCGACTCGGTCCTCTCGTACTAGAGTCCGCATTCCTCAACTCTCCAGCGCCCACGACGGATACAGACCGAACTGTCTCACGACGTTCTGAACCCAGCTCATGTGCCACTTTAACCGGCGAACAGCCGGACCCTTGGGACCTTCTCCAGCCCCAGGATGTGACAAGCCGACATCGAGGTGCCAAACCGC
>DATCIJ010000091.1:0-4933 GCA_036507855.1 Gemmatimonadaceae bacterium | reverse complement strand
CAAAGGGCCCGAGAAGCTCCAGCGCATCATCGAAGCCACGAAGGCGGCGCACCACAATGGACAACTCCCCAAGCGGCGGCGGAAACGTGCGCGTCGTCGTCCCGCGAATAACATAAAGAACTAACCAGACGATGTACTAGTCCGTTATGCGGCTTCCGATGCAACGAGTACAAGATTCGCGTTTCAAGCCGCCTAAGCGCCTGAATCGGCTCGACGCGGCAGGGTGGCGCATCGTGCTGCTCGCGAGCCTGGGCGGCACGCTCGAGTTCTACGATTTCGTCATCTTCGGGGTGTTTGCCAGCGATATTGCCAACGCGATCTTCCCGAGCACCTCACCGCTCGTCTCGCTCATCGCATCCTTCGCCGCCTTTGCGACCGGCTATCTCGCGCGTCCGCTCGGCGGCGTGGTGCTGAGCCACTACGGCGATCGGTTCGGCCGGCGCCGCGTGTTCCTCTGGTCGCTGTTCGTCATGTCGGGGGCCACACTTGGCATGGGGCTGGTGCCGTCGTACGCGCAGTGGGGCATCGCCGCGAGCGTCACGATGGTGACCCTGCGGCTGATCCAGGGCTTCTGTCTCGGCGGCGAGCTGCCCGGCGCGCTGACCTATGTGGTGGAGACGACGCCGCGTCTCGCCCCGTTCGTGTGCAGCGTCGTATTCGCGTGCGTGACCACTGGAGTGGCAATTGCGACAGCGATCAGCCTTGCGGTTCGTACGCTGCTTCCTTCCGATCTGGTCCCGCTGTACGGGTGGCGCACGGCATTCGTGCTCGGCGGCCTGGGAGGGGTGCTCAGCTTCATGCTGCGCCGTTCGCTCGAAGAGTCGCCGGAGTTCGCACGGATGCGGGCCCTTGCCGTGCGACAGCCGTTTCGCGAGCTGCTGCGCACGCATGCGGGTCAGGTGGTGGTGGGCTGCGCCGTGCTCGCTGGCACGGCGTGCTTCACGGGACTGTTCTTCTCGCACCTGCCGGCGTACCTCGCGGCTGTGCTCAAGTACGACCCACGAGAAGCGGTGAGTGGTCAAACGATTGGCGTCATGGCGCATGCGGCGGGCATTCTGCTCACCGGCTTGATCGGCGAGCGTATTGCGCCACGATACCTGCTGCGGGCTGGTGTGCTCGTGATCCTGATATTCGGCTATCCGTTCTATGCGGCGCTCGAAACCCGCGCGTTGGATTTGACGCTCATCCTCGTGCTGGCCGGGCTGGCCGCTGGCCTGGCCAACGGATCGTTTGCTGTGGTGCTCACGGATCTGTTCCCCACGCGGATCCGGTTCTCGGGCGTCGCGCTGGCGTTCAACATCGCATTCACGATCTTCAGCGGGATGTCACCGCTCGTCGCGACGACGCTCATTCGCGAGACGGGCCGGGCGTCGGCGCCGGCGATGCTGGCGGCTGGGGCCGCGCTGGTCACGCTGATTGGCAGCCTGTGGCTCGGCCGGTACGGCGGAAACGTGCTCAAACGGACTGTCTCGCCTGCAGTCTCGCCGTAACTCTCGCGGGTGATTGAGTCGCGAGCGTTTCTCACGCGCGTACGTAGTGTCCGGCTTCAGCCGACCTGCGGGGTGGCGCCGAAAATCTTGGTCCGGCTGAAGCCGGACACTACGTCTTTGTGGAAAACGCGTTAGCGATCGGCTGAGTCACATCGGGAGGTCGCATCGACCGTCCTGTCACGTGACCTTTGGGTGCGCAACACCGCGCAGCCAGCCATCACTGATTGGCACGAGAATCGCTCTCCTCCTCCCGCCAGCGGTTCATCTCAAGGGAGTGCAACGTGCTCCAGCCCATACGTGTGTCCATCGCGGCGGTCCTCGTTTCCGCAATCGCACTGACGACGGCACCACCCGCGTCGGCCCAATACTTCGGCCGCAACAAGGTCCAGCACAAGCAGTTCGAGTTCGAGGTGCTCACCACCGACCATTTCCAGGTTCACTTCTACCCCGAGGCGCGTGATGCCGCTGAAGAGACCGCGCGGATGGCGGAGCGTTGGTACGCACGCCTCTCGAAGATCCTGAAGCACGACCTCTCGGGTCCGCAGCCGCTCATTCTTTACGCCTCCGGTCCGGACTTCCGCCAGACCAACGTCGTGTCCGGCATCGGCGAAGGCACGGGTGGCGTCACCGAAGGACTACGGCGGCGCATCGTGATGCCGGTCTTCGGGACGCTCGCAGAAACTGACCACGTCCTGGGGCACGAACTCGTGCACGCGTTCCAGTACGACATCGCGCGTGAGAGCCGGGAGGGCGGAGAAACCCGCAGCGGCCTCGAGAATCTCCCACTGTGGTTCGTCGAGGGCATGGCCGAGTATCTGTCCATCGGGCATGTCGATCCGCACACGGCCATGTGGATTCGCGACGCGGCGCGGGAGAAGGACAAGCTCCCATCGATCCGTCAGCTCGACAGCCCCGATCACTTCCCGTATCGCTGGGGGCAGGCATTCTGGGCGTATGTGGCCGGACGCTGGGGCGACGGCATCGTCAGGCAAATGCTCGACGAGGCCATCCGATCGGGACCGCCCGCGGCGATCGAGCGCGTTCTCGGCGTCAAGCAGGAGGAGCTGTCGACCCAGTGGCACGAGGCGATCTCGGCGCTGTACGCGCCGGCGCTCGAAGCCGGGATTCGCTCGAGCAAAGCGGGCCGCCCGCTGGCGCGCGACCCGAAGCAGGAGAATCTGGCGATCGCCCCCTCGCTCAGTCCGGACGGCCGGCATGTCGTCTATCTGTCCGAGCGGGACATGCTCTCCATCGACATGTATCTGGCGGAAGTGGAAACGGGGCGCGTCGTTCGACGCCTGACCAACACGGCGATCGATCCACACTTCAACAGTATCCAGTTCCTGGCATCCGCCGGCGCGTGGCACCCCGGTGGCCAGCAGTTCGTCTTCGGCGCGATTCGGGATGGACATCCGGTGCTGGCGATCGTCGACACCGATACCGGTCGGCGCATTCGCGAGATCCCATTTCCCGATCTCGGCGAGATTCTCAACCCCACGTGGTCGCCGGATGCGCGATGGATTGCGTTCTCCGCGTCGACCGGCGGTCGCTCCGATCTGTACGTCTACGATCTGACAACGAACACCCGTCGACAGCTCACCGCCGATGCGTTCGCGGACCTGCAGCCGGCCTGGTCTGGCGACTCGGCGCAACTCGCGTTCGTCACCGACCGCGCATCCACCGACCTGAGCACGCTGCAAGCAGGACGACTCGGGCTCGCCGTGATCGAAATCTCGTCCGGACGAATCGAGGTGATGCCGACGTTCGGGCGCGGCAAGAGCATCAACCCGCAGTGGGCGCCTGGCAGCCGATCCCTGTATTTCCTGTCCGATGCCACGGGCGTCACCGACGTGTATGCCATCGACGTGGATTCCAGGCGGATGCGCCGGCTCACCCATCTGGACACTGGAGCGAGCGGCATCACGGCAATCAGCCCGGCGCTTTCCGCAGCCGTGGACGCCAATCGCGTGGCCTTCACCGGCTATGAGGAAGGACGAATCGGGATCTATTTCATCGAAGGGCGCGACGCGCTGAGCGGCGTTGCAGTCGAATCGACCGTCTCAGAGGACATCCTCGCCGCCGCCATGCTGCCGCCGGCGACGCGCGCGAGTGAGATGGTCGGACCGGCGCTCGCCGACGCCACCACAGGGCTGCCGGCCGACGTCGCCGAGCCGGCGCCGTACCGCGCCCGGCTCGGGCTGAATGCGGTGTCGCAACCATATGTCTCCGCGGGCTACGGGCCATTCGGCGGCATGTTCGGGGGCGGGATCGCGATGTCGTTCAGCGACATGCTCGGCAACCACAACCTGTACGCAGCCATCGATGCGAACACATACGGCGGCTTCAGCGACCTCTACCGCAACACCGGTGGCATCCTCGCCTATACGAACTTGGCCAAGCGGTGGAACTGGGGGCTCAGCGCCGGCCAGATGCCGTATCTTGCGGGCTATACCACAGCCAGCGCGACGCCTACTGGATTCGCAGAACAGGAAGTGATCTTTCGTCAGACGTTTCGCGGCGTCGACGGCCGCACTTCGTATCCGCTGAGCACGGCACGCCGAGTGGAACTGGGTGCCGGCTTCCAGCAGATCTCGTTCGACCAGCAGATACGCACCATCCAGTATTCGCGAGGAGGACAGTTCCTGGGGCAGAACACCGAACGGACATCCCTTGCGGATCCGCTGCAGATGGCGACGGCCACCGCCGCATTCGTGTATGACACGTCAGTGTTCGGCGCAACGAGCCCAGTGTCCGGCCAGCGGTCGCGTCTCGAGGTGACACCCGCGTTCGGCTCGCTCGACTTCACGACGGCGATCACCGACTACCGACGCTATTTCATGCCCGCGCCCTTCTACACGCTGGCCACCCGCGTGATGCATTACGGCCGCTACGGCAACGACAGCGAGAGCACCTCCCTGTATCCGCTGTATCTCGGATATCCCGAATTCGTTCGGGGGTATGGCGTCGGCTCCATCCGTGCGGACGAATGCTCCGCCGGCCCAACGGGAGGGACGTGCGAGGTCTACGACCGCTTGCTCGGGTCGCGCCTGATGGTGGCGAATGTCGAGCTGCGCTTCCCGCTGCTGCGCCCCTTCGGCGTGCGGAGCGGGATGTACGGGCCGGTGCCCGTCGAGGTGGCGTTCTTCGCCGACGGCGGCGTGGCGTGGACCGATTCGCAGCGCCCGTCGTTCTTCGGCGGCGACCGCGAGCCGATCTCGAGTACGGGTGTGTCGTTCCGTGCGAACATGTTCGGATTCGCCGTCGCGCAGATCGATTTCGCCTATCCGCTCCAGCGGCCCGAGCGCGGCTGGGTCTGGGCGTTCAACCTGATGCCGGGATTCTGATTCCGGAAGGGCGGCATAGCGGCAGGGATTCAGATACCCAAGACGTCGAATCCGAAGGTCCGCGCAGCGAGGCCAAGAGCCGTGTCGTGCGTGGCTATG
>DATCIJ010000090.1:0-4176 GCA_036507855.1 Gemmatimonadaceae bacterium | reverse complement strand
GCCGCCTTCGAGGCGTGGCTGCCGCAGGCGAAGGGCAAGTTCGTCCTCATTTCCTTTGCCGAGCCCACTTGCCGACCTAACGAGCAATGGCAGGCGCTGGGCGCTCCCGGTGCGTTCGAGCGGATGGATTCGGTGCGGGCGCGGGCACGGACGGCGTGGACGGAACGAATCAGACGGACCGGCTTCATGACGCCGAGCGGCCTCGGAGCCGGCAGGCTGGGGCGGCGCCTTGGAGAAGCCGGAGCAGTTGGTGTGGTCACCACGCGTTGGGACAACAACGGATGGGGCACGAGACGCGTGTTCGGCGACCTGAGGCAGCTTGTTCCGGCGATCGACCTTTCGTGTGAGGACTACGGACTCGTCTTCCGGCTGGCGGAGCGCAGCCAGGGGCCGACACTTCGGCTGCGTGCCGACGCCGAGATGCGCGGCGAGCAGCCCGTGTTCAACACCATCGCCGAGATCAAGGGAAGCGAGAAGCCGAACGAGTACGTGATGCTGTCGGCGCACTTCGACTCGTGGGACGGCTCGTCCGGCGCGACAGACAACGGGACGGGTACGCTGGTGATGCTCGAGGCCATTCGGCTGTTGCGCAAAGCCTATCCGAACCCGAAGCGCACGATCATCGTCGGGCACTGGTCCAGTGAGGAGCAGGGCCTGAACGGATCGCGCGCCTGGGCCGAGGATCATCCCGAAGTGGTTCGGGGCCTGCAGGCGCTCTTCAACCAGGACAACGGTACGGGGCGGGTCGTCAACCTGTCGGCATCGGGCCTGATGGCGGCCGGCGGCAACCTGGCCCGGTGGCTGTCGAAGGTGCCTAACGATATCGGTGGCAGGGTCCAGTTGAGTGTGCCGGGGTCCCCGGCCGGCGGCGGCTCGGATAACGCCTCCTTCGTCTGCTACGGAGCGCCCGCGTTCTCCCTCGGCGCTTCCGACTGGGGGTACAGTCCGTACACCTGGCATACCAATCGGGACACGTTCGACAAGATCGTGTTCGAGGATCTGGTGGCCAACGCCACGCAGACCGCCATGCTGGCCTACCTGGCCTCGGAAGATCCGGAAACGCTGTCGCGTGAGCGGCGGGTGTTCGATGTCGGCGCGTCTCCCGCGGCGGCCGCGCTTGGTCGCGGTGGGCGTGGGGGTCGGGGAGGCGGAGGCGGCGGCCGGGGTGGTGCTACCTGGCCAACCTGCACGGCGCCGCTCAGAAGTGCCGCGGGATACAACAGATAGCGCAAAGCGGAGGCACGACGCAACTCGGTTCGGCCGAGTCACGAGTCACGAGTCACGAGTTCACGCTATTGATCAACCTCTTCGACTACGAACGGGAGGCGGAGCGCCTTATTCCGCCGGCGCACTGGGGATACATCGCCGGTGGCGCGAACGACGAAGTGACCCTGGGCGCCAATCGCGCCGCGTTCGATCGCATCCTCATCCGCTACCGAACCATGGTCGACGTCACCGCGCGCGACCTCCGAACGTCGGTACTCGGCGTACCCGTCTCGATGCCGGTTCTGGTGGCGCCGACCGCGCTGCAGAAGCTCGCCCACGGCGAAGGCGAATGCGCGACGGCACGAGCGACGCGCGCGGTGGGCACGCTGATGATCACGAGCACGACCGCGACGACACGACTGAGCGAGGTCATCGCGGCATCACCGGGGCCGATGTGGTTTCAGCTCTACCTCTATCAGGACCGCGGTACGTCGCGTGCGCTGATCGAGGAGGCCGTTCGATCCGGCTATTCCGGCGTCATGCTCACCGTCGACGCGCCGCTGCTCGGGCGACGCGAGCGCGATATCCGTCTCGGGTTCACGCTCCCTCGCCACCTGACGATCGCGAACGCCGCCGTCGCCGGCATGGACGTCGTGCCTGACGCAAGCGCGGACGCGTCCGGTCTGATGCTGCATTTCCGTTCACTGCACGACGCGGCCGTGACCCCGAGGGACATCGCGTGGGTGCGAGAGGTGAGCGGGCTTCCGGTGGTGGTGAAGGGCATCGTGCGTGGCGATGACGCCGTGCTCGCCGTCGAGCATGGCGCCGACGCGCTCGTGGTCTCGAATCATGGTGGTCGCCAACTGGATACGGCCATACCATCGATCACGGCGCTGCCCGAGGTTGTCGATGCCGTTGCCGGGCGCGCGGAAGTCTATGTCGACGGCGGCATCCGTCGCGGCACCGATGTCATCAAGGCGCTCGCGCTGGGCGCCCGTGCCGTGCTGGTTGGCCGGCCGGTATTATGGGGGCTCGCGGTCGACGGCGAATCGGGGGTGAACTCGGTGCTCGGACTGCTGCGTGCGGAGATCGACCTGGCGATGGCGCTCTGCGGCGCTCGGAATGTTTCGGAGCTTACGCGGGACCTGGTGGTGCTGTCGTAACTGGGGACTGGGACTGGGGACTGGGCACCGGGCGCCGTGACTGATAATTCATGACTCGTGACTCGGCACTGCAGGCTCGCAACCGTTCGTGGGAGCTTTGACCTCTGACCTCGAATTCTCCGCTCTGGACGCCATCGGCTGACGCAGTAGCGCGATCACACCTGCGCTCCTTCGCGGCGCACGTCGCCGAAACCGGTGGAGTGAATGCGCTCGGCGGCGATCGGGTTGATTACAGTCGGCTCTATCAGTGGTCGGTCGATCACCGGGAGCGATTCTGGCCAGAGGTCTGGCGTTATTGCGGGGTCGTGGCCGCGGAGCGTCAGGGCCGCGATCCATGGGACAAGGTGGTCATCGGGCTGGACCGAATGGCGCCGCCGGATCCGGAACTGGGTCCGCGTTGGTTCACCGGCGCACGGCTCAGCTTCGCCGAGAACCTGCTCAGGTATTCGGACGACCGCGAGGCATTGGTGTCGTGGGGCGAGGCGGGGCGTCGCACCGCACTCACGTATGCGGAGCTGCAGGAATCCGTGGCTGCCGTTGCGACGGCGCTCCGCGCGCACGGCATCGTATCCGGCGATCGTGTGGCCGGTTTCATGCCCAACATTCCCGAGACCGTTATCGCCATGCTGGCCACGGCGAGCCTCGGCGCCATATGGTCTTCCTGCTCGCCGGATTTCGGCGTGAAGGGCGTACTCGACCGGTTCGGCCAGATCGCACCGCGCGTGCTGTTCACGGCCGACGGGTATCGTTATGCGGGGAAGGAGATCGATTCGCTGGTGCGCGTGCGTGAGATCGTCGACCAGATCCCGTCGATAGAGCGGGTGGTAGTGGTTCCATACCTCCAGTCAGATCCGCCGATCCAGCGTGTGCGCAACGGAACGAGTTGGTCCGACTTTGGGCGGGCAACGGGCAGCGGGCAGCGGGCAGCCGATGTGGCGAGTCACCAGTCACCAGCCACCAGTCACTACGAGCGATTCCCCTTCGATCACCCGCTGTACATCATGTACTCGTCAGGCACGACCGGCCTGCCGAAGTGCATGGTGCACGGCGCCGGCGGGACGCTGCTCCAGCATCTGAAAGAGCATCAGCTTCACACCGACCTCCGTCGCGACGACCGCATCTTCTATTTCACCACCTGCGGCTGGATGATGTGGAACTGGCTGGTGTCGTCACTGGCCACTGGCGCGACCATTGTTCTGTACGACGGAGCCCCGTTGGCGCCGAAGGCGTCGATCCTCTGGGACATGGCGGAGGCGGAGCGCATAACGGTGTTCGGCACGAGCGCCAAGTATCTCGCCGCTGCCGACAAAGCCGGTCTGGAGCCGGGTCGCACGCATGACCTGCGCCATCTCCGGGCAATTCTGTCCACCGGGAGTCCCCTGGCCGGCCCGGGATTCGACTATGTCTACGAGACGATCAAGCGCGATGTCTGCCTCAGCAGCATCAGTGGCGGCACGGACATCATCTCGTGCTTTGCGTTAGGCAGTCCGGTCGGGCCCGTGTGGCGCGGCGAGCTGCAGGTTCGGGGACTGGGGATGGCCGTGGATGTCTTCGGCGACGACGGGCGCCCCGTGCGCGGCGGGCCCGGTGAGCTGGTGTGCACGAAGCCGTTTCCGAGCATGCCGGTCTCGTTCTGGAATGACCCGGATAGGGCGAAATACCGGGCGGCGTACTTCGATCACTACCCCGGCGTGTGGCGGCACGGCGACTGGGCCGAGCTCACGGAGCACGGCGGCATGATCATCACCGGCCGCAGCGATGCGACGCTCAACCCGGGCGGCGTTCGTATCGGGACCGCCGAGATCTA
>DATCIJ010000089.1:0-8824 GCA_036507855.1 Gemmatimonadaceae bacterium | reverse complement strand
CAGCGCGGAAGCCGAACCCGTCGCGAAACGCCCGCCGTCCATCCAGTGCGCCTCGATCAGGGTGCCCGTGCCGCGAAAATCCACCGAGCCAAGTGTCAGGGATTCCGGTGACCCATCGTCGAGTGTCATCCCTACGATCGGGCGGAGATCGTCGCTGGCTTCAACGACGAGGCGCACGCCATGACGCCGGGATCCTGCGCCGCGGCGTATCGCGCGTTCAGCAGGAGTGCTGCCACGATGCCGGCCTGGAACAGCGCTGGGGAGACGTCGGCGCGCATGAGCTCACGGACGGAATGGAAGACCCATAGCGCGGAGCTGTTCGTCCGGCTACCCGGTGAGCTTGCCGTCGTCGAGCGCTTCTTGTCAAAGGGGAGCGGCGCCGAGAAGTTCCAGTGTCTGTGACGCCAGCCGGCGCCCTGGTCAAAACACTGCTCATCCTGGGGGCAAGCATGCCCCGAAGAGGAGCGAAACCAGAGATAAGTCGATGACAACGCGAACCGCCTTCTCGCTGACGATTGTCCTTCCCCTTCTCGTCGCGAGCTGCGGCGGTGAAGCGGCTGAGCAGCAGACTCAGTCCGCGGTACAAGCCGTCGCGTCCGATTTCGATCCCTGCGCCCTCCTCACCTCCGAGGAGATCAAGACCGCGCTTGCGTGGTCCCCCGATTCCTCCCAGAAAAAGGCTTACGGCACCACCGGCAACTGCACCTGGTTCGGGCCGGCGTCAACGCAGCAAGTCTCGCTGCTGGTGGGCCAGGGTATGCCGGACATGTCGGACTCTCGCAGGATGTCCGACTGGCGCGCGAAGCAGTATGCGGACTCCAAGGTGGCTGACGCCATCGTCGAGCCGGTTGAGGGGCTCGGAGTTCCCGCCATCCGCAATGAGTTCGGCATCGTCGCCATCGAGATGGCCATCAAAGACCAGCTGGTCTCGGTGAGCAGCATCTCCGCGAATCTCGAGCAGACGCGCCAACTCGCCGGCTTCGTCGTGGCTCGCATGAAGTAGCACAACTGTCGTCCACCTTGCTGGCGCTCAAGGCAACCGAAGCGCGCGCCTCGCGTTAGGTCCGGGTCCGAGGCGCATCACGCTTCCCGGATGCCCAGCCGCCGTGGAGTCCCGCTCGAAGATGAAGGTTGCGCCCCCGTTCGCATCGAAGAACGTGTCCGGGCCGGCTGGGAAGATCTGATACTGCCGCTTGCCGGCGTGCCCGTAGACCTGGAGCACGCCGCGCGCCCACGTGACGTCGAAACGGAGCGTGTCCAACGGCATCGCCGACTCGTAGCGGCCCACCAGCGCCCGGAGCGACGCCGTGTCGACCGTGCGGGTGCTGCGCTCCAGTCGCACCGGACCGCCTCGACCATACAGCTCGGCGTACGCTGCCCGGATCTCCTGTAACAGTTGTCCGCTGACGCCGTTCGTCAGCACGAACAGGCCGCGGCCGAGCCTTGGCCACATGATGGCGTCGGCGACGAAACCCTCATCACGGCCGCCATGGCGGAACGCGATGGAGTCCGCGTCACCATCGACGCCAACGCCCAGTCCCCAGAATCCATTCCCGCCGCGTGCGCCGGTGGGCTGGTGTTTGAACACCATCTGCTGCGCCATGGCCGGCGTCGGGATGCCGTTGGGCTGGCCGCTGTAGCTGCGAGTCAGGGCGAGTGCCCAGCGCGCCAGCTCCGGCGCCGTAGTCCATAACCCGGCCGCCGCCATTTCGGGATAGGTGTGGAACCGCCCCGAAACGACCGGACGCGGATTACGCGAATCTGACGGATTCACACGAATCTGATCCGCAAGATTCGCGCGATCCGCGAAACGAGTTGTTGGACAGTCGAGGTTGGTGGACGACACTCTCCTGTTGCGCGCTCGTCGAGGAAACCGAATTATGAAGGCCATGCCACGCGTTCCTAAGTGGTTTCTCCCTGTTCTGATTGTTGCGAGTTCGGCGACGCAGGTGGCCGCGCAATCAATGACCAGGGACAGCGCGGGCGTGCGCATTGTCGATAACACGCGCCCCTCGTGGCCCGCCGGCAAGGGATGGACTCTCTCGCCTGAGCCTACGGTTGACATAGGGTCGGGTGAGGATTCGCTCTACGAGTTGGCGACAGTCATGGGTGCGGTGCGACTCAGTGACGGCGCCATCGCGATCGCCAACATGGGGACGACCAATATCCGCGTGTACGACGCGCGCGGGCGCTACCTGCGGGCGATTGGCAGGCGTGGACAGGGCCCGGGCGAGTTCAGGCAGGTCATGGGACTCGTCAGGCGCCCTGGGGATACGCTGGCGGTGATCGATTCGCGCGAGGAAATCGAGTTCTTTTCCATTGACGGAAAGTTCGCGCGTGGTCTCCGATCACTGTCGCACAAGGACGGCCTGGTGCTCTCGGGATTCCACTTTTTCGATGACGGCAGCTTTGCCCGCACGTCCTGGCCGCAGTCAGGTAATCATCCCGATGGCCGTTGGCTCGATTCACTCACCGTGCTTGCCGTTACGAAAGCCGACACGCAGGGCCGAATCATTTCGCGCCATCCCGCGATCGAGTACATCAAGACTCCGGCGCTGCCGTTTGCCCAGACAACGACGTTTGCCCCGGGCGGCTTCATCGTGGGTGATGGTGACGGTTACTACGTCGGCTACGCCGATCGATACGAGATCCGTCGCCATCGTCTCGATGGCAAGCTTCACCTTATTGTTCGCGCGCCGTGGACGCCACAACTGGTGCGCGACCGGGACAAG
Source organism: Gemmatimonadaceae bacterium (assembly GCA_036507855.1). Taxonomy (GTDB): domain Bacteria; phylum Gemmatimonadota; class Gemmatimonadetes; order Gemmatimonadales; family Gemmatimonadaceae; genus JABWBJ01. The sequence goes on along the minus strand of DATCIJ010000089.1, from coordinate 6,092 downwards.
GAACGCTACAGGGAGTTCATCATCAACATGGGCGCCGAGGGAGGCGGTCCGATCGATCCGCGCCTCCTTGCCCAGCGGAAGAAAATGATGGAGGAAGTGTCATTCGCCCGACACCTGCCGGCCTATTCGTTCATGCTGGTAGACAGCGATCGCAATCTCTGGGTCAGCGAATCCGACCTGGAGTGGTTCCTGAGCCAGGGATTCTCGCGTGTGGTGTCCACGCCGTCGTCCTGGCGCGTCTTCGACCGGACGGGTCGCTGGTTAGGCACCGTGAGGATGCCGGCGCGATTCAGGCCGACGGACATCGGAAACGACTACGTGCTCGGGCTCTGGCGGGACGCCGACGATGTAGAGCACGTCCGCATGCACCGATTGACCAAACCGGGCCCAGGTTGACTCCCGGGCGCAGCTCCACGGTCGGCGTCGTCGCGATCGTGCTCGCATACCTCGCCGGCGTCAACCTGGCCTGGAGCACGGCGCAGATCCGCGTGTGGAACTACTTCAACGGGGTCGACATCCTCGTCATGGTCGCCCTCGTTGGCCCATTCATCGCGACGCGCTGGCTGTGGCCATCGCGCATAAGGGCGACACGGATTGCATGGTTCCTGGCTGCGATCATGGCGTGTGATGTACTCGTCTTCATCGTCACGACCTTCGCGCCAAGCGGAGGGCATCCGTCACTCGAGTCACTCGTCCTGTATTTCGCGGCGCTCCTGCGGGTGGTGATGGCTCCGGCGGCTGTTCTAGCGTTATGCATTGGCCTCTGGAAAGGCGAGCGGGCCCTTGTCATTGCACTTGGTGTTGTGTGCCTGATCGGCCAAAGCGTCTACATCGTACCGGGCCCCGTCCATCCATTCCGGTGGCTGCTGGTTCGCTACTGGTTCGGAGGCGCCGTCCCCTGAGCTTCGCGGCGCCGGCGGACGCGCCAGGCGAGCGGCGCTTACCATAGCTTTGCCGTCATGAAACTCTGGATCGATGCCGACGCGGCCCCGCAGGTGGTGAAGGAGATCTGTTTCCGCACGTCGGACCGCCTGAAGCTCGACACCGTCCTGGTGGCCAATCATCGGGTGATGATACCGGCCGGCTATGTGCACCTGACCACGATTCGTGTTGACGGCTCCAATGACGCCGCCGACCGTTACATCGCCGAGAACGCCGAGGCAGGAGACGTGGCCGTGACTCAGGACATTCCGCTGGCGGCGGTCCTGGTGCCGAAGGGCGTCGCGGTGATCGATCCGCGCGGCGAGGTGTTCACCGAGGAGAGCATCGGTGAACGGCTGTCGATGCGGGACTTCATGGATGGGTTGCGGGGCAGCGGGGTGGATACCGGAGGCCACGGCGTTTACGGTTCGCGCGAGAAGCAGGCGTTCGCGAATGCGCTCGACCGCGCGGTCACGCGCGCGCTGAAGGGGCGCTGAGAGCCGTCAATTGGAGGCGTGATTCGACTCGTGAAGATCGCGACATGGAACGTGAACGGCGTGCGGGCTCGTGAGGCGCAGCTCGCCGAGTTCATCGAGAAGGAGCAGCCCGACGTCCTGTGCCTGCAGGAGATCAAGGCAGCGATCGACCAACTGCCGATGTGGCTGTGCGAGATCGAGGGCTACTGGTGCTACTGGCACGGAGCGAAAGGATACTCCGGCGTGGCGCTGCACGTCCGCCGGGCCACCGTCCCGGAACGGCCCGGCTTCAACCATCCGGAGTTCGATTACGAGAACCGGATCGTCACCGCGCGATTGCCCGGCTTCACGGTGGCATCGATCTATGTGCCTAACGGCGGCAGGGACTTTGAGGCCAAAATGCGGTTCCTCGAGGCACTCGAGGCGTTTGCGGCCCGACACGAAGCGACGGGCGAGCGCCTGGTGCTCTGTGGCGACTGGAACGTCGCGCGAACGGACATGGACGTCCATCCGAAGGAGCGGAAGCCGAATGTCATCGGGCAGCGCCCCGAGGAGCGCGCGGTGCTGGAACGCATCATCGGCCACGGGCTGGTCGACGTCCATCGCGAGCTGGAGCCCGACAACGCCGACCTGTTCACGTGGTGGGCGCCGTGGCGGAACCTCCGGGCGCGCAATATTGGCTGGCGACTCGACCTGATCCTGGCCAGCCGGCCGATCGCCGAACGAACGCAGTCGTGCACCGTGCAGCGCGAGTTCGGCACGAGCGATCATGGGCCCGTGATTGCCATGTTCGCGTTGCCCGGATCAGTTTCCTGAAGGATCCACTCGACCCTCATTCGCAAACGGAGGAACCCCGTGCCGCGTTTCCACCTGGCGCAGGCGAACATTGGACGATTGCGGGCGCCCATCGAATCACCGACCATGGAAGGCTTCCGGACCCAGCTCGATCCGATCAATGCGTTGGCCGACCGGAGTCCGGGGTTCGTGTGGCGCCTGCAGACCGAGGACGGCAACGCCACGGCGATCCGGCCGTATGCGGGCGACGACCTCATGGCGATCAACATGTCGGTCTGGGAATCGCTCGAGTCGTTGCAGCAGTTCGTCTACCGGAGCGCTCATGTCGCCCCGCTGCGCGACAGGAAGCAGTGGTTCGAGCCGCTCGAAGGCCCGATTCTCGTCCTGTGGTGGATTCGTGTGGGTCAGATCCCCACGGTCGTGGAAGCGCGGGAGCGGCTTCAGCATCTCAAGGAACGCGGGCCGACGTCGCACGCATTCACCTTCAGGACTCCGTTCCCAGCGCCTGACGAGCAGGCCGGCGGGGCCGACGGTCTGGACGCGGCTTTCTGCGACTGGGCCACGGACGATTCGCCACCGCAGCATGGCACCAGGTAGGCCACCAACGACAAGGTGTGATGCCGTCAACACACGTTGTGCTCGTGCACCCGGAGATTCACTGGAACACCGGGAACGCTGGCCGGACATGTCTTGCCACGGGCGCGACGCTGCATCTCGTCAAGCCGCTCGGCTTCTCCCTCGATGAACGTGAGGTGAAGAGAGCAGGGCTCGACTACTGGGAGCACGTGGACAAGCGCGTCTGGCCGAGTTGGGATGTTTTCGAGGAAGCGTTGCCGACGGTCGGCGAGCCGTGGTTCTTCTCAACGAAGGCCACGCGACTGTACTGGGACGCGCCCCTTGGTGCGCCGGCCGATGTCGTCCTGATCTTCGGGCGCGAGACCGGCGGGCTTCCAGACCATCTTCACGAGCGCTATCGCGACCGGTTCGTCGCGATGCCAATGCTGTCGCCGCGCGTTCGATCCCTGAACCTGTCGACGGGCGTTGCCGTTGCGCTGTATGAAGTGCTGAGGCAACGTCGCGGACTGCGATAGCCCGGGATCGCTGTCGCGGGAGCAGACCAGTCCGTCAGGGCTACCCCGATGCAAAGGCAGTGAGTCTCCCCCATGCGCGTACTGCGCCCGATGGGGTACGCTCAGATTAATCCTCGAACGGGGATAACTCGGAGGACTACGATGGCTGGAATCAAGAGGTCGGCCCGGGGCACGGTGCAGACGGCAACCGCGGCCGTGATGACGGCGGCGGTCGTCACGGGCGTGGTTGTCTCCCGCGTCCGCAGGGCACGGAAGCGCTGACGACTGTCGTCAGCGCGTCACGCGCTGCACCAACCCGATTGACTCGAGCGCTGCCAGGTATTCGGTCACCAGCTCGAGCGGTACCGGGCCGAATTCGGCCGCCAGTGCATCTCTGATGTCGCTCACGCTCCGGCGGCCATCGACGAAGTTGAGCGCCTCATAGGCGTACAGATCGCCCGTGCCGTGAGCCCCTCGATAAGCTGGGAGCCGCAGCTTCCCGGTCTTGTCAGCGCCTGACTTGTCCGTCAGGTAGTCGTAGCCCATGGCAGACATCGGCCCGCGCGCAGTCATATTGCGCCGGTAGACAACCCGACCTTCTGCGACAGGGGGCGAGGCAGCGGCCGGTGCTGCCGCAGCGGTCGTCTGCTCGAGGCCCGCGATGAACCCTTCGGCCGAGCGCCGCAGTTCCGCCGGAACCGGGAAGAACCGATCCATGGACGACACGACCGCCCGTTCGGCGGCAAAATGATATCGCGTCAGGTTGGCCGCCTCACCGGCGCCAAGGGGAACGCGCCGCTCCAGCATGGTCGCCGTGCGCCTGACGATTGCCGGCCGCACGGTCTCCCACATCGCCGATGCGTCCGACGCCCGGGCATTCGCAAGGACGTACCCGGTCGCTGCGGCGATGAACGCCGCGCGCTGGAGCTTGGTGGGATCGATGTTGGCGGCGACGTCGAGATCAGTGTGGATGTACCGGTCCGGCCAGTCATTCATGTAGACCGACGGAATGCCCCACGAACCGTCCGTATAGATCTCATGGTCGCTCCCCAGCGAGAAATCGCTCATGCTCGCCTGCAGCGCTGCCTTGCTGCCTTCAGGAGAGACGAGCGGGAAGCGCGCGCTGCCAGTGGACGCGAAGGCGTCTGACTCGCGGTTGACCAGATCGGCGAACGACGCGGCGACGTCATGCACGAACGAGGGCAGCGAGGCCGGGCCGCGCGTCACGTGCAGGATGGCCTTGGTGATCGCCGGATTCCCGCCCACCATGTCGAGGTGGATGACAGCCTTCAGGCGCGCGGCCACTTGCGGCCGCGCGTTCAACAGCGCGTGCGTGCCCTCGATCTCCGGTGGCCAGATGAATCGCAGGGTACGTGCTGGCCGCGCGATGCGGCCGGACGCAATGAGCGATTGCAGCGTTCGTGCGACCTCGAGGATCGTGACGCAGCCGCTGGCATTGTCGTTCGCGCCCGGCCGCGGGTGGTCGAGGTGACAGGACCAGGCAATCTCCTCGGAGGCGAGCTGGGGATCCGCGCCGGGAATCGTTGCCGTCACCACTTCGATGTTGCCGGCGTGCTTTCCCGCGCGCACTGAAGCGTGCATTCGCACGGTCTCGCCCCGCGCGAGTTGCTCCCGCAGGGCGCGCGCTTCCTTGAGCGAAATCATGAACCCGAACGCCGTGCTGGCGGCGAAGGCATCAAGGTGTCCCCAACGGATGAGGTTCTCGTCCTCACCCCACCAGGCGGTCCGCTGGTTCTGCGCGTAGCTGATGATTCCCGCCGCACCAAACCGGGCGACGGCCAGTTCGGCGACCGGTCCGGGTTGTTGCGCGGCGAGGACCAGCTTTCCCCTCACTTCCTTGCCGTCGTAATCGCTGAGCGATGTGCCGTTGCCCACGTCGACGACGTCGGCGGTGGCTTCGCCGCTCTCGCTGTCCTGGGCGAGGGTGATCGGCATCGCGTCCCAGCTCGCCAGTCGCCGGTCGCGGACCCACGCGTTGCCGTCGCGCTTCAGGAGCCACAGTTCGGCGAACTCCGCGTCCCATGGTGGACGCGAGCGCTGGGTGCCATAGAATGTCTTGCCGTCGGCGGGGAAGGTCTCGATATGCGCGTCAGCAATTCCGTAGGAGATTGCCTGCTGCATGACGAAGGCGCCCGCGGTGTGCCACGGGCGCGAGCCGCGAGTCCGGTGTTCGCGCGAGATGAACTCCAGGTTACGCCGGGCGGTGACTCCGGACAGTTCCCTGGCCAGCGCGGCGATGACGCTGTCCGGAAGGACGGGCACGGATTGTGCCCGGGATGTTCCCGCGACAAGCGCTGACGCGGCCAGGAGACACGAAGTGAGTCGCATGAAGGGTGGGGGGTCTGTGATCATGGTCGGAAGCAATCGGAATGGCAATCGACGCAATTGAAACCGCTCCACTCCTCTCGCGTGCCCGGAACGTGACTTACTCTATGACAGGCGGCGCGGATTCTCCATCCGACCGTAACAGAGATCGGGGGACGCATGGCAGCGAGTCTGCCCTCCACCCTGCCGAGCCCGGAACCGGAGCCCTGAATGAAGTGGGTTGAGGCCCTCGTCATGCTTGCCTTTGCGTCAGGGTGCGCGGATCGTGACATCCAGACGCCTGCCGCGAATGCGCGAACAGACAGCACTCCGGCTCGTTCCTCGGCATCGGCGACGCCGGACGCGTATCTGATCTCGAGTTCCGGCGTGGGAGCGATCCAGCTCTCGATGACAGTCGGCGAGGCGCGTCGAGCGCTCCCGGCCGCGACCTTTGCGCGGGCCACGGATGGCGACGGCCTTGCGCTGGTGGAGGTGACGCTTGGCG
>DATCIJ010000088.1:0-50538 GCA_036507855.1 Gemmatimonadaceae bacterium | reverse complement strand
AGAAGGCTGCCGGGCAATCCCCGTCGCCGCAGGTCTCGCCTGCACCTACATTGGGGCTGATCGCCAAGGGCCACGCGCCCAGGAGATCAGTCGGGGCGAAGCCCGCCCTTGACGATCTCTCTCATAGAACGGACAAGTTTCTGCTGCAGCCCTTCAACAAAAGCGAGCGACAGCGAGCAGACCAACCCGGGCTGTCAGCAGCAAACGTTAGGCAGCTTTTCGCGCGTCCGCACCGCGCTCTGGGCGGCAGCACAGCAACAAGGGGCCGGGTCTGCGAAGTGGTGATGGACACCAACCGCCCGGCAGATGTCACCAGCGAGTGTACGCCTTTTGAACCAGCGCGGCTACCACATCCATCGATGCCATCTGCTTCTGTTCAGGAACTTTCACCTCCACCTGAACATATGCTCTACCGCGGGGGATTTTACACTCTGTAAAGTCGGGCACATTGGGCCTACCATACATCGTACATGTCGCGTTGCCAACGGTCTTTTCAGCAAATTGCGCACCCTTCACCTTCCATTGCTCCTGGCGCGCGACTTCACTAACGATCCTGCGTATGGCCAGACCACCATCGACAGGGAGGTTCTGGATAAGATTAATCGTGACCGCCCGATACCCGGTCATCTCGGTTGAGCAACTGGAAAGGACTTCGCCCCGATTGTTAAAGGTAAAACCGGAAGGCTTGTTGGTGGTTTTCCCTCCTAGGGCCGACTCAATCTCCGCCGGCTGGAGCAGCTTACACGCCACATCAGAAGGTTGCTGAGCGAGAGCTGAAGTCGTGACCAGAAAAACCAGCACCGCGAACCCGGTCATTGCCCGGTGCAAGTACCCCATAGATGCAAAGACTGATCGATGCATGATGGCCTCCTTTCAAGACTTGACTAATTTTGATTTGTGGTGAACCGGCCGGTTAGCCGGTCATGTGCCACCTGTCACCGTCTGCCTAACGCAATGCGGCTCACCTGCGGCGGCCCGCTGAAGATCCTTCGACAGGTTCGCACGCGGGCAGCCGTCAGGTGCAGCCGCTGTTAGGCAGCCTATGCCAACACGGTGCGAAGGACCATAGCAAGATACCCGAGCCAACCCAAAAGGTGAATGATGTACTCGTGGCGAAGGGCGTCCGTACCTCGGTCCTGAGCCCAGAGCCACGCCTGTTCGATTTCATTCGGATACACATGCAGTGACGGGTTGAGCACGGCCACTGAGCCTTTCATGGGCCAAACGACGTCGGCGACCAAGATGAGAGCGGAGGGTTCAACGATGGGCGGCGGCTGGCCCTTGTTAGCCATAGCTCGTGGTGAGTCGGGAAGCCACTCGGCGAGCAGCCACTCGCACCCAGACACTCTTAGCGCCGCCCACCGCCGTTTTCGCAGCTGATAACGGACGTAAACAGCGACGAGAAGCCAGACGATCGTAAACGTAGCCAAGATCAGACCGGGCCGTGTCTGGGCAAATGTTGGCGGCCAGTCTTTCGACACGAGCGCAGTCGCAACCGCGCCGAGAAAAACGGCGAGTGCGGCTACGCCGAAGTTCTCTTTGCTCTCGCGATAAACCCAGAAACGTTCGAGCAGGTTCTCGACGTAAGTGCGTAGATGGTCTTGATCAGCGGGCGTCGCTGTGGCGTAGGACATGATCCCCTCGGAAACAATCCGGCTGCCTAACTTGTCTTTCGACGTCGCCCGACGCCGTCCTCTACCTTACCGCCCGCAGCCGAATCCGGAAACACGGCCGCGTCCGGCAAGGACAATTGATCCGCCGGACTCCGCACCCCAAGTCCCTGACGTGGCCTTCCCGGTGCAGCCGATCATCCAGCTCGCCACGATTCAACACGTGCATGTAGATCATCGTCGTGCCGACGTCACGGTGACCTAACAACTCCTGCACGGTCCGGATATCGTAACCCGACTCAAGCAGGTGAGTGGCAAAGCTATGCCGCAACGTGTGGCAGCTGGCCCGCTTCCCGATAACGGCCCGATGGACGGCTGTCGCCATGGCCCGCTGCATCGCCGAGGGGGCCAGGTGGTGCCGACCTCGCGACCCGGTCGACAGGTTGCGCCACCGTCGCGTCGCCGGAAAGACCCACTGCCATGCCCACTCGACGCCGGCCATGGGAAGCTTCCGGTCCAAAGCGCCTGGCAGCGGAACCCGGCCTCCGCCCGCTGCCACATCCGCGCCGTGCTGCGCCTGCACCGAGCTCAAATGCGCGGCCAGCCTCACCCGCACTCCGTGCGGCAGGACGGTAACCCGATCGACTCCCCCCTTGCCCCGTCGGATCCGGATCTCACCTTGCTCCAGATCCACGTCCTTGATCCGCAGCGTCAGGCACTCCAGCAACCGCGTTCCGCTCCCGTACAGGAGGAGCCCGATGATCCCGTACGTGCCTCGCAGCTGCACGAGCGCCCGCGCCGCTTCCGCGCGCGAGAGCGCGACGGGCAACCGGGTCGGCGTCCGCGCCCGCGGCAGCCATCCCTCCAGCCGGAGCGGACGCTCGATGACGTGCTTGTACAGGAACAGGAGCGCCGACAACGCCGGCGCCTGCGTGGCCGTCGCGACGTGGCGATCCCTCGGCCAGGTAGCGGAGGAATCTGACGACGTCCGACTCCCCCAGATCGGCCGGATGCGTGAGCTTGTGGTAACGCCCGAACCGGGTGACCCAATTGGCGTACGCCTGCTCGGTTCGCCGGCTATAGCGGCTCAGGCGGAGCTTCGACCGCAAACGCGTCAGTAGTTTCGGATTCGACGGCGAAGGACGCGCCAGCCCGACCGCCGAGGTACCCACCGCAGGCTCCGCTGCCGGCTTGCCGCCACCGGATCTTCCTTCGCCCGATGTTTGCATTGGCCCTAAAGTGCCCAGCCACCCCGCTCAACACTGCATCATTCCAACGCAGGTGAAGCGATTCGGCGCACCGCCGCAGGACGCAGGCCTTCGGCCGCTAACATGCCCGGTTGAGTGCCGTAGCCGGGCCCTCGCCCCGGGTGCCCGAGCGCGGAGCGTGCATGGTGAACCGGCGACGAACGATCCCGGTCCGTTATCCGACCGGCTCATGCCGGTACCACTGGCGCGCCGGTTCTCGCTCTGGTGAACTTTCAGGCGCTGCGGCGCCGACTCCGGCACCTCGGCGAATCGACCAGAGCACTCCCCGCGACGTGCCCGACAACCTCCTCGACTTCTACACGAACGCTCCGCTCCTCGAACTCGGGCTCGAGGCCGATCGCGCACGCGCCGCGCGGCACCCGAACGACATCGTCACGTACATCGTGGACCGGAACATCAACTACACGAACGTCTGCGTGGCCGACTGCGGCTTCTGTGCGTTCTACCGGCGTCCGAAGCACGGCGAGGGGTACACGCTTTCGTTCGAGCAAATCGGCGCCAAGATCGAGGAGACGAAGGCCCTTGGTGGTGTCCAGATCCTCATTCAGGGCGGGCACAACCCGTACATCCCGTTCGAGTGGTACCTGGACCTGATGCGCTACATCAAGCGCAACCATCCAATCCACATCCACGGCTTCTCGCCCAGCGAAGTCGACTTCTTCAGCACGGTGTTCCGGATGGATGCCGTCGAGATTATTCGCGAACTGAAGGCAGCCGGCCTGGACTCCATACCGGGCGGAGGAGGCGAGATCCTGGTCCAGCGCGTCCGGGACATCGTCGCGCCGAAAAAGGCGGGCGCTGATCGCTGGCTCGAGATCATGGAACTCGCGCATAACGAGGGGATGAAGACCTCCGTCACCATGATGTACGGGATCGGCGAGACGCTGGCCGAGCGCATCGAACACCTGGAGCGCGTTCGCGAGCTGCAGGCGCGCACCGGCGGCTTCACGGCCTTCATCACCTGGCCACTGCAGCCGGAGAACACCCCGACGATGTCGCACATGCCCAAGACGGGCGCGACCGAGTACCTGCGCACGGTCGCAATCGCCCGCATCGTGCTGGACAACGTGCCGAACCTTCAGTCCTCCTGGGTCACCATGGGGATGAAGGTCGGTCAGCTGGCGTTACGGTTCGGCTGCAATGATTTCGGGTCGCTGATGATCGAGGAGAACGTGGTGTCCGCCGCGGGCACCACTCATCGGACCACGACCGACGAAATGGAACGGCTGATCCGCGACGCGGGATTCACGCCGGCCCGGCGCCGGCAGGATTATTCGATCATTCGGGAACCTGAAACTGCAGCCGCGTGACTCGTGATTCGTGACTCGGCACAGCCGTCGGGCGCAGGCGTTCACGCTGCCTCGCTGACCTCACGCACAAACAGTCAGGACTCATGAACGAGTCACCAGTCGCCAATCACCAGTCACGAATTGGCATCGGCTACGACTCCCACCGCTTCACGCCCGGTGGGCCGCTGATCCTGGCGGGGACGCGCATACCCGTCGAGTTCTCGCTGGCGGGCCACTCGGACGGTGATGCAGTCGCTCATGCCGTGACGGATGCCGTGCTCGGCGCGGCGGCGCTCGGCGATATCGGTGAGATGTTCCCGGATACCGACGCGGAACTTCGCGGGGCCGACTCGATGGAAATGCTTCGCGCCGCCGTCGCCAGGGTGCATGAGGCAGGGTACAGCGTAGTGAACGCGGATGTGGTGGTCATCGCCGAAACGCCGAAAGTCGGTCCCTATCGCAATGCGATGCGTGCCGCGCTGGCCGAAGCACTGGGCGTAACGCTTACCGACGTGAACGTGAAGGGAAAAACCAACGAACGCATGGGCTGGGTAGGGCGCGGGGAAGGGCTCGCCTGCGTCGCGTCGGTCTCCATCGCGCGCAGAAGCGTCGGCGCGTGAACCTCCAGTCGATTCTCGACTGGTTGCTGACCCTCCCGCCGTCGACGCTCCTTCCAGCGATGGCGCTCCTGGCAGCCGCCGAGAACATCTTCCCGCCCATACCGGCCGACGTGCTCATCGCGTTCGGCGCCTTCATCGCCGCCCGGTCGGACGCCTCACCAATCCCGGCCTTTCTGGCCGTCCTGGGAGGCAACGTTGTCGGGGCGATGGTCATGTATGCCGTCGGACGCCGATATGGAGCGTCGTACGCCGAAAAACGGTTTCACCTCAAGCACAAGGAAACGGCGGACGAGGCTTTGAGCCGTTGGTATCAGCGGTACGGATTGTTCTCGCTGGCGCTTGGCCGCCTCATCCCGGGGGTCCGGGCAATCGTGGCTCCCTTTGCGGGAGCACTACGCGCGTCCGCCTTTGGGACCCTGGCGGCGATTGCGCTCGCGTCTGCCGCCTGGTACGGCCTCGTTACGTGGGCCGCCTTCCGCGCCGGCTCCAATTGGGAAGAGCTGGTGGACGCGGTCGGACGGATGGGAACGGCGACAGCGCTCGTCGCCCTCGTCCTGGTGGCGGGAATCGTCTTTACCTGGTTTCGGCACCGGCGCCGGAAGTCATGAGCGGCGCGGCCCTGCCTGACGAGGTGCTCCGCGCCTTCCTCGTGGAGCGCTTCGACGACTTTCTGTCGCTGGAGCACGGGAGCGCTACCCGCACTCGTGAGGCATACCGCCGCGACGTGCTCCGGCTGGCATCATACGCGGTCAGCAAGTCAGCCCGTGCGCCCGCCCAGCTGACGCCGGCTCACCTCCGCGACTTCGTCTATCACCTGAAGGACGTGGGCCTTTCTCCCTCGTCGATTCGTCGCACGATCGCCGGCTTGCGCACCTGGTTCGGGTTTCTCGTCGCCGAGGGCGTGATTCCCGGCGATCCGAGCGATCGACTGGAGCTGCCGAAACGCTGGCAGACCCTTCCCGAGGTGCTTTCGCCTGACGAGGTGACCGCGCTGCTGGCCGCGCCATCGCAGGACGACGCGATGTACTACCGCGACCGAGCCATGCTCGAGCTGGCGTATGGGGCGGGTCTCAGGGTCTCGGAATGGACGACAGTGACGGTACGCGACGTTCACCTCGATGAGCGACTTGTGCGGGTGCTGGGGAAGGGGAGCAAGGAGCGCCTGGTTCCGTTCGGCCGCTCCGCAGCTGCTGCGATCGCCATCTACCTCCGGGAACTGCGTCCGCGGCTCGAGCGCGGAGGAGGGAAGGGGATCCTCTTCCTGAATGCCCGTGGTGAACCGCTCTCTCGCATGGGCGCGTGGACCATACTGCGAAAGCATGTTGGACGGGCCGGGATCGAAAAAGCGGTGACTCCCCACACGCTCCGACATTCATTTGCCACACATCTCCTGGAGGGCGGCGCCGACCTGCGGGCGGTTCAGGAAATGCTGGGTCACGCCGACGTATCGACCACGCAAGTCTACACGCATGTGGACCGCGAGTATCTTCGGAGCGTCCACAAGCAGTTCCACCCGCGCGGTTAGCCGCTCCAGCACCAAGCACCAGCGCCAAGCACCAGTTCCAGCAAATCGCCCTAGCACCCACTAATCAGCACGTAGCGTGATTCTCGTTCTGGATAATTACGACTCCTTTACCTTCAACCTCGTCCAGTATCTCGGCGAGTTCGGCGTGGAAGTCGACGTCAGGCGCAATGACGTGATTTCAGTGGACGACGTGGGGGCGCTGGCCCCGACCGCCATCGTGATCTCGCCCGGACCCTGCACTCCGGCGGAGGCGGGCATCTCCGTTCCACTCGTCAGGCGCTGGGGAGCGACCGTGCCAATCCTTGGCGTCTGCCTCGGCCATCAGGCCATCGTCGAAGCGTATGGCGGACGTGTCGTGCGCGCGGGACGCGTCATGCATGGGAAGACATCGCGCGTACTGCACGACGGCTCCGATCTCTTTGCGGGGCTGCCCTCGCCGCTCGATGTCATGCGATATCACTCGCTCATCGCGGAACCAGGCACGCTGCCCGGAGCGCTGATCGTCACGGCAGTCGCCCAGGACGATACCCGTGAAATCCACGCCGTTCGGCATAGAGAGCATCCGGTCTGGGGCGTGCAGTTCCATCCGGAATCGATCATGACGCCCAGCGGGAAGGACCTCCTGGCTAATTTCCTCAGGCTGGCCGCCGTTCCCGGGGCGCATGCCCCCGCCTGACACCGCATCTCCCACGACGGCACCCGCGCCCGGGACCCGCTACGCATGGTACGTAGTCGGCGTCCTGCTGCTGCTGAACGTATCGTCGTTCATCGACCGGCAGGTCATGGCTCTGCTGCTCACGCCGATCAAGGCCGATCTCGGGCTGACCGACACGCAGATGGGGTATCTCCTCGGCCCCGCGTTCGCGGGAACGTTCGCGTTCTCCGCATTCATCGTGGGACGACTGGCGGATCGGAGGAGCCGGCCAGCCATCATTGCGTGGGGAGTCGCCGCCTGGAGCGTGATGTGCACGGCGAGCGGTCTTGCGAATACGTACGGTCAGCTCTTCGCCGCGCGATTCGGCGTTGGCATCGGAGAAGCCACGCTATCGCCATCCGCGAATTCGCTCATCGCGGACTATTTCCCGCCCGAGAAACTGGCCACTGCGATGAGCGTGTTCACCAGCGGCGTGTTCATCGGGTCGGGACTGGCGTACTTCATCGGCGGCACCGTGATCGAGACAATGAGCAACCTCGAACCGTGGCGTTTCCCGGTCTTTGGAGAGATCCGCGCCTGGCAGCGCGTCTTCATTGTCGTCGGCGTCCCGGGGATGCTCCTGGCACTCCTCACACTGACCATCCGCGAACCAAGACGGCATCGGGTCGCCGGTTCTCCACCAGTTCATGCGTTCACTGGGGCAGAAGTGCTGGCATGGCTTCGGAGACACGGCCGGGCCTACTCGACCTTCGGCGCGGCGATCGCGATCTATTCAATCGTGAACTTCGGCACCGCCTTCTGGTTTCCGGCGTTCTTCGAGCGTTCCCATGGCTGGAGCTCGGGGAAGATCGGGCTCCTCATGGGAGGCGCGACGGCCATCTTCGGAGTCGTCGGCGTAATCGCCGGCGGCCGCCTTGCAGACCGATTCAAGTCACGCGGCCGACCTGATGGGAACCTGCTGGTCCTCATCATCTCGGCGATCATCTCCATCATCGCGGGGATACCGCTCTACCTCACGGCCGCGGAGCCGGTTCTCATCGCCGCCCTGATCGTGACGAACATTGTTGCGGCAGCCCCATTCGGGGCCGCCGCCGCCGCCATGGCGGAGATGAGCCCTGGCGCCATGCGCGGCCAGGCGGCTGCGCTACTCGTGTTTCTCCTGAACTTCGTTGGGCTTGGCCTGGGGCCCCCTGCGGTAGCCCTCATCACTGACAACGTCTTCGCCGACCCGGCCAAGGTGGGACTTTCGCTGCTGGTGGTGACCCTGATCGGTCGATCGCTCGCCGCTTTGAGTGTCGCTGGAGGTCTGGCCGCTCATCGGGTTGCAGTGTCAGAAGTTGCGAGTCAACGGGGATAGTAACCCCCCCGGCCCAACGACACTCAAGTTCGGCTTGGATTTCGCCAGGCAGCGGGATACCTTGAATGGCGTGCCTTTTGCATCGCCGCACGCCCCCGCTGAAGGTTGCCTGAGCACGCTCGCGGTTATTCCCGCCCGGCTCGGCGCCACCAGGCTCCCCCGAAAACCCCTCCGTCTGCTCGGTGGCGTTCCACTCATCGTCCGCGTGTGGGAGAGAATTGCCGAATCCGGCGCCGTTGATCGCGTTATTGTCGCCACCGATTCCGAGGAGATCGCGTCAGTCGTTAGGGAACGTGGTGGCGATGTGGCGATGACCCGGACCGACCATCCGTCGGGAACCGACCGCGTCGCCGAAGTCGCGGAGCGGCCCGACTGCCTCTCCTTCGACGTCATCGTGAACGTGCAGGGCGACGAGCCATTCGTTCGACCCGAGGCAATCGCTGGAGCGGCGAGTCTGGTGCGGAAGGGACTGTTTCCCCTCGCCACCTGCGCGGCGCACGCGGCCGCCGGAGTCGTGGACAATCCGGACGTCGTGAAGGTCGTGTGTGGTGACGACGGTCGCGCACTCTATTTTTCCCGCGCGCCGATCCCGTTCCTTCGTGATCGGGCGGACCTGGGTGAGCGGAATCGGATGGTGCGCCACCACCTCGGCTTGTATGCCTACACCCGGGAGGCGTTGCGGAAATGGGTCGCGCTTCCCGTGCACGCTCTGGAACGCATTGAACGACTGGAGCAACTGCGCCCCCTGGCCGCTGGAATGGCCATGGGAGTGCACCTCGTGGACGCGCCGCCGCTCGGTGGCGTGGACACGGAAGAAGATCTCGCTCGTGCCAACGCCCTGTGGGATGACCTTTTCGCCGGACGACCCTGATGCAGAATGCGCCTCGTCAGCAAGCAACTCGCTACATCTTCGTCACCGGCGGCGTGGTATCGTCGCTGGGGAAGGGCATCGCCTCCGCCTCGCTGGGACGCCTCCTCGTTGAGCGAGGGCTCTCGGTGACGATCATGAAGTTCGACCCGTACCTCAACGTCGACCCGGGGACGATGTCGCCGTTCCAGCACGGCGAGGTGTACGTCACTGAAGACGGCGCCGAGACGGATCTGGACCTTGGCCATTACGAGCGCTTCATCGATCGCTCGCTGTCGCAGTCGAACAACGTCACCACCGGGCGCATCTACCAGAACGTCATCCACAAGGAGCGGCGGGGCGAATACCTCGGCAGCACGGTGCAGGTCATTCCACACGTGACCGACGAGATCAAGGCGCAGATGAAACGCGTGGCGCCCGGGAACGACGTCGTGATCGTCGAGATCGGAGGCACCGTTGGCGATATCGAGTCGCTGCCGTTCCTCGAAGCCATCCGTCAGTTCCGCCATGAAGTAGGCCGGCAGAACGCCATCTTCATTCACCTGACGCTCGTTCCGTACATCGCGGCGGCGGGCGAAGTGAAGACCAAGCCCACGCAGCACTCAGTGCGTGAGTTGATGGAAATCGGTATCCAGCCAGACTTCCTCATCTGCCGCACCGAACGCGCTCTGTCCGAGGACGTGAAGCGGAAGATCGCGCTGTTCTGCAACGTGGAGTTCGGGAACGTCATCGAGAGCCGCGACGTTCCCACCATCTACCAGATTCCTCTCTCCTTCTACGATCAGGGCCTGGACGAGCGCGTCGTCAGGCGCCTGGAACTCGAAGGGAACGAACCGGACCTGTCTGCCTGGCGCGCGATGGTGTCGCGTGTGATCTCGCCTCGCGATCGTGTGCGAGTCGCCGTCGTGGGCAAGTACACGGAACTCGTGGACAGCTACAAGAGCATCCAGGAAGCGCTGGTCCACGGCGGCATCGCCAACGACGTCGGCGTGGACGTGTCCTGGTTGTCGAGCGACCTGTTCACCGACCGGGCGCGCGCCCGTGAACTGCTTGCCGGACATCATGCGCTGCTCGTACCCGGCGGTTTCGGCGTACGGGGGGTCGACGGGATGGTGGAGGCAATCCGCGCCGCGCGGGAAACCGGCCTGCCGTTCTTCGGAATCTGCCTCGGCATGCAGGTCGCGATCATCGAGTTCGCGCGCAACGTGCTGTTGCTCCCCGATTCGCACTCCAGTGAATTCGCCCCTGAGTGCAGCAATCCCGTCATCGATCTCATGGAGGAGCAGAAGCATGTGACGGACATGGGTGGCACCATGCGACTCGGTGCGTATCCGTGTCGACTGCAGCGTGGATCGCGTGCGGCCGAGGTGTACGGTGTGCCCGAAGTGAGCGAGCGGCACCGCCATCGGTACGAGGTCTCCAACAGTTATCGCGAACAGTTCGTCGCCAACGGGCTCCGCCTCAGCGGGTTGTCACCGGACGGCTCGCTGGTGGAGATCGTGGAGCTGGAGAACCATCCGTGGTTCATCGGCGTGCAGTTCCACCCCGAGCTGCGCTCTCGTCCGACGCGCCCTCATCCGCTGTTTGCGGGGTTCATTGCCGCCGCCGCCAGTGCCAAGCGTCGCGCCGCGTCGGCTACTGTCGGTCCGGCGCTGGTCGAAGCCGCCGACTGAACATGTTCGGCGGCTTCCCGCGGGACGAGCTGTTTCTCATTGCGGGCCCCTGCGTGCTGGAAGACGACAGTCTCAACCTGAAGGTCGGGGAAGCACTCGCGCGCCTGGCAGAGATCATCCCGGGGGGCGTCGTATACAAGGCGAGCTTCGACAAGGCCAACCGCTCCAACGCAACCGCCCATCGAGGCCCTGGTCTGCACGAAGGACTGGAGCGACTCGCGCGTGTGCGCACTGCGACCGGTCTTCCTTTGCTCACCGACGTCCACCTGCCGGAGCAATGCGAACCGGTGGCGCAGGTTGTCGATGCGCTTCAGATCCCGGCCTTTCTCTGCCGGCAGACCGACCTCCTCGTAGCCGCCGGCGCGACGGGGAAGGCTGTGAACGTGAAGAAGGGGCAGTGGATGGCGCCTGAGGCCATGAAGGGCGCGGTAGAGAAAGTGAAATCGGCAAGGCCAGAGGCCAGAGGCCAGAGGCCAGAGGCACACAGCGCCGAGTCACACAGCACCGTCGCTGTCACTGAGCGGGGCAGCTTTTTCGGCTACGGCGACCTCGCCGTCGACATGCGCTCCATTCCACGCATGCGGACTGCGACCGGCTGTCCGGTGATCTTCGATGGAACCCACTCGGTCCAGCGCCCTGGGCTCGGCGAGGGCGGCGCCAGCGGCGGCGCGAGAGAGTTCATCCCCACGCTTACGCTTGCCGCGGTTGCGGCGGGCGCGGACGGACTCTTCCTCGAGACGCACCCGGATCCCGATCACGCACCTAGCGACGGGCCGAACATGATCCCATTGTCCGGGCTCGAGGCACTCGTCAGGCGCGCGATCGCCGTGCGCGAGGCCTGTCGCCGATGACCGCCCCTGGCGCAGGTGCGGCGCGTGACCGTGGATCGTCCGCGATCGATCCCGACCTTGCCAGGCGCATTCGGCTGGTCGGGCTCGATGTCGACGGCGTGCTCACCGAGGGCGGGATCTACCTGGGAGATGTGGACGGCGCCCGGCTGGAATTCAAGCGCTTCGACATTCTGGACGGCGTGGGGATCAAGATGATGCAGCTCGCCGGCATCGAGGTGGTCATCATCACCGGGCGAGTCTCGGAGGCCGTGGCCATCCGGGCCCTGGAGCTTGGCATTACCGACGTGGTGCAGGACCAGCATGCCCGGAAGTTGCCGGCGCTGCGACGTCTGCTGGCCGCCAAGGGGATCGGCGAGCACGAGGTGGCATTCGTTGGTGACGACCTTCCGGACCTGGCGGTGCTGCGGGTCGTCGGCTTGCCGGTCGTCGTCGCCAACTGCACGGACGATGTCGCGCGACTGGGAGCCGTCCGCCTGACGAGAGACGGTGGTCGTGGCGCCGTGCGGGAATTCGCGGAAGTGCTGTTGCGCGCTCGCGGCCAATGGGATGCCCTCGTGGAGCAGTACGTCCAGTCCCACTCCGAGGAGGCCCCCTCATGACACAATCAAGGACGGACGCCAGGGCGACCGGCCGCCGCGTCGTGCGTATGGAGGCCGAGGCCCTGTCGGAGGTGGAACGCCGCATCGGAGTTGGCTTCGCTGCCGCGGTGGACCTGATTGCCGCCTCCAAGGGGCGCGTGATCGTGTCCGGCATCGGGAAATCAGGTCATGTGGCGCGCAAGATTGCCGCGACACTCACGTCCACCGGAACGCCGGCAACCTTCCTTCACCCGGTCGAAGGTCTCCACGGCGATCTCGGACTCGTCGGAGCCAACGACGTGGCGCTGCTGCTCTCAAAGAGCGGCGAGTCTGCAGAGCTCCTGATGTTGCTCGAGCACCTCCGTCGCTTTGGTGTGCGCACCATCGCGTTGACCGGAGCCGCCGAATCGACGCTTGGACACGAATGCGATGCGGTGCTCGATGCGTGGGTGAAGGAAGAGGCATGCCCGCACGATCTCGCGCCCACGACCAGCACGACGGCCGCCCTGGCCCTCGGCGATGCCCTGGCCGTCGCGGTGCTCGAGCGAAAGGGATTCCGGCGGGAGGACTTCGCGCGCCTTCACCCGGGCGGCGCACTCGGTCGCAAGCTGATCACGCGGGTGCGCGACATCATGGAGCGGGATCGCCTGCCCGTGCTGGCTCCTTCGGCTACGTTGCGGGACGCGGTTGTCTGGCTCGCCGAGCGCCGTGGGATCGTCATCGCCGCCACTCCGGACAATCGGGTCGCCGGTGTCTTCACCGCCGGCGACCTCACCCGACTGCTCGAGCGCACGCAGGAAATCTTCGGCATGACCATTGAGTCCGTGATGACCAGATCTCCGAAAGTGGCCGACGCCGAGGAACTTGCGAGCGCGGCAGTGTACCGCATGGAGCAGATCGGCATAATGGCGATGCCGGTCGTTGATGACTCCCAACACATCGTAGGCGTGGTCCACCTTCATGACCTCATGCGGGCGGGGGTGGCATGACCCGCGCATTTCGCAGTGCCGTGTGCGCGATAGTCGCGAGCGTGTCCTCTGCCTGCGGGGACACGCAAGGGCCGCCCGTTGCCAGCGAGGCACTGCTCCCCGATTCCGCCGAGCAGATGCTCATCGGCGTGTCGTTCTTCCTGACTGACGCCGGCGTCCGCCGCGCGAACGTGCGTGCCGATACCCTGCTCATGTACGACGACAACACCCGCGAGGAGCTGCGGAAGGTCACGGCCACGTTCTTCACGCCTGAGGGAGTTCAGGACGCGGTGTTGACGGCCGTGCAAGGGGCGCATAACAGCCGGGTTGGCACGATGGAAGCTCGCGGTAATGTCGTCGTCGTCTCGAAGGAAGGGGAGCGGCTCGAGTCACCACACCTCCGATATGATCCGTCTCGCAACGAGATCTCGAGCGACAGCGCGTTCACGCTCACGCAGGGGGAACGCGTCACGAAGGGCATTGGCTTCGTATCCAACCCGGACATGACCAACATGCGCATTCTGGCTGCCGCGCAGGTCACGGGCACCCAGGTCAAGATCCCAAGGCGATGAGACTCCGCGTCCCGGTTGCCGTTCTGGCCTTCCTCGTTGCTCTGGAAGCCTGCGGACGCTCTGGCGGACCACGCCCGAGGGCGACGGTTATGCCTGTGGCGGATAGCGTCGCCGAGCGCGTGGCGCGCGAAGCCGCGACGAAGGCTAGCGAGGATTCGATTCGCGCGGCTTCCGTGACGCCGGAACCGGCGCCGACGGCCCCCGTTTCAGTCGTTCCGCCGAAATCCGAGGCAGCGCCGCAGACCGAGCGGCGCTGCGTGCTTGACCTCCCAAACACTCCGTTGACCCGCGCGCAATACATCGTCGATCCGACGACGAAGAAGGCTTTCACGGTCTCGGGCGGAGGTATCGTCGGTCATTGTCGCGGCCAGGACATAACGATCACGGCCGACAGTGCCGAGAGCTATGAGGTCAACGATCTTCATATCCTGATCGGCAACGTGCACTACCGGGAAACCCGCTACGCGATCGACGCCCAGCGAGTGACGTACTTTCGCGCCGAAGAACGCCTCCTGTTCCAGGAGGACGTTCATGCGGTGATGACGCAGGACGCGGCCACTCTGGATGGCCGGCAGCTCGAGTATTTCCGACCCGTGCGTGGACTGCGCGACAGGGCGCGAATTGTCGCCACACAGCGTCCCCGGCTGACTTACGTGGAGAAGGATTCCGCCGGACGCGATCAGCCGCCAATCGTCGTTCTGGGGAACACGATCCTGGGGGAGGGGGATTCCACCTTCTTTGCCATGGGCGACGTGCGACTCGAACGGACCGACGTCGTGGCCACCGGTGACTCGGCGATGCTCGATGGCGCCCGTCGCTTCTCACGACTCATGAAGGGGCCAGTGGTGGAGTCGAAAGGGTCGCAGCCTTTTACTCTCAAGGGCCGCGTGATCGAGATGTACGGTGCCGCCAGGCAGGTAGACCGGGTTGTGGCCATCGACTCGGCCAACGCGGTCAGCAAGGAGTTCGACGTCACTTCCGACACGATCGACCTGCGGATCGCGAATGCCAAACTGAATCGAGCCTTTGCGTTCGGCCCTTCGGGCGCGCGCGCGACGACGACCGATCGCGATATCATCGCCGATTCACTGGACATCGTCATGCCCGATCAGCGGATCAGGGAGTTGCGAGCGATTGGAAAGGCCTTCGCGGAGTCGGACCCTGACACCGTGCACATACGAAGCGACGAGCGGGACTGGATCCGCGGCGACACGCTCATCGCGCGCTTTGACTCCGTTGCCGCGGCGGATACCACGCAGCCGCCCATTCGCGACCTGTTCGCCTCGGGAGAAGCCAGCGCCTACTACCAGGTGCCGGCCGACAGCCTCAATCGATCGCGACCGGGCATCAACTACGTCACCGGGCGGGTCATACGGCTGACCTTCAAGAACGGTGAAGTGGCAACGGTCACGGTGACGGACCAGGCTTCCGGCGTCTACCTCGCGCCGCTCACGGCGGATAGCGTTAGGCGACCCGGGGCCGCTCGCCCTCCCGCCGCCACCCGGCGTCCGCCGCAACCGTCACGGCTCCGCCAATCACGGTGGCTTCGTGAGTGATCCCGGCGGAAGCGTGGACATCCGCGAACTCGTCAATCGCCTCGCGGGCGCGGACCGCTCGGCGGCATTCGCGCTGCACGCCATTCTGAGCGAAGCGGATGACAGCGGATTCGCCCCCGTCAACCGCGTGGCGATCCGGTTCAGGGACGATTTCCTCGATTCGCTGCGTGTACGCGGCGAGGATGCCACGCGGGAGGCCGGCCGGTTGAGCCTCGATGAGGTTCGCGCGTTCCTGGACAACTCGGTGCTGCCACGCCTAACGGGACAGGGGATCATCGACTTTCCGGCCACGTCGGCGGCGGCGGACGAGCCGGGACTGCGGGTGAAGCCGGACGTCTGGGCCAGTGTCGCCGGGATGCGCGGGGAGGTCGCCGAGCGCCTCAAACACACCGGTGAGGTAGCGGCCGTGTCACCGCAGCCGGCACGGCCGGCCGTCGTTCCCGGCGACGGCAGCGAATTGCACGCCGAGGGACTGAGCAAGGCCTATCGGCGCCGGCGCGTCGTGGACAACGTCGACGTCCACCTGCGCCAGGGCGAGATCGTGGGCCTGCTGGGCCCGAACGGCGCGGGGAAGACCACGACGTTCTACATGATCGTCGGCCTGATAGAACCGCTCGAGGGCCGCATCCGGCTCGATGGCACCGATATCACCCGGATGCCGATGTACAAACGCGCCCGCCGCGGAATCGGGTACCTCTCCCAGGAGCCGTCGGTGTTCCGAAAACTGACGGTCGAGGAGAACGTCCTGGCCATCCTTGAGACGTTGCCAATTACCAAGGCCGAGCGTCGCTCAAGGCTGGATAAACTGTTGGACGAATTGAACATCAAGCACCTCCGCGGCAACAAGGCATACTCCCTGTCGGGCGGCGAAAGGCGCCGTCTCGAAATCACGCGAGCCCTCGTCACCCAACCGAAGTTCATGATGCTCGATGAGCCGTTCGCCGGCGTCGATCCGATCGCGGTCCACGACATCCAGTCGATCGTCGCGGGCCTCCGGACCAAGGGCATCGGCGTGCTGATCAGCGATCACAACGTCGAGCAAACGCTCGATATCGTCGACCGCGCCTACATCATGTTCGACGGACAGGTCAAGGTCTCCGGCACCGTGCGCGAGCTCGTTTTCGATGACGAGGTCTCGCGGATCTACCTCGGCCCCACGCTCACCGCGCGCCTTCGCGCCCGGTTTGCCGCCGAAGGAAACGGCCGGTGAAGACAGGGCTCAGCCAGAGCACCTCGCTCCGGCAGGAGCTCAAGATCAATCCACGCCTGTACCAGGCGATGGATCTGCTCTACATGCCTCTGCTGGACCTGCAGCAGCACCTCAAGCAGGAGCTCCTCGTCAACCCGTTCCTCGAACTCGTGGAGCCCGAGGACGACGAGGAGGAAGCGGACCAGGAAAGCGAAGAAGATGGGACGACCGCTGCGACGGATCTCACCGAACCGCCCGCGCCCGAAGGCGAGCCGGCGAAGGAAGGCGAGATCGACTGGGAGGAGATTCTCCTCGACGGGTTCGACACGCCGGGTCATCGCGAGGAACACGAGGAGAAAGAGTATTACGAACCCGTCTCGGTCGAGCGGCGCGGTCTCGATGACCACCTCCGCGACCAGGTGGCTCTGCTGGATCTCAATCCCCGTCAGATGCTGCTGGCGGAGGAGTTCATCGGGAACATCGACGAGAACGGATGGCTGGCCTGCACGCTCGAGGAATTACTCAGCGGCATCAACGAAGTCGTGGTGAGGGCGGCCGAGGAGGTCGGCCGTGACGCGGTACCGCTCTACACGACCGAAGAGGCCGAGTCGATGCTCGCCACGATCCAGTCACTCGATCCGCCGGGCGTGGGGGCGCGAAACCTGCGCGAGTGCCTGTTGATTCAGATTCGCGAGAGCGGACGCGAGGAGACGCTGGAAGGCCGGCTCGTGAGGGACGCGTTCGACGAGTTGATCAGTCATCGCTGGAGCGAGATCTCCAAGCGATTTGGCGTGACCGTCGCTGAAGTTCAGCATGCCGCCGACGAGGTGGCCAAGCTCGATCCAAAGCCCGGACTTCGTCACAGCGAAGCCAGCGACAACTACATCGTCGCCGATCTCGTCATCGACAAGATCGATGGCCGGTATCACGTCTTCATCAATGACGCCCACCTTCCGCGGCTGCGCCTGAGCAAGATCTACCAGGAAATCGCCCGGGACCGTCGCAAGTTCGAAGGGGAGAACAAGGAATTCATCTCCAGCAAGCTGAATTCGGCCAACTGGATGATCCAGGCCATCGAGCAGCGGCGTCAGACCATGCTCAAGGTGACGAACTACATCGTCGACCGCCAGCGCGATTTTTTCGAGAAGGGCATCCAGCATCTGCGCCCCCTCACGCTTCGCGAGGTGGCCGAGCACATTGGGATGCATGAGAGCACCGTGAGCCGCGTGACCAACGAGAAATACGTGCAGACGCCGCGAGGCGTGCTACCCCTGAAGTTCTTCTTCTCGTCAGGCTTGAGCACGACCGGTGGTGAGGACGTTTCGGCGCGAGGCATCAAGGACCAGATCCAGAAGCTCGTCGAAGGGGAGGATCCGAAGAATCCGCTCACCGACCAGGCCATCGTGGCCATCCTGCTGGATCAGGGCGTGAACATCGCCCGGCGGACGGTGGCCAAGTATCGCGATCAGTTAGGCGTGCTGTCGGCAAGGATGCGCAAGCGGGTATGACGCACGGCGTGCCGAGTCACGAGTCACGAGTCGCGAGTCACGATGTGCCACGAACCACACCGGTAGACGTCGAGCGCATCGACCCCCGGCGCTCACGCGACGGAATCGACGTCTCCGTTCTCGTCCCGGCCAACGACGAAGCCGAGAATCTTCCCCGCTTCATGGAGCTCGCCGCCACCTCCCTGGCAGGCTCGGGTCCGCTGCGGTATGAGGTCATCGTCATCGACGATGGATCCGTCGACAGCACGTGGAGCGTGCTCCAGTCGCTTCGTGCATCGTATCCCTTCCTGCGCGTCGTAAGGCATCGGACAAAGCGCGGGATCGCCGATGCCCTGCGGACCGGGTTCCACCACGCACGCGGCGCCGTGCTCGTGTTCTATCCCGCCGACCTCCAGTTCCTTCCGGAGGACATCCCGCGCCTGGTGGCGCCTATCGTGTCCGGCGAAGCCGACATGGTCACCGGGTTCAAGCAGGGGTCCTACGAGAAAGCCTTCGTCTCGCGTATCTACAACGGCTTGAGCCGGGCGCTCTTCGGCATTCGCGTCAAGGATCTCAACAGCGTGAAGGCCTATCGGCGCGAAGTGATGGAGCACATCCCGGTCCGGCCGGACTGGCATCGATACCTCATCGTGCTCGCGGCGGCGCAGGGCTTCTCCGTGAAGGAAATCCCGGTTCAACTCTACCCGCGTCATGCCGGCAAGTCGAAGTTCGGCGTATCGCGAATTCCCGTCGGCGTGCTGGACATGCTCTCCGTCTGGTTCGAGCTCCGGTTTGCCCCCAAGCCGCTGCTCTTTTTCGGCATGCTGGGAGCGTTCCTCGTGGTTCTCAGTGCGCTGACCGGAACGGCGCTTCTGGCCACGGGACAGGGCGTGCGCGCGGCATGGGTGGCCATCCAGACTGGTCTGATCCTCGGGACCATCCTTTTCGTGGCGGGACTCCTCGGCGAGCTCATCGCCGGCCTGCGGGCGCAGCTTCGTGAATTACGGCGACAGGTGACCGAGCTGGATCGCGATCGTTAGGCAGGCCCCGGACCCATGCGCGTCCTGTTCCTCACGCATTCCTACCCCCGCACCTCCGGCGATGCCGCCGGCGCGTTCCTGCTGCACCTGGCCCAGGCCCTGAAGGCCCAGGACGTGGACGTGACCGTGGTGGCACCCGCGGGAGACCACCTTCCCGCGAACGAGGTGCTCGACGGGATTCCGCTGCACCGGTTCCGATACGCCCCTCGGCGGTTCCAGCGGTTGGCCTATACTGGCCAGATGGCCGAGGAAGTCAGCCGGTCGCTGAGCGCGAAGATCGCGCTGCTCGGCTTTCTCGGTTCAGGCTTCGCCAGCGGCGCGCGGGTGCGGCGCGAGTTCAAACCGTCGCTGATCCACGCCCACTGGTGGTTTCCTGGTGGCCTCGTCGGATCGTGGATCTCCGGCCTCGCCGGCATCCCCTTGATCACGACAATGCACGGGACTGACGTCCGCCTCGCGATGGGAAACGGTCTGGCCAGAGCGCTGCTGCGGCGCATCCTGTCCAACTCGAGCGCGGTGACCACCGTCTCCTCGTGGCTCGCCGGCCAGGTGAAGACGATGGCTCCCGATTCGGATCCGATCGTCTCGCCCATGCCGGTGGCCACCCACCTCTTCACACCGGGCGGACCGCGCCACGCGAGACGATTGCTGTTCGTCGGCAGGCTGAATGCGCAGAAGGGAATCGCCCTGTTGCTCGACGCCGTGGCGGCCATGCGCCAGCCGGCCGAACTCGATGTCATCGGAGATGGTACCGACCGTGCGGCTCTGCTCGAGCAGGTGCAGGCACTCGGCATTGGAGCCCGGGTCCATTGGCATGGCGCGCTGCCCCAACCGCGCCTGCTCGACTTCTATCGCTCCGCCACCGCTCTCGTGGTTCCGTCGCGCGAAGAAGGTTTCGGCCTGGTGGCCGTCGAGGCGCAGCTCTGCGAGACACCCGTCGTGGCGTTCGCGTCAGGCGGTCTACCCGACACGATAGAGCACGGTGTCACCGGCTACCTCGTGCCGCCCGGTGACGCCGCCACCCTCGCCCTGACGCTCGACAATGTGGTCTGCTCCGAGGGCCGCCATGAGATCGGAAGGGCAGGGCGTCAATCGGCACTCGCTCGTTTTGCGCCAGATTCGGTCGCGCGCCGCTACCGGCAGCTCTACGATTCGGTGCTGAATGGCTCCGGGCACGCCTGACGTGGATCATGGCGGTGAACGCTTGTCCCTGCCACGGTGACTCATCCCCACAGCCACGCCTGCGCCTCATTGATCGTGAACGTATCTTTGGCCGTTCTGTGACGGCTGTGACCCTCGACGGCACGAGATGACGAGAACCATCGATACCTCGGAAACAGCGGTCGCTCTTCCACGGCGTGCTTTTGCCTGGGCTGTCGCGACCTACGCGCTCGCCGCATTGTCGCTGGCATGGCCGGCGCTCACGGGGCAATTCCTCGTCAGGCCGCACAGCGACCAGTACATCGCCGGGTACGCGTTCCGCGAGTTCGCGGCGTCGGTATTGCGCGACACCGGTTCGTTCCCGCTCTGGAACCCATACCTGTTCGGGGGGATGCCGTACGTCGCCGCGATGCACGGCGACATCTTCTATCCGACCTTCCTGCTGCGGATGATCCTCCCCACGGACGTGGCCATGACCTGGGGATTCATCATCCACGTGTTTCTCGCCGGCCTCTTCACCTTCGTCTTCCTTCGCTCGTTAGGTCTCGGGTTCTTCGGGTCGCTGATCGGCGGCCTGGCGTACATGATGAGTGGCAACGTTGCCGGGCTGGTCTCGCCGGGGCATGACGGGAAGCTTTTCATCTCCGCGTTGCTCCCCATGGCACTGTTCCTGGTGGTACGCGGCGTCCGCGACGGCCGGCACTGGGCCTGGGGTGCGCTGGCCATCACCGTCGGACTGGCGGTCCTCAGTCCACATCCACAGCTCCTGCAGTACATGCTGCTCGTCAGCGGCTCGCTGGGACTCTTCCTCGCCTTTGCCGATACCGGTGGCGGGGTCCTGCCGCGCACGACGGCGCTCCGCCGCCTCGGTGCGGCCGCCGCAGCCGTGATCGTTGGCGGCGCCATGGGAGCCATTCAGTACCTGCCGGTACGCGAGTACGTGCCGTGGTCGCCGCGCGCACTGGGGAAGGGTTGGGAAGCAGCGACCTCGTACTCGATGCCGCCCGAGGAGATGGTGAACTTCTGGGTCCCGCAGTTCTCCGGGATCCTGGACCGCTACTGGGGCGACAACCTGATCCACCTGCACAGCGAGTATCTCGGCGTCGCCGCAATCCTGCTGGCTGCCCTCGCTTTCGCGCGCGGGCGCCCGGCCGCGAACCGAAAGCTTCTCTGGTTCTTCACCGGCGTGACCGTAATCGCGGTGTTATGGGCGCTCGGCGGCAACACGCCGTTCTATCGCCTCGTCTACGCGATCGTGCCGGGAACGAAGTTCTTCCGTGCTCCAAGCACCATGCTCTACGTGGTGTCATTTGGCGTCGCCGTGCTGGCCGCGTTCGGCGCCGAGCGAGCCGTGCATCGCGACGTAGGCCGTCGCTACCTCATTGGGTGGGCCGTTGCGGTCCTCGGCATTGGCGTGATCGGTGCAATGGGCGGCCTGACGAATCTCGGCGTGGCCGTCGCTCGGCCCGACCAGACCGATTACGTGCTGGCAAACGACGCCGCGCTTCGCGGCGGGTCTCTTCGATCAATGCTATTTGGCGCCATGGGGCTCACGTGCCTCTTTCTGCTTGCAACGGGCAGGGTTGGTCGCGAGGCTGGAGGGTACCTGCTCGCGGGGATCGTGGCCGTGGATCTGTGGTCGGTCGAGCGGATGTACTGGCAGTTTTCTCCACCCGCCGCCGAGATATTTGCCGCGGATTCCACGGTCGATTACGTGAAGGCGCAGCCGGAGCCGGGAAGGGTCTTGCCGTTTGTGGCCGACCCCAGGCAGAACGGACGGGATCCGTTCCTGGCGGGCGACGCGCTCATGACACACCGCATCCGAAACGTCTCTGGATATCACGGCAATGAGTTGGGCCGGTTCCAGCGACTTGGCGGAGTACCAGGAGCGATCGCCAATCCGAATTTCTGGCATCTCATGAACGTCAGGTACATCCTGACTGACGCGGAGGATCTCGGCGTACCCGGCCTCAACCGGGTTGTGGGCCCCGTGCGAAATGCGTACGGCACGACGGTCTACCTGTTCCAGATGGCCGATGAGATCCCAGCCGCCTGGGTCACACCGGCAATCGTGAAGGCAACCGACGAGGAGATGCTGGGCACGCTGCTCGACCCACGGTTTGACGTGCGGCGCGCAGCTCTGTTTGATACCGCAGCGGCAGTGTCCGCCGTGCAACTCACCTCGCTCCCTGAGGCGCTGCCGATCAAGGCGCGGACAACCAGGTTCGATCCCGGCGCCATCGACGTCGAACTGGACCAACCGGCTCCGGTCGGATCGGCCCTGATTGTGAGCGAGAACTACTACCCGGGATGGACCGCCACCGCGGATGGGAAGGCGGCGATTATCGGACGCGCGGACATGACCCTGATTGGCGTCGAGCTTCCAGCCGGAGCGCGCAAGATCGAGCTCAGGTTCGCAAGCGCACCGTTTGAAACAGGGAAGACCGTGACTCTCGCGGCCCTGCTCCTCGCATTGGTCTGGTGGGCTGCTGCGGGAATTCTCGGGAAGGTTCGACGTGCCTGATCGCGCTCTGGTGATTGTTCCCACGTACAACGAACGGGAAAACATCCTCAAGCTGATCGACGCGGTCCTGGCGCAGACTCCAATTGTCGATGTGCTGGTCGTCGATGACGGGTCTCCAGACGGCACGGGTGCACTCGTCGACGAGAGGGCGGCGACCGACGGACGCGTCCATATCATCCATCGCGAGCGGAAACTCGGACTCGGCACCGCGTACCTCGCTGGATTCCGCTGGGCGCTGGAGCGCGACTACGAGTTCGTCTTCGAGATGGACGCGGATTTCTCGCACGATCCGCAGCACATCCCGCAATTCCTGGCCAGTATCGAGAACGCGGACCTGGTACTGGGCTCACGCTATCGCGACCGCAAGGTCACGGTGGTGAACTGGCCTATCGGCCGCCTCATGCTGAGCTATTTCGCCAACGTGTACGCACGCTTCGTGACCGGACTCAACGTTTTCGACGCAACAGGCGGGTACAAGTGCTTCCGTCGGAAGGTACTTGAAGCCATCGATCTAAACGACGTCCGCTCAAACGGTTATGCGTTTCAGATCGAGATGAGCTTCAGGGCGTGGCGGAAGGGGTTCCGGATCGTGGAAATCCCTATTGTGTTCGTCGATCGCTCTGAGGGGAGCAGCAAGATGTCGAAGCGAA
Organism: Gemmatimonadaceae bacterium; assembly: GCA_036507855.1. GTDB lineage: Bacteria > Gemmatimonadota > Gemmatimonadetes > Gemmatimonadales > Gemmatimonadaceae > JABWBJ01. The sequence goes on along the minus strand of DATCIJ010000088.1, from coordinate 27,097 downwards.
TCGTTCGTGAAGCCGTCTGGATGGTTTGGCGACTGAGGTGGTGGTTGATCACCGGTCGGGTCTGAACCGTGCGCCTCTCCCAGCAGACGTTCTGGAAGATGACGGGGTCGGGGAACGATTTCGTCTTCTTCGATACCCGCTCATTGCCCTCAGAAGGGCTGGAGACGGCGGAGGCCATTGGCGCGCTCTGCGACCGGCGGCGAGGTGTTGGTGCGGACGGAGTGGTGTTCCTGGAGAATGATCCGGAGCACAGGTACGGCATGCGCTACTTCAATCGAGATGGCTCCCTGGCCGAGTTCTGCGGCAACGCATCCCTCTGCTCGGTGACGCTGGCGGCGGAGCTTGGGATAGTCGAGCCGGGCGAGAGCTTCTCGTTCCGAACTTCCTCAGGGCCGATTCCCGGGCGATTCGGCCCGCGAGGACCCGAGGTTGGGATGCCTGCCGTTCTCGACGCCGACCCCGCTTTTGAGACTCCCCTGGCGGCTGGCGAGCGGCGAATAGGCTTTGCCCGGGTTGGTGTGCCGCATCTGGTCGTGGCCTGTGCTGACGTCGAGGAGGTCGACGTGGAGGGCCGTGGCCGGGCGCTTCGGAGCCTGCCCAGCCTCAGGGCCGGCGCGAACGTCAACTTCGTCTCCCGTCGAGGGCCGGACTGGACCTATCGAACCTATGAGCGCGGCGTCGAGGAGGAGACTCTGGCCTGCGGATCCGGGTCTGTGGCGACGGCGGCCATGCTGATGACCTGGGACGGCGAGAGCGGCCCTTTGAGGCTGATTACGCGCTCGGGAGCGCCATTGACGGTGACGTTCGAGAACGGGATGCCAACGCTGTCTGGGGAAGGGCGGCTGGTGTTCGAGGGCCGGCTCCGCGACCTTTCTCCCTTGCTCTGATTCACTGTCGAGTTGAACGCTTGGTCGAGTCTGGCCCGAAGCGACGGCCGGCCCGCTCAGGGTGCCTCCTCCTGACGCTCGTCCACGTGGAACGAATACAGCGTTGCCAAGCCTTTACAGACGAGCGAGTTAGAACGGAATGGCATCGATGACGTTCCGGTTTTCCACACCTTATCCACTAGCTAACTTTACATAACATCTATTATCGGCACTTTAGAGCCAGCAAACGCAAAACGGGCCACCCGGATTGAAGGGCCCGCTCATCGAGACACGAGACTACCACTTGCCTGCTTTCCCTATCCGATCGGCTTCACCTTGATCTCGCCCAGGCGAACCCTCGCCTCGCTAGCGAGCGGGTTGGTGTCGTCGGCAGCCATGGCTTCCCAAATCCGCTTGGCGGCATCCGCATTTCCGGCAGCCAGGTAGGCGCGGGCGGCGTCGGAGTGGTAGCTCGCCCTGCCGAACGTGGTGTTTGCCGCGCCGGCGGCTCGCTCGTATTCGGCACCCGCTTCAGCGGGCTTCCCGGCCTGCTCCAGCCCAGCCGCTCTCAGCCCGTGTACCGAAGCGGCGTAGGGGCCGGGTGTGCCGATGGCATCCAGCTCCTTCAAGCCATCGTCAAGTTTCCCTTGCCCGAAGTGAACCTGGGCCAGAAGCATTCGCGCCTGGATCGCAGCCGTCGTCCCCCCGTAGCGGCGCAGCAGAGCCTGAAGGTCTGACTGCGCCAGGGCGGCGTTACCGGACTGCACGACCGATTGTGCGGCAGCCAAGGCCTGACTGGCTCTGACCTCTTTCTTGTCCGCCGAGGCGCGCCAGAGGAGCCCTACAGCCGCCAATGCCACGACCACGATGCCGCCGATGGAGAGCTTGCTCGCGTTGACTTGCGCCCACTCAAAGATCGACTCGCTGGTGCCTTCTTCAGCGATCGGTACTGTCGAGTCCGTCTTCGCCATTTGCCTTGTCCTGAACGGGTTCCTGCCGGCGTTGAGCCAGGCTCGGGTGTATTGCCTGCTTTAACTGGTTACCAGTGCCCCTGGCGTGACTCGAACACGCGGCCAACGGTTTAGGAAACCGCTGCTCTATCCACCTGAGCTACAGGGGCGTGGCGCCGCCAGCGACGGCGTGACGTTACGCCTCCCCCTTGCGGGCCGACTGCGGGGGAAAATCTAGTCGCCCCCGCCCCCTTGATGGAATCTCGCGTAGGGGCGTGCTCCCATCACGCCTGCAGGATCGAGCCGACCTCACTCGTACGTCATGAGGCTATGCACGTGCCGCCCCCCCAGCTTCCCCAGGCCATCCAGGAATCCAAGTCGAATCAGGAACGAACAGCCCACAACCGTCCCCTGCAGTCGCTCAACGAGCCGGCAGGCCGCAGCCGCCGTCCCACCAGTAGCCAGCAGATCATCCACTACGAGCACCCGCGCGCCGGCTGGCAACGCATCAACGTGCATCTCGAGGGCGTCGGTCCCGTACTCCAGTTCATACTCCTCGAACTCGGAATCGTAAGGCAGTTTGCCGCGCTTCCGGATGGGGACTACGCCGGCCTTCAGCGTTACCGCGATGGGCGATCCGAAGAGAAACCCGCGGCTCTCCACCGCCGCGACATGCGTCACGCGTTCGCGGCGGAACGTATCCGCCATGGCCTCGCACGCCGACCGGAATGACTCGGGATCGCCAAGAAGCGGCGTGATGTCCTTGAACATGATGCCGGCGCGCGGATAGTCGGGGACGTCGCGCACCAGGCGGCGCAACCGTTGATCGAGGGATGCCGAGCCTTCCTCAGTCATCGTTCAATCCGGAATGGGGATGGATACGATGTGCCGGCCGGTGGATGCACTCGATCGACGGAGGTCACATTCGATCCTGCGGGCCCACGAATCACGAACGACTCGAGCGCAGAAAGCTTCGAGGAATCCCCGCTGGCTGCCACCTCGACATCACCGGACGGTGTGTTCCTCACCCAGCCGGAAATACCGAGTTCCAACGCTCTGTCGCGAACAAACCATCGAAATCCCACCCCCTGCACTCTTCCAACGATCCTGAGGTGGACGATGCCCATGCGCGAAAGAGGTTAGCGGCGACCTCCGAGCAATGCGGCGAGGACCGATGAAACCACAGCGGCGTCGGTTTGCGTCGACGCACCCGGAAGCAACAGAATCTCGCCGAGACGCAGCCGACGCGCCACGACCTCGAGGACTTCCGCGGCTGCCAGACTGGAAGCGTGTCGTCCGACTTCCACGATGCCGTCGGAAAGCGCGAGGCTCGCCTCGGCGACGTTATCTCGCTCCGAGCGGTCCGGTGGTGGCGACTCGAGCGACAGAGTCTGTGTCTCGGAATCGAGCGACGCGACATGCTCCAGGCCGGGCTCGTAGACGGCCACGGTCCAGCGCGGCGTGGGGACTGCGCCCGCGGTGGTGACCGCCGAGGACGTCGTTGTCCTGGTTCCCGCGGCCGTGGTCGATCGCGCACCGGCAAACGGGAACGGGCGCGATGTCACATAGGCTGAAGTCAGTGGGCCGACTTGCGCGATGGGACGTCCGCTGACAAAAGGCCGAGTTCCCGGTCTGCGGGCGCCCTCGTTGTCCGATCCATCCATCATGAGTGGTCTCCGGCGTCAGGACCACGACCGGGCCGTGAGCTGTTCAGCCCGACCACCCGTGGGATCCCCACAGCGGGACGAATCGGACCGGCGCGATGTCACGGCGCTCGAATGTGTCGCCTTTACGCGTCACCATCACAAGCATCTGCTCATCCATGTCACCCAGCGGGACGATCATGCGGCCGCCCTCGGCCAGTTGCTCGAGGAGTGGCCGCGGCACGTCGGGCGCCCCAGCGCTCACCAGGATTGCGTCGTATGGCGCGTGCTGCCGCCAACCGAGCGTTCCGTCACCGAGCATCAGTGACACGTTTCGCACTCCGCACTCGGCGATGACCTCGCGGGCCCGCTCGAGCAACTCCGGCACTCGCTCGATGGAAAAGACTCGTGCCGCCAGATGACTCAGGAGCACCGTCTGGTACCCCGAACCTGTTCCCACTTCGAGGACGTTTTCGTGACCGGTGAGCTTGAGCACCTGGAGGTACCTCGCATGCACCGAGGGTTGCGAAATCGTCTGCCCGCTCCCGATCGGCAACGCACTGTCCTCGTAGGCGCGGTGACGGACGCCACTCGGCACGAACAGATGGCGAGGCGTCAGTTCGAAAGCGCGCAGGACGGAGAGGTCGGAGATTCCATTCTCCTGGAGCGTTTCGATGAGACGGCGCCGGGCTCCGCGATACTCGGGAATCAGGGGGCCAGCCACCATTGTTCCCTGGTATCCAGCATGTCCCGGTGGGTGAGGTCGAGGTGCAGCGGAGTGACCGACACGCACGAATCCCTGATCGCCTGGAAGTCCGAATCGTCCCCTCCCTCCCAGGTGATGTCCCCGCCACCGATCCAGTAGATTTCACGCCCCCAGGGATCGCGCATCGGCTGGATCGAGTTGGAGTAGACGCGGCGCCCCAGTCTCGTCAGGCGGATTCCACGCTGCTCGGTCGGCGAAACCGGCGGAAGGTTGACGTTCAGCAGGGTGTCCGCCGGGAATGGCTTGAGACTCGTGAGATGCCGCAGGAGTGGGACGAGGATCGTGACCTGCTCGTCCAGCCGCGAGACGTCGGCGCGAAGGTCGCCACCGGCGAAGGAAATCGCGATGGAAGGAATGCCCAGCGCGAGTCCTTCCATGGCCGCCGCCACGGTGCCGGAGTACAGAACGTCCTCGCCCATGTTCTGTCCGTGATTGATGCCGCTGAGCACGAAGTCAGGACGCTCAGGCATGAGGGCTTCCACCGCCAGCATCACACAATCGGTTGGCGTGCCGTCGACCTGAAAACGCCTGGGCCCGCGCGGCACCGGCCGCAGGGGATGGTGAAGCGTGAGCGAGTGGCTGGTGGCGCTTTGCTCGCGATCGGGAGCGACGACGGTGACCTCGCCTATCTGCTCCGCGGCGCGGACCAGGCACTCCAGCCCGTATGCGAGATACCCGTCATCGTTGGTGCACAGAATCCTCACTTAGATCTTTTCCTCGGCCACGCTTCGTGGTTCCGGAACCGGACTGGATTTCTCCAGCACTGAAAGCAGGTCGGCCATTTGCCGTTCAACGTCGGCCAGCGTCTCCGCGCCCAGCGCGCCTCGTGCTTCGGCGCGGAGGCCTCCGTCCTTCCTGTGGTCGTCGATCTTCTGCCTCGCGCCCTCGATCGTGTACTTCTCCGTGTAGAGAAGGTGCTTCACGTACTGGATGAGCTCGATCTCCTTCCGCTGGTAGACTCGGTTGCCGGACCGGTTCTTTGCGGGGTTCAGGAAGCGGAACTGGCTTTCCCAGTATCGCAGCACGTGCTGCTTGAGTCCGGTCAGCTCGCACACCTCGCCAATCGAGAAGAACTCCTGGATGGCCTTGTCCGTCATTCGTCCCGCTCCGCTCTGAGTTCGCGTTGCATGAGTTCTGCGATGGCTTCGTCGGGGGGCTGTGACTCGAACAGCACGCGATAGACCGCTTCCGCGATCGGCATGGTCACGCCGGCTTGCCCGGCCAGGGCCACCGTGCTGCGGGCGTTCCGCACGCCTTCGGCAATGGTTTCCGTTCCCGCCAGGACGTCGTGAAGCGCGCGGCCCTTCCCGACCTCGACGCCGACCGCCCGGTTGCGGCTGAGGGCCCCGGTACAGGTGAGCACCAGGTCGCCGAGTCCGGCGAGACCGGCAAACGTCTCCTGACGAGCGCCTAACGCGACGCCCAGGCGCGTCGTTTCCGCCAGCCCGCGGGTGATCAGCGCCGCGCGCGGGTTCAAGCCAAGCCCGAGCCCCTCGGCGATGCCGGTGGCGACGGCCATGACGTTCTTCACGGCGCCCGCGAGCTCGACGCCACGGACATCGTCCGTCGTGTACACCCGGAAGGTCGGAGTACTGAAGGCGTGCTGGACGGCGGCCGAGGCCGCCGCATCGTCGCTGGCCGCGACGACGGCCGTGGGTTGGCGACGCGCCACCTCGATGGCGAAGGAAGGCCCCGAGACCGCGACGACGGGACGTCCGGGAAGTTCCGCCGACACGACGTCGCCCATCAGCATCAACGAATCCGGCTCGATGCCCTTCGTCGCAATCGCCTGAATGGCATCCCGCGACACTCCCGGCGCCGCCGCGCGCACCACCTCACGCAACACGTGGGACGGCGCCGCATGGACCACCAGTTCCGCGTCACGGACCACGCCGCAGAGGTCTCCCGAGGCTCGCACACTCGGATCGAGGGTAACGCCCGCCAGGAACCGTGGGTTGGCGTGCGTGGTGTTGATGTGGGCCACCACGTCCGGCTCGCGCGCCCAGATTGTCACCTGGTGTCCGGCGCGAGCCAGCAGGTCTGACAACGCCGTTCCCCATGCACCCCCGCCCACGACGGCGCAACGCATCATGCCCTCCCCTGCGGGGAAAGCCCGTCCACCGGGCCGGCGTCCTTTCCGCGGCGGAAGGTCAGCTTCGGTTCCTCGCCGCGCCGCAGGCGACCAATGTTGGCGCGGTGCGTCCAGTAGACAAACAACGCCACACCTAACGACACCGCGAACACGAGGCTACTCACGCCGTGCGTGAGGGCAACGCCGACGGGGAGAATCGCGGCGCCGGTCAGCGATGCGATCGACATCGTCCGGGTCGCCGCGAGCAGAAGCAGGAACCCCGTCAACGAAGCCAGCGTGGCCAGCGGAGTGAGGGCGAAGAAGACGCCGGAAGCGGTTGCCACTCCCTTCCCTCCCCCGTGAAAGAGCAGGAAGACGGGCCGCACGTGACCGAGGATGGCCAGCAGTCCGCAGGCAATCGCCCAGCCGCCGCGCGGCGCGAAATCGAACACTGCGGGGAACAGCAACACCGGCACCATGCCCTTGGCGGCATCCAGCGCGTACACGACAATCGCCGCGGGAGCGCCGAGCAGGCGGAGCACGTTGGTCGCGCCGAGGTTTCCCGATCCGTACGTCCGCAGGTCGACTCCCTTCAGCAGCCGACCCGCCAGGTAAGCCCAGGGGATCGAGCCGATCAGCCAGGACGCGAGGAGCGCGACCACGGGATTTCTCATGCCGCCTTTCGCCGGAGGAGGATCCGCACCGGGTTGCCGCGGAAGCCCCATGACTCGCGGAAGCCGTTATGCAGGTAGCGCACGTAGTGCTCCTGGACCAGGTCGGGATGATTGCCGAACACGGCGAAGGTCGGCGGCGCGACATCCACCTGGGTCGCATACATGAGCCGCACTTCGCGGCCCGCGGCCTGCGCGGGCTGTTGGCGCGCGATCAGTTCCCCCAATCGCGTGTTCACCTCCGATGTCGTGATACGCTTGGTCCGTTCCGAGGCCACTTCAAGGATCAGGTCGAGCACCCGGTTCACGCGAAGTCCGGTCTTGGCCGACGCGAAGAGAAACGGCACGAATGCGAGATACGGGGCCTTCTCGCGGCATTCCTTCTCGAAGCGAGGCGCGCTCTTGTCGTCCTTCTCGAACAGGTCCCACTTGTTGACGATGACAATGAGGCCCCGTCCGGCTTCCCAGGCCAGCGCGGCGATCTTCAGGTCCTGGTTGTTCAGCTTCTCGGTGGCGTCGATGAGCAGGCAGCAGAGATCCGCGCGCTCGATGGCCCTTCTCGAGCGCAGCGCCGAGTAGAATTCGATGCCCTCGTCCACCCGGGACTGCCGGCGGAGTCCGGCGGTGTCGACGAAAACGACGTCGCGTCCGTGGTACCGCATGGTCGCGTCGATCGCGTCTCGCGTGGTGCCGGCGTCCGCGGAAACCACCAGGCGCTCCTCACCGAGGAGCCTGTTCACGAACGAGGACTTCCCCACGTTAGGCCGGCCAATGACCGCGACGCGAAGGGCGTCGTGGGGCTCGGGCGCCACCTCGGGGATGCGGCTCACCACCAGGTCGAGGAGGTCTCCCGACTGTTTCCCGTTGATCGCCGACACCGGCATCGGGTCTCCGGCGCCGAGCTCGAAGAACTCGTACCAGGCGGTATCCGATGGATCGTCCACCTTGTTCGCGACCACGATGAACGACTTTCCCGACTCGCGGAGGATCTCGGCCACGCGGCGATCGATCGGGTGGAGACCGTTCCTGGCGTCGACAACCATCAACAGCAGGTCGGCCTCGTCGATGGCCACTTCAACCTGCTGGCGGATCGCCGCGTCAATCGGGGCACGCTGATCTTCCGTGATGCCGCCGGTGTCGACAAGGAAGAACGCGCGGCCCTGCCACTCCGCGCGCGCGAAGTGCCGGTCGCGCGTCGTTCCCGCCTCTTCGGTCACGATCGCCGTGTCGTGCCCGACAATCCGGTTGAACAGCGCCGACTTTCCGACGTTGGGCCGGCCCACCAGCGCAACGACCGGCGTGTTCACGCGGAACCCACCATGACCGCGTCGTCCGGTTCACCCGCCAGGACATCCACGAAATCGTACGACGCAAGGATCGGCATCGGGACTGCGCCTCGAAGCGATTCAAACGTGTCGTCGTCGAGAAAGAAGCCGTCGTCGTTGATGGACTCGGCCGGGATGAGCACGAGATCAAGGTCGTGGCGGTGTGCCAGCACGCGACGCATGTCCGCGCCCACGAGCAACCCCGCCGTGGTGACACCTGGCCCGAAGAGGGAGTTCTCGGTGCGTATGACCTCGAAGCGCGCCTGCGAGCGTTCCTCGATGCGGCGGACGAGCTCACCCATCATCGGTGCCATCGCCGTACCCGTGACCACGCCGATGCGGCGGCCCGCCATGATCGGCAGGGACTCGAGGCCTTCGTTCAGCCGCGCACGGAGTGAAGCCACCGCCCCAACGCCGTTCTCGATCTGCGGGAAGTCCTCGTAGAAGCCCGCGTCAGGCAGCGGCTCGCCGGCGAGCAGGTACAGCTCGTCCGACCCAAACACCCACCGGTTACCACGCTCCTCGAGCGCGCGGTCGCCCCAGCGGTTCACGGCCGCGAGCAGGCGCGACGCGTGGTCCCGCCCCATCGACTCGCCCTTGAACAGGTGATTGAACTGCGTGAGACCCACGGGCACCACGGCCACCGTGATGACGGCATCTCCGAGGTTCCAGAGGTCGGTCAACGTGGCCTCCAGGACCTCACCGTCGTTGAGGCCGGGCACCACCACCATCTGGCCGTGGAACTGAATCCCATGCCGGGCAAGTCGGGTCAGCTGTTCCAGGATGTTGGGAACGCGCGGATTGTTGAGCAGGAGCTTCCGCGCCTCCCACGGCGTGGCGTGCACTGACACATAAAGGGGTGAGAGCCGGTACTCCACGATCCTCCGCTCGTCGCGCTCCTTCAGGTTGGAGAGCGTCGCGAAGTTGCCATAGGCAAACGACAGGCGGTAGTCGTCGTCCCGGATGTACAGGTTCCGCCGGAGCCCCTTTGGCAGGCCTTCGATGAAGCAGAACTCGCATCGATTGGCACAGCGGCGAACGGAAGGAGGGACCAGCTCCACACCCAGGGGTTCGCCCTCGGGTCGTTCGATGTCGAACTCCACTTCCACGCCGTCGGGAAGGCGAGCGTGAACGAGCAGTGCATCGTCCGCGGTCAGGAACTCCCAATCAAGGAAGTCATCGACCTCGCGTCCGTTCACTGCCAGCAATTCGGTTCCGGGCTTGATCCCCAGCTCATCGGCGATTGTGCCGGGGCGGACTCGGGCGACTGTGACCATGTCTGCCGCTAGAGAAACAAGGGATGACGGCGATGGCGTCTTCCCCAGGAATTCATCGAACGCCGGGCGGCGCGATGCTCAACCATCTTAGCAGGCCCGAGTCGCGAAATCAATGAATCCAAAGGACTTTGACCGCTCCGCCTCATGGTCCGCCTTACATGCGGACTGACTTGAAACTGCAGCCGACCAGGCACAAGAAAAAAAAGAGAACCGGGTGCCAGCAAGGCACCCGGTTCTTTTTTGCGCGTCCCTCTTACTTCTCGACCAGAATCAGGAACTTCGACGGAGCCCAGAAGCGCTCGCTGTCGGTGATCGTGAGTGTCCCCCTGACCACCGCATCACGGGGCTTGGTCAAGTCCGTGAACTCGAGCGCCTGGCGCGACACGATTCGGTAATCCTTGTCCGCACGCGGCAGCATGATCTGGCGGTCGCGGGCTTTTGACAGGATCGTGAAATGAGAAGGGTCGAGCGTCCGACCCGGCACAAGTGTCTTGCCCCGGCCGAACATCAGGAGCGTGCCGCCCTCGCGCCGAACGAGACCCTTCTGCGCGAGCTCTCGTTCACTGCCAATCACCACAAACACCGAGTCCTCGCGCGCCGCAAAGGTGTTCGCCACGATGATCACGGAGTCGCGCTGGCTGACCAGCACGATGTTCGCCCGGACAACGCTGTCCACCTTCTGCTCGAGCATCGTGATCTCGGTGCGTTGCTGCTCGACCGTGGCCCGCAGTGCGGCGAGGGACTGCTCGTGCTCACGGAGCTGAGCCATGGCGGCGGCGTCGGTCGCGGCGTGTGACGCGCTGTCATTGCGGATCTGGCGAAGGCGCGCTTCGCTGGCGTTCAGCCGGTTGATCAGCGCCGTGACCTTCTTCTGCACGGTCGCCAGCGTGGCCGAAGTGGACTGGATGGCGGACTCGATCTGCGAGGTGTCTCCCTGCACGCGAAGCGAGCGAACGCGTGACAGGTCACGCTCGATTTCGGCGACGAGCCGCGCGCTCGCTGTGGCATCTCCGATGATCTGGCTCTGCAGGCTCAACTGACGCTGCCGGTCAGCAAGCAGCGAGTCCTTCAGGATGATGAGCGAGTCCTTTGCCCGCGACGATCGCGCGAGTGCAAGACCCGTGTCAGACGGCGACCCGGGGAGAGGCGTTCCCCGATCGCACGCCGTCAGCAGCGCGAGGGGGAGCGCGAGGGTCATCAAACGGCGCATTGGTGTCTCCATTTCGGTGGATCAGTAACGCATTCGTGACGGCGCGCGCACATGGGCCCGCCGGCAGCGCACGGAATCTACAACAACCCGGTCACGACTCGAAGGGTTTTTCTCCAGGACCACCGTGAATGCAACACGGCGGCGCCGGGAATCCCGACGCCGCCGCATTAACTACCTGTAAGATGTGATCCAGATCACGAAGGGAATGGCGCGTATCGAAATGCCGCGACGCCTGGCTTGTCGGTCAGCTCGACTCTGAACGACTTGCTTCCCTTCCCCTTCACGCCTTCGACGCTGAGTTCACGAGTATCCAGCACCGTTCCGGCGGCATCCATGAACTCGAACCTGATGGTGTAGCTCTTCTCTTCATCGGAACGGTTGTCGATGGATCCGGCCAGCACGTGCCGTCCTTCGTCGTGGCTGAAGAGGTTGAACGATACCTTCACCTTCGCGTTCTGGTATTTCTCGTAGTAATGCAGCAAGGAGTCGTTGGCCATCTTGAAGGCGACCGCCGCTGGATCCGGGAGATCCTTGCCTTCCGCTGGAGCACGCAGAATTCTCGCGCGCGCCTGCCAATACAGGGCTCCCAGCTGGGCGTTGTCCGGATTCTCCGGATCGACCGCATTGAGTCGCTTCAGGACTTCCGGGATCTGGTCGATCTTCCCGAGCAACGAGTCGGTATAGACCGTCGCCAGATTGAACAACCCGTCGCGTGAGTACGGGTTCTTCTTCAAGCCGGCCTCGAACAGTTGCGCCGCCATGGCGTTCTGCGACGCGCGCGCCGCACCCACGCCGGCTTCGAGCAGGTTGAGGTCCGTGTACCTGTCGGGGTTGGCGAGCATTTCATCGAACAGCCGGCGCGCCGCAGTGACGTCACCGGACTTGAGCTGCGCAGTAGCGATCGCGGACTGCGCCTTCATGTCGCCCGGGAACTCCTTCAGGTAATCCTGCAGGTACGTCACGACCTCGTTCATCAATGCGGTCCTCGCCTCACCCTCGACCTTTTCGCCCTGGTCGATCATGAGCTGCGCGACGAGGATCACCGTCGTCTTCCGGTCGGTGACGACGGACGTATCGCCCTTCATCAACTCGGCCACCTTCTTGAACGACGCGATGGCGCCCGGCATGTCATCCTTCGACTGCTGGATGTTGCCGAGGATGTTGTAGCCGAAGTACGCGACCGGATAACCGTCGTAGATCATCAGCGCGCGACGAACCACAGCCTCGGCCGAGTCGATCTGTTGCGCGTTGTACGCGTTCACGGCGTCGTTCACGAGCGTGCTGTACGGGCCGCGGCGCCACGCCTCAGTTTCCTCCCTGCACGCGGGCATGGTGGACTCGACGCTCTCGAGCAGCGAGTCCGCCGTCGCCAGCAGATCGATCGTCGCGTCCGGGTCCAGGGTAAAGCCGATGTCTCCGCGACGCACCGTGCGCGGCATGTCGGGCAGGCCAGCCAGGTCGATCAGCGCGCGGCCCAGCACCATGTTCGCGGCGACCTGGTTGACCCGGACTTTCTCCGGCTCCTTGGTCAGCAGCGTCACGGCGCGAACAAACGCCTTGCGCTTGTCTTCCGGCTTGCCGATGACCTCGGACGTTTCAACCGCCTTGTTGGCGTCCTTCACCTGGCCCGGCTTGCCGTAATCGATGCGGCAGGCCTCGCCCTGGGCCATGGCGGGCAGCGTGGCAGCCGCCAGCAGGGATAGGGCCAACGAAGCAGAACGGATTGCACTCATTATCGATCTCCTCACGATGAAACCGCGCTATCGCGCGGCGTTGGTACGCTCGGCGTTACTCGCGCTCCGCCGCGGCTAGCGCCAGTGATGTGACGTCGCCGAGCGACCGTCCGGTCGCGCGCGACACCACCTGCACATCCTCGTATTCAGGCTTTCCGCGCTGGCCACCGCCAGGCAGAGTAGCCACCTTCACGCGCACGGCATGACCAAGCACTTCGACCGTGCGCTGCTCACGGCGCAGCGCGCGCCGCTCGACCGACGTCCGGCGAACGCCGAGCGTGGTCGTTGTCGCGAACAACTCGTCCTCGAGCCGGCGCGCCAGCGCCGGCCGGGCAAGTACCTCAAGCCGGACTCCCATCCGGCCTTTCTTCATCTGCACTGCGGTCGCAGTCACGTCCAGAGCGCCCAGCTCGCGCAGGCGCTCGGACGCGTTCGCGACGTGCTCGGCGGACATGTCATCGAGGTCCGTCGCCAACCAGACGAGTGTTTCCGCATCGATGGTCGATTCCATCGCGTCAGCGAGCACGATGCGAAGCGCATTCGGACGATTCGAGAAGTCCTTCGTACCTGCTCCGTACCCGCTTCGAACGGGTACGTGCGCCGGCGGAGGTCCCTCGGAGAGCACGCGCACGAGCGCCGCTCCCGTCGGAGTCACCAATTCTCCCGATCCCTCCGGACCGGGGCGCACAGCTTGTCCTTCGAGAAGCCGCAAGGTTGCCGGGGCTGGAACTGGCAGCACGCCGTGCTCGGTGTTGACGGAGCCATCTCCCATCGTAATCACGCCACAGTAAACGCGTGACACCCCCAGTTCGCTCAGGCCCCAGATGGAGCCCATGACGTCAAGGATCGCGTCCACGGCGCCAACCTCGTGCAAATGGACGCGGTCGATGGTCGTGCCGTGAACCTCCGCCTCGACTTCGGCGATCGCTGTGAAGGCCAGGTCAGCCTTTTCCCTGACAGACGCTGGTGCCTCAGCCCGGTTCACGAGTTCCCTGATCTGCTTCAAGTGCCGGCCGTGAGGCTGGGGAGGTATGTCGAAATCGACCTTGGTGCAGGCGACACCACCCCGCATCGCAGAATCCACACGAACGCCAATCCCCTCCAGACCCAAACGGGTCGGAAGGGCCCGCAGCCAACCCGGCTCCAGACCGACACCAACGAGGGCGCCCAGGGTCATGTCGCCGGAAATGCCGCTGAACGGATCGAGAATCGCGATAGTCACAGGTCCTGAAGTTTACATGCTTCGGCCGGCCATGTGCCAGCGGATCGCGTTCTGACTACGAGCGATACGAGGCTCCACTTCCCGTGTTGTAGAGCACGACCTGCGACCCTGGGTCCACTCGTCCCCGTCGCACCAGATCGGTCAGGACGGCCAGCCCACAGCCGCCCTCCGGTGCCGCATCGATTCCAGTCGTCGCAGCGATTGTCCGTGTCGCCGTTCGAATGGACTCCTCCGAAGCGGCGGCGGCGGCGCCATCAGTCTCGCGAATGGCCCGCAGGACGAGTCGATCGCCGAGGGGGCTGGGCACGCGCAGGCCCGCGGCGTGAGTCATCGGATTCTCCCACGGAGTTGCCCGATCGGCTCCGTCGGCAAACGCTTTCACGATTGGCGCGCACCCCTCCGCCTGAGCGACAATGATCCTCGGACTCGGCGCATCGGTCCAACCCCACTCCCGCATTTCGCCGAAGGCCTTCCACATCCCGATGACGCCTTCACCACCGCCTGTCGGGTAAACCACCGCATCAGGCAGCTTCCAGTCGAGTTGCTCGGCGAGTTCCAGCGCGAGCGTCTTGTTCCCTTCGACGCGGTAGGGCTCACGCAGCGTGGCCACATTGAAGTACCCGCTCTGCTGGGCAAACTCGGTGGAGAGTCTGCCGGCATCGCCGATGTGGCCATCCACGGTCTTCAGCTCCACGCCCATCGCGCGGATCGTGTCGAGAATGGGACGCGGTGTCGTCGCGGGCGCATAGACACGAACCGGGATTCCCGCCGCCGCACCATAGGCGGCCAGCGCGGCTCCAGCGTTGCCCGCCGTCGGAACCACCAACCCGGGCACGCGACGCGCCTTCGCGCGCGTGACCGCCGCGGCGAGTCCGCGCGCCTTGAATGACGCCGTCGGATTCACGCCTTCATCCTTCACCCACAAGCGCCGAACGCCGGCGACTCGCGCCAGCTCCGGCGATTCAATGAGCGGCGTTACGCCTTCACCCAGGCAGACCGGCGACTCCTCGTCGCCTATCGGCAATGCCGCCGCGTACCGCCAGAGGTCCCACCGCGCGAGGATCCTGCCGCGCGCTGGAGGCGCCGAGCTGAATCGCACGAGGAACGGCTGACTGCAGCGCGGACACAGGCCAACGCCGGCATCCTGCGGCTCCTGATGGCCGCAGGACGAGCAACTCAGGATCCAGGTTGTCACGGTTCGGAAGTGGGAATGTCGTTAGGTGCCGGGGGAACGCCCGGCGCGGTCGTGAGGTGCGTTGTCTCGCGCAGGGCGTCGAGCAGGCGCGTCGCCGAGGATACCGAGAATCCGGGAATCGCCGCGATGGCCGCCGGCGATGCCCCACGGACTCCCTCGAGCGATCCGAATGCCGTGAGCAGAGCGCGCCGTTTCTTCGGCCCGATGCCTGGAAGTTCGAGGAGGCGCGAAGTCACCGTCCGCGCCTTGCGGCGCGTGCGGTTGAACGTGATGGCAAAGCGATGGGCTTCATCGCGGGCCTGCTGCAGAAGGCGCAGCGCCGGCGAACGTCGCGGCAGACGGAGCGACTCGAGGCGTCCGGGGATGAAGACCTCTTCGTCCTTCTTCGCCAGGCTGACGAGCGGTAGATCGGCGCCGGGCACTGCAGTCAACGCCTGCTGCGCCGCGGAGAGCTGCCCGCGACCGCCGTCGACGACCACCAGATCGGGAAGCGGCTTCTCTTCCTCGACGCGACGGCGAAAGTACCGTCCGATCACCTCGCGCATGGACGCGAAATCGTCGGCGCCTTCCACCGTCTTGATGCGGAATTTCCGATACTCAGCGCGGCGGGGCCGACCGTTCTCGAACCAGACGCAGGACGCGACCGTGTCCGTGCCGTGGTTCGTGGAAATATCGAAGCAGACCAGGCTGCGCGGCACTCGCGTGAGTCCGAGCTCACGCTGCAGCTCGTAGACCGGGTTGGTCGCGCGCTCTTCGGCTTCGGACGACGCCAGCTTGAATTCTTCCAGCAGGTGCCTCGCGTTCTGTTCCGCCAGGTCGAGCAGTTCGCGACGCGGACCGCGCTGCGGGATCCGGATCCTGGTCGTGCCCATCGAGTCCTCGAGAAGCGCACGGTCCTCGAAGTCCACCGGTATCAGCAGTTCCGCCGCGCGATCGCTCGACAGCAGATATGGTCCGGCGAGAAACGCCGACAGGATGGCGCCGTCGGATTCCCCTTCGACGTTCTCGAGGAACCGCTGGTCGCGGGCCACCAGCTTGCCGCCCCGGACGCGCAGAACGACCACACAGGCGTCATCGCCGTCGCGCGCGAATCCGACCGCATCCTGGTCACCGCCTTCCACGCGGAGCACGACGGTCGGCTCCTCCATGTGCTCCAGGTGCTGCAACGCGTCACGCAGTTCCGCGGCGCGTTCGTAGTCGAGCGCGTTCGCGGCGTTCTGCATCCGCTGCCTGACGCGCTTGACCACTTCGGCCGTCTTGCCTTCCAGGAACAGCAGGACTTCGTCGATCATCATCCGGTAGGCCGCCATCGACTGCAGGCCGACGCAGGGCGCCAGGCACCGGCCGATGTGGTAGTCCAGGCAGGGACGCTCCGGAGCATCGTCAGGCAGGTCGTAGTGACAGGACCGGACGGTGAAGATCCGGTTCACGACGTTCAGCGCGCGACGCATGGCGCCGACGTCAGTGTACGGCCCGAAGTAGCGCGAACCATCGTCGACCCAGCGCCGCGTGACGATGACCCGGGGGAACGGCTCGGCCACCGTCACCTTGATGTACGGGTACGACTTGTCGTCGCGAAGGGCGATGTTGAAGCGCGGCCGGTGCTCCTTGATCAGCGTGTTCTCGAGGATGAGCGCGTGTGCCTCGTCAGGCACGACGATCGTGTCGACGTCCTCGATCAGCCGCAGCAGGGCCTGCGTCTTGACGCTGCCCGTGTGATCGGCCGTGAAGTAGCTGCGGACCCGCGACCGCAGCCGTTTCGCCTTGCCGACGTAGAGCACCTTCCCCTCGGCATCCTTCCACAGGTAGACGCCGGGAGTTTCAGGGAGATGCGGCACCTTGGCCAGCACCGCGCCGGGAGCCTGCCGCATGCCTAACGTCTCCCCGCCCACCGCCGACTCCGGAACACGCGGTCCCGCAGCGCCACGGCCTCGGGGATCCCCGCCTTCCACGTGACCAGCCAGTAAGTCATGCCATAGATACCCAGAACCAGGACCGTTCGTACCAGCATGGGAGCCTCGGCGTTCAACAACCGCGCCCCGCACGCGAGAGCCGCCGCCAGGGCCGCGGCTCCCCACAGGACGCCGAGAGTCCGTGCAGGGAGTTCCACGCGCCCCAGGCGCCGCGCGAGCGCCCGGCGCAGCAGCGCGAACTCGAGCCAGCCCGCGATGCCGGCGGCAACGGTGATTCCTGCCACGCCCCACTTCCCGTCTATCCCGACCCATCGGGGTCCGTACACCGCCAGCGTCGCGCCGAGGCTGATCGAGGTCGTCACGCGCACCAGCGCGTACCTCAGCGGCGTGCGTGTATCGCGCAGGGCGTAGAAGGCGGACGAGTAGAGACGTCCCAGGGTGGTTGCGACGAGGCCAACAGCGGCCCCGGCAAGGACCGCCCAGACCCAACGCACCTGGTCAGGACCGAACTTGCCGCCGCCGTACACGAGTTCGGCCAGCTGGTCCCCCAGCGCCACGAATGCCACGGCCGAGGGAACAACGAAGAAGGCGATGCGCCGCAGGCCGTCGGCGAGCCTGGCGCGAAGAACCGAGGCGACTTCTGCTTCATGGCCGACGACGCTGGCCATCGCGGGCAGCTCTGCCGCCGAGACGGCCATGCCGAACAGGCTGACCGGAAGTCCGTAGATGAGTTGAGCGTAGATCAGCGTCGACTGCGCACCCGTGCCCAGCACGGGCAGTGACGCGATCATCGTGTCGATAAAGCCGCTGAGCTGCGTGACGCCGCGCCCGAAGAACACGGGAACAAAGTTGCGCACCACCGTCGAGACGTCAGCGCGATGCCGCTCCCACCGCATCCTCAGGCCCCCCAGCACGGCCATCACGCCGGGAACCTGCGCGGCGAGTTGCAGGAAGCAGCCACCCACCGAGCCCCAGGCGAGCCAGCCGACGAGCTCCTCCTGCCCGCTTCGTCCGCCGAAATACAGCAGCGTCGAGATCATGGCGACGTTCCAGAACGCGGCCGACGCGTAGGCGAGGAAGAAGCGGCCGTGCGCGTTCAGCACTCCGAGGCACCACGCCGAGAGCACCAGGAGGCCCGCGCCGGGGAACAGGATGCGCACGAGATGCGTCGTGAGCGCCAGCTTCTCGCCCTCGTACCCGACGGCGATTACGGATGTGATCTGCGGCGCGAACAGAACGCCAAGCAGGACAACGATCGCGATCACCAGCGAGAGAAGCGCGAGCACAGCACTCGCAACCTCGCGCCGCCCCTCCTCGTCGCCTCTCGCGTTGAGGCCGGCGTATACCGGGATCAGCGAAGCCGAAAGCACTCCTTCCCCGAGGAGGTTCTGCAGCATGTTGGGGATCCGGAACGCGGCCGTGAATGCGTCGGCTGCGTCGGATGACCCGAGAAAGAAGGCGAAGACGCGCTGCCTGACGAGTCCGAGCAGCCGGCTGACACCGATCCCTGCCCCAACGAGCGTCGCTGCCTGGCCGCCGGACATCCCCCTGGGAGGGGCTGGCGCCGGTGCGCCGTCCGGCTGCGTCCCGGATGTCACGATGCGACGGCGGACTCGGTCGCCGTGGACAGGAGCGAGTTGGCGTGTGCCGCGGCGCTTCCGCGCAGTTCGTCCAGCAGGCCGACGCCGTGGCGAGCGAGGAGCGGGATGAGATTGAGGGCGCGCTCCTGCCTGACGCCGCCCGGGAAAAGCGAACCTCGCACGGTCGCCAGGTCGCGCATGAGCGACGTCTCGCGCGACTTGACCGCGGCACTGATGCGTCGCTCGAGCCGGCTGAGTCGCCAGTCCAGCGCCCGGCCCGTGCCGTCCACCGTCGCCGACGGCGCAAGGCCGTCCAGGCCCTGCAGCGAGGCGCGAACACCGGCCAGTCGCTCCGCCAGGTCCCGGCGCAGCTGCTCCATGGCCTTCGCCACTCCAGCCGGCCATGCCTCACGAGCCAGGCGCGTCTCGAGCGCGTGCGGATCGGCGAAATCCTCGATCTGCAGGCGGTATCGCGCCATGATGTCAGCGATGTGCGGTTCGACGAGCGTAGCACTCCACCGTGGCAGCGCCAGCGGAACATCGATGTCGATCGCGTCCGCCACGGCCGAGACCTGGGCGAAATAGGCGATTTCGCCCGGACCCGCGACGTAGCCGACGGTGGGCAAGAGCGCGCGTTCGACGACGGGACGGAGAAGGACGTTAGGCGAAAGCGACCCGGCTTCGGCGGTGGCCGCCGCCACCGCGGCCCGCGCTCTGGCAATGCGCTCGCGCCGCAGTCCCCGCCGCTCGAACACCAGGGTCAGGGTGTCCAGGTCCGTGACCTGCGGGACATGGCCTGCGGCCGCAATGGCCGCCGAGCGCACCGACAGGGCTTGGGCGATGCGCTCCCGTTCGTGCAGGGCCCGCAGCAGCAGGGGATGCGCGGTCCGCGTCACGGCAGCATGTGCCGAATCGAGTACGGCGATGCCCATGGGCTCCAGAAGGGCACGGAGCAACGTCACGTACGCGCTGCCCACCGTCGCCGGCGGGGCGTATGCCTCGCGCGCGTACTGCAGCGCCCGTCCGTCAGCGACGGATCCGCAGGCAGCAGCCAGGCGATCCAGCGCTCCACTCATGTCCGGCAGTGGAACGTCCGCCATTCGTGTTCCCTCGGGTCGCGTCGACTCGATGGCGACGCGATCGGCGCCTCCAGTCCGGGACAGCATCGTATACGACGCTTCCGCGAAGTCACTGTCGTCCGTGCCCGCCCAGAAGACCGGGGCGGCGGGTACTCCGGTGTGCTTTTCGATCGCGTCAGCCAGTGCCAGTGCCGATACCGCCTTGCTCCACGTGTACACCGGGCCGCCGAACAACCCTGGCTGCTGCCCCGTCGTCACGACGACACCCTTGCCCTCCGCCACGCGCCCGAGACGATCCGCTGCCGCGCCTGACGAGTCGCCGAATGCCGCGGCAAGGGCGTCGCGCCACCCGGAAGGCACTGACCCGCGCACCCGGTCGGCACGACGTCGCCAGTCGTCGGGTGTCTGAGGGCGCTGCGAATACCATTCCTTCGGCGCCAGCCCCGCCTGCGCGAGCCGGGAAAGCGGGGCTCCTCCGAGGGCCGCAGGCTCGATCCGGACGCCGCTCACCGCACAGCCTCCCCTCGCACCCACGGCTGGCAACATCGGGCGAAAGGACGCAGGGAATCCGATGGCAGACGGGAGTGATTCATCTGAGTGGGGGCCGCCGCGACGACTGGCGCGTCAGCACCTAATCTCGCCGCCCGCGCCACCCTGCGGGAGGGACACGTCCCGGAGCCCGAGCCATGGCTCATGCTCCCTTGTGATAAGGTTCGCCCCGCTGAATCGTGCCGGCCCGGTACAACTGCTCGGCGAGCAGCAGCCGCGCGACCTCGTGCGGGAGCGTCCACGGCGAAAGGGAAAGCACGAGCGACGCCTTGTCGCGCACGCTGGCGTCGAGACCGAACGCGCCGCCAACAATGAACGTCGTGTCCTCGGCACGATCGCGCCGCTCGGTGACCCATTTCGCGAATGTCTCGGTGGACATCGATCGGCCGCGTTCATCGAGCGCCACCACCGTGCCGGTCGCGTGCTCGAGCAACCGCGCTCCCTCGATTCGACGCACTTCCGCCGGTGACCGTGACCGCGCCGGCTCGGCGCGGACTTCGATCAGTTCGATCGGCCAGTACCGGGATGCCCGCGCCTCGTAATCCGCGATGGCGTCACGCAGCGGTCCGGCGGCCGGTCTCCCGACCGCTGCGATGCGGAACTTCATGACCCGGAGAGACCGGTACGTGACTCGTCAGGCGTAGATGCCACGCAGGCGGTGGACGGTGGCTACGCGGCTGATGGAGAGCATGTACGACGCGGTGCGCATGTTGACCTTGTGCTGTTTCGAGAGCTCCAGCACGTCACGGAACCCGTGCACCATGATGTCGCGAAGCCGGTCGTTCACCGTGTCCTCGCTCCAGAAATAGCCGCCCCGGTCCTGCACCCACTCGAAGTAGGAGACCGTGACGCCGCCGGCGTTGGCGAGGATGTCCGGGATGACGAAGACGCCCTTCTCCTCGAGGATCGCGTCGGCGCCGGCGGAGGTCGGCCCGTTGGCGCCTTCGCAGATGATCTTGGCGCGGACCTTCGCGGCGTTCTTCGTGGTGATGACGTTCTCCAGGGCCGCCGGCACCAGCACATCAACGTCGAGCAGGAGGAGTTCTTCATTGGTGATGGACTCGCCCTTGGCGTAGCCCTCGAGGGTCTTGTGGTGCTTGACCCAGTTGATCAAGTCGTCGACGTCGAGTCCCGCCGCGTTGTAGATGCCGCCCGTACGGTCGCTGACGGCGACGATCTTGCAGCCCTCGCGGGCGAGCAACTGCGCCGTAATGGAGCCGACGTTGCCGAAGCCCTGCACCGCCACGGTCGTGCCGCGCAGCGTCATCCCCAGGTGCGCCAGCGCCTCCTTCGTCACGAACATGCAACCGCGGCCCGTCGCTTCGCGGCGGCCCAGCGACCCGCCCATTTCAACCGGCTTGCCCGTGACGACGGCCGTCACCGTATGCTGCTTGTGCATCGAGTAGGTGTCCATGATCCACGCCATGACGCGTTCGTTGGTGTTCACGTCAGGCGCGGGGAC
Source organism: Gemmatimonadaceae bacterium (assembly GCA_036507855.1). Taxonomy (GTDB): domain Bacteria; phylum Gemmatimonadota; class Gemmatimonadetes; order Gemmatimonadales; family Gemmatimonadaceae; genus JABWBJ01. The sequence goes on along the minus strand of DATCIJ010000088.1, from coordinate 5,585 downwards.
GTCCGAGTCCGGACCAAGCGTGCTGATGATGCCGGCCGTATAGCGTCGCGTCAGGCGCTCGAGCTCGCCCGCACTCATGCGCAGTGGATCGCAGACGACGCCGCCCTTGGAGCCGCCGAACGGAACATTCACCACGGCGCACTTCCACGTCATCCACGCCGCCAGCGCCGTGACTTCATCGAGCGTGACATTCAGGTCGAACCTGATCCCGCCCTTGGCCGGTCCGCGCGAGGTGTTGTACAGCACACGGATGCCGGTGAACACCTCGATCTCGCCGTTGTCCATCATCGTTGGACAGGCCACGATGATCTGCTTCTCGGGTTTGCGGAGCACCTTGTACAGCCCGGGCTCGAGGTCCAGCAGGTCGGCGGCCCGGTCGAAGCGTGACATCATTGCCTCGAACGGGTTCTCCTCGTGGAGAAATCGATCCTTGTCCGGTTGAACGATGGCGTGTGTTGGAAGCCGAAGGTCGGTCGTCATGGGCTCAATGAGTCGTGGAGGCGCCAGTCTCCTGGCGTCTATTTGATTTGCGATTGACGCGCCGCGCTCACCCGGTCGAGGAGCGCGGAAACCTCCGCCCCACCGACCTCGATCCTGCAGCGCAGTGAAACATACCAAAGCGTTGGTGCTTCGCGAGGCCAGCGTGGGCCAAGCTTGACTCCGTCCTTCAGAGTGCAGAGCATGTGATCAACGCCACTTGCTTCCCGTGCCAGCCGTGCGATGTCAGACGAATCATAGACATGATGGTCGGGAAACCCCCGCATCTCGACGCGGGCGCCAGCGAGCTGCAGTTGTGCCGCCAGGGAATCGGGATCGCCAATGCCGGCGGCAACGAGAACTGCCGTCCCTCGAATATCAGACAACGGGCGCACCGCTCCGGTAACTGCGTCGTGCAGGGCATCCAGCTCCAGCAGGGCGACCGCGCCCGCACCGGTGCCCGTCAGCGGAGCAAGGCGTCGCATGAGCGCGTGCGCATCGGCGCGGTCCGCTGCCTTACGAGTGACCATCACCATCGTCGCGCGCGACAGCGACGCCGGTGGTTCCCGCCATGGTCCCGAGGGCAGGAGCCGCACCGGCTCGCGCCAGCGATCCGCGCTCACCAGCACGACATCCTCCATGCGCGCGATGCGGCGATGTTGAAACGCATCGTCCAGGATCGCCACGTCGCAGCCGGACGCCGCCGCCTCACGCACCGCGGCGACTCGATCGGCGTTCACGATCACCGGCAATTCGGGGTTCAGCAGTCGGTGCACCAGGGGTTCATCATCGCCGTATCCCCGCATGACGATGGCTGGCCGGGCGCCGCGTGAGCGCAGCTGTGACGCCATCCACGCGGCCACCGGCGTCTTCCCCGTGCCGCCGACCGCGAGGTTGCCAATGCTGACCACGGGTATGGCCGTCCGCGCGACGGACAACGTGCCTCGGTCGTACAACGCGTTGCGTGCCGAGGTGACCGCGTGATAGGCCATCGACGCCGGCGCAAGAACCGCGCGCGCCAACGCCGCCCAACCGGTCTGGCTGTTCCAGGTGGCTTCGGCGATCTGCTTCACGAGCGATCCGCGAGCGACCCGAGGATTTCCTCGAACCGCGCCTGCTCCTGCACCGCGTCCCGCGCCTGGGCGGTGCGCACGTACTGCGGCTCGGAGTATCGAATGGTCACCGTCGCGAATGGCTTCGGCACCAGGTGTCGGTCCCACGATCGCAGTCGCCACGCGCGTGAGGCGGTCGCCCCCAGCGCAACGATTGGCCGGCCCGTCCGCTGCGCGACGATCAGGGCCCCGGGCGCGAACACGTGGCGCGGTCCCCGAGGCCCATCCGGCGTGAAGCCGACGGTAAAACCCTCCTTCACACGCTGCGCCGTTTCCAGCAGCGCGCGGACGCCGCCGCGTGTGGTCGACCCGCGAACGGTGCGATAACCGAGCCCCTCCACAATCCGCGAGATCACTTCCCCATCGGCGTGCCGGCTGATCAGCGGAGCGATTCCCCGGTGACGATGCACCCAGGTGACCGGCACGATCTCCCCGTGCCAGAAGACGACGATGAATGGTTCCCCGCGATGCAGCATGGCATCGAACGTCTCGCCGCCCACGCGTCGCACGCGCCACGTCAGGCCGAGGAGCCTGATGATAAGGCCGCCGAGGGCGCTGACGACGGCAACGCGGAACCGGCGTCCTCGTCCTGAAGCGGTATCGTCAGGCAGGCGTTCAGTCATCCGGCGAGCGACTCCGCCATCTCGGCGACTCTCCCCGCGGCTCCGGGCGCGCCAAGCCGGTCGCGCACGTCCGCGAGATCGCGTTCCATCCGCGCCCGCTCCGGACTGTCGCTTGCCAGGAGCGGCGACACCGCCTCAGCCATCGCCTCGGGCACCACGGCGGATTGCACGAACTCGCGCGCCACCTCGCGGCCGGCCACGACGTTGACCAGCCCGATGCGCGGGATGCGCACGACGCGGCGGGCGATCGCATGGGTCCAGCGGCTGGTTCGGTACGCAACCACCAAGGGACATCCGGCCACGGCCGCCTCGAGCGTGGTAGTGCCGCTCTTGCACACCGCGGCGTCCGCGGCGCGCAGCACCGCGAGGGAGGATTCCGTCACCTGCCGGTACGGACACCGGTCGGAGGGAACGACCACGCCGGGGGCCGTCGCGACCAGCACGTGGAGACCCGGATGTCCGCGTTCGAGCAGGGCGGCGGTTCGCACAAAGTCGTCGAGGTGCCGGTCAATCTCCTGCTGGCGGCTGCCCGGAAAGAGCGCCAGGACCGGCGCCTCGTCAGGCACGCCTAACGCCGAGCGCGCGGCATCACGGCTGGGCATGCCGGCGACACGATCCAGGAGCGGGTGACCCACGAACCGGGCATCGATGCCGTGAGCGCGAAGGAGTTCCTCCTCGAACGGCAGTATCACCGCCGCCTTCGTGATCACGGAGGCCATCTTCGGCAACCGGTCAGCGCCCCACGCCCACACCTGCGGCACGATGTAGTAGAGCACCGGCACGCCTGCCGCGCGTGCCATTGCCGCCAGTCGCAGGTTGAAGCCCGGGTAATCGATCGTCACCAGGCAACTCACCGCCCCCGACTCGAGCCGGCGACGGAACGTCTTCAACAGGGAGAGATGGTGCGGAATGGTCCGCACCACCTCCACGAACCCCATCACGGCCGTGGCGTCGGTTCGCTCGAGCATCTTGACGCCCGCCGCCGCCATTCGCGCGCCACCCATTCCCGTCAGGCGCCACTCGGGCTGTCGGTCCCTCAACGCCGCCGCGAGGCCGGCCGCGTGCAAGTCACCGGACGCCTCTCCGGCGACGATCATCACCTCACGCACGGGGCGTTCCACCGGCCGGCCCGAGCGCCTTCAGCGTGCGCTCGATCTCCGACTGGATGCGCAACGCCACATCGAGCGCATCCCGTCCGGCACGACCACTCACGGTCACCGCCGCTCGCCCCTGCACCGCCGCGAGGAAACTCTCGAACTCGAGGCGGAGCGGCTCACCTTCCGGCGCGCTGATGGCGATGCGCTCCACGAACGCCTCCAACGCCTGGGGCGCGCGCGCCAGCTCGCCCAGGTCGAGCTCCTTCCGGAGGCGGTAGAACTCGCCGTCCCCGCTCGCCAGGTCGAGCGAGATATACCCGCTCGGCTGAAAGATGCGGAGCTTGCGCATGCGCTCCCGCGACACGCGACTGGCCGTGATGTTCGCCACGGCGCCTGACGAGAAGACGAGCCGGGCGTTGGCAATGTCGACGAACGGCGTGAGGATCGGGACGCCTACGGCCTGAACCTGCTCGACACGCTCACCGACGAGCGTCAGGATCAGGTCGATGTCGTGAATCATCAGGTCGAGCACCACCGCGACGTCCGCGCCACGCGGACTGAACGGGGCAAGGCGGTCGCTCTCGATGAAGCGCGGCCGGTCCACGTACGCCTGCGCGCCGCGGATGGCGCGGTTGAACCGCTCGACGTGGCCCGTCTGCACCAGCGCGCCGGTCCGTTGTGCTATCGCCAGGAGTTCGTCCGCTTCAGCCAGCGTCGCCGTGAGCGGTTTCTCGATCAGGAGATGGCGGCCGCGCTCCAGCGCCACGCGGGCAACAGCATGATGCGAGGGCGTCGGCACGACAATGGTCAGCGCGTCGCACTCCTCCACCAGCGACGGCACGTCCGGAAACGACCGAACGCCCAGCTCCCGACTCACCTGCTCAGCGCGGTCCGGGCGGGCCTCGTGAAATCCAACGAAGCGCGCTCCTTCCAGGTCTCGCAGGATGCGGACGTGATGGAAGCCGAGCACGCCGGCGCCAACCACGCCAATCCGCGTTGGCGCCGCGCTCAGATGATGATCCCCCGGTCGCTGTCGCCGAGGAATCGGAGGAAATGGTCCACCTCGGGAGAGAGCGTCAGTTCAGTGGCCGCTTTCGCCCGGGCCTGGGAGACATTCAGCTCCGACCGGAAAAACAGCCGGTAGGCGCGCTTCAACTCGCGGATGACACTCTCATCGAATCCCGAGCGCTGCAGGCCCACGCTGTTCAGCCCGTACAGCTTGACCGGATTGCCCACGGCCTTCAGGAAGGGAGGCACGTCCTTCGCGACCCGCGAGCAGCCACCGACAAACGAATGCTTCCCTATCTTCACGAACTGATGAACGGCCACAAGGCCGGAGAGAATCGCGCGATCTTCGATCGTCACGTGTCCCGCCAGTTGCGTCCCGTTCGAGATGATGACTCCGTCGCCGAGATGACAGTCGTGCGCGAGGTGCACGTACGACATGAGGAAGCAGTCTTTTCCCACGGTGGTGCGGAACGATTGCGAGGTTCCGCGATTGATCGTGGTGTACTCGCGGATCCGCGTCCGTTCGCCGATCTCGACCCAGGTCTCCTCCCCCTTGAACTTGAGGTCCTGCGGATCGCCGCCAAGAACGGAGCCAATGCCCACCCGCACGCCTGACGCGAGTCTCACGTTGCGCTCGAGGACCGAGCGGGCTTCGAGTATGCAGTCGTCTCCAACCTCGCAGGCCTCTCCGACAATCGCACCCGGTCCGACCTGAACGTTGCTCCCGAGCTGCGCCGTGTCCGAGATGATCGCGGTTGGATGAATCGTGGTCATCGATCACGCAACATGGCCGCCATGTCCGCCTCGGCAACCACGTTTCCGTCGACTTTCGCCACGCCGCGCATCTTGCACATCACGCCCCGGATCTGAACCACATCCAGCTCGAAGATCAGCTGGTCTCCGGGCCGGACCGGCTTCCGCCATTTCACGTTGTCCAGCGAAGTGAAGTACACGACCTTGTCGCCCTGGTGCGACGTCGCCATCAGCAGCATACCTCCCACCTGAGCCATCGCCTCTATGATCAGCACGCCCGGCATGATGGCGTGACCCGGGAAGTGTCCCTGAAAGAAGGGTTCGTTGATGGTGACGTTCTTCAGTCCCACCACGCGCTTCCCCGCTTCGTACTCGAGGATCCGATCCACCAGGAGGAAAGGATAGCGGTGCGGCAGCGTCCGCATGATCTCGTCGATTCCAAGCACTCGGTCGACCTCCTCGGCCCGTCGTACCATTTCGCGTACCAGCGTCACTGTTCCCCGGTGGCTTGGCTT
>DATCIJ010000087.1:0-9089 GCA_036507855.1 Gemmatimonadaceae bacterium | reverse complement strand
TGATCCGGCCTGTCGTCGAGCGTGGCATCGCCAGTCAGACCGAAACCGGCGTCATGCCGGAGTAGCGCCGAAGAGTGCCCCGACGCCGGCGGTAGCTGCCATCGCCAGCGCTCCCCAGAACGCCACTCGCGCGGCGCCGATGACCACGTTCGCGCCTCCGGTTCGTGCAGCCAGCGCTCCCAGGAGCGCCAGCAACAGAAGCGAGCCTCCCGACACGGCGGCCACCATGAATGCGGTGGGAGTGAGCCAGGTGAGGACCAGCGGCAGGGCCGCACCCACGGCGAATGTCAGTGCTGACGCCAATGCCGCCTGGATGGGACGCGCCGTGTGTATTTCGGAGAGGCCCAACTCGTCGCGAGCGTGGGATCCCAGTGCGTCGTGTGCCATCAGCTGAGCCGCGACCTGCTCCGCAAGCGAGGGTTCAAGTCCCCTCCTCACGTAGATGTTCGCCAACTCCTGGCGCTCGAAAGGTTCGTCGCTCTCGAGTTCACGACGCTCTCGCGTCAGGTCGGCCGACTCCGTATCCGCCTGCGAACTCACCGACACATATTCGCCGGCCGCCATCGACATCGCGCCGGCGACCAGACCAGCCATCCCGGCAATCAGCACGTTTCCCCGCGTGACATTCGCCGCGGCCACCCCTACCACCAGGCTCGCCGTGGATACGATGCCGTCGTTCGCACCCAGCACGGCGGCCCGCAGCCAACCGATGCGTTGGCCGTAGTGCCGTTCGACCTGTCTGCCCTCTGTCGTCATCCGGGGAAACGTAGACTGAGTTCGGCCAGATACATGATGCGCGACAGGGCTTTCCGGCGCGACAACTCGACAACCATCTCGAGATACTCCTGTTGGCTCGTCAACGCACGTACACCGAGGACGCTTTCCAATTCCTCTCGATGCGCCCGCATGGCCGCCAGCCTGCCGCTCGCGTTTTCGATGACGCTCACGGTTCGATTCTCGGTCTCGATCAACCGTTCGGTGCGGGCATCCGTGGTCGAGCGATGTACCGTTTACCTGCGTTCAGCGACGACAACTCAGCGCCTAACGCTTATTCGGCCCTCCAGGCTCTCCCGTCACCCGCGCCAGCTTCTCGCGCACCGCGGCCAACTGCGCCGCGATGGGCGGATCCGGATCCTTGAAGACCTTCACGTACCGCTCGTAGTACTCGGCGGCCTTCGCCCGGTCGCCGCGCGCCTCGTACAGTTCGCCGAGGATCAGGAGGCCCTGCGCGTACCACCCGGTCTCATAGGTGAAGCCACCGAAGGCTGACGACGTCGACAGCGCGCGCTCGAACAGCACGATCGCCGAATCTGGCTGCCCGCGTCGCGCCAGGATAGCGGCCGCTTCCGGCAGGCCACGATTGTACAGGTGCATCGCGGAGGCGGCCGGTGACGTGTTCCAGGCCAGGAATGCGGACACGGCGCGCTCCCAATGTCCCTCGGCTGCCAGGATCGCGCCCACCGCCTGGGCGGAGTCGGCCCGGTATCCAGGGTCCGTAGGACCAAAGCGCGCACGCCACTCGTCGAACAGGTTCCTTGCCTCACGAGCACGACCCATGTCGGCGAGCAATGCGATAGTCCCGGCGTAGCGATCGGGATTGCGCTTGCCAGGCGGATTCGCGAGGAACGACGCATACCCCAGGCGCGCACGGGCAGTGTCTCCCGTCATCCGGAACTCGGCCATGAACAGCTGCGGGTTCTGGACGACGAACACGTCACGCGCCTGACACCCCTGCCAGGCGCGGATCCGTCCCCGCTGCAGGTCCAGCACACACTGGTGACCCTCGTGAGTCGGGTACTGCGCGGCATCCGGGGAGTGCAGATACGACTGCAACGCATCGTAATCGCGCCGCCCCCACAGATTGCTCACCCTGATGAAATAGCGATACCGGTTGTCGGGCAGGTTGGCAGTGAGCAGTGCGAGCGTGGAATCGGCAGCGGCAAATCGATGCTGCCCGACCTGCGCCTCGGCCAGGTTCCAGTAGGCAATGGAGCTCTTCGGGTCCGACGCCACGGCACGCCGGGACATCGCCTCCGCCTCGGGCAGGCGCCGCATCCCGAGCAGCATGTTCGCGTAGTTTGCTTCTTCGCGGCCGAGTTCTGCCAACCGCGCCCAAGCCGCTTCTTCCGCCGTCGCGTCGCCACGGATCGCGTGATACCGGGCCTCGATCCGCAGTCGTTCGAGCTCGGGGAGGCGATCTTTCAGTTCGTAGGCGTGGCGGGCCGCTTCGGCTGCGTTGCCTACGGCGTTCATGTTCGAGTACGCGGCGTACATCGCGCTCCACGCTCCGGCGAACGTGGAATCGAGGGCAATCGCCTCCCTGGCGAGGGCGACGGCTCGAGGGAACAGACCCTCGTTATGCGCGCGCTGAGCGGCGGTGTAAGCGCGCAGCGCCGGCAATGAGGCCGTCGTCACTTTCGCGAGGGCCGGCGCGGTCATGACCGAGCGCAATGACTCGCCGATCCCGCGACGAAGCTCGCGTCCCACTTTTTCGACGGCGCCGATCAGCTGCGTTTCGTCGGTCGCGGTCGAACGCGCCGTGAGGGCATCGCTTACGCCGGCGGTGGCGGCGACGCGTGCGGTGATCTGGTAGCCGTTCCCGAGCGGGGAGATTTCGCCAACGACGTACGCCTTGACTCCCTCGCGCTCGGCCAACTCCTGCACCTTCGGTTCGGGCAGCAGGGTCCCGTGGTCGAGCCCCATGCGCGCGAGACCGGCCCACATCGCCGCCTGGCTCATGACCCGCACGGCGCGCGACTGTTGGAGTTCGACACGAATCGCGTCGGTGACGGTGGCAGCGAGCGACGAATCCGCCGTGTGGTTCTGGAACTCGGAAACCAGCACGAGGTCGTTCTCGGCCAGCACGTCGTCGCCGATGAGCGTGCCCGCGCGCCCCACTCGCGCGAACCAGGCGACGCCAGCGACGGCCAGCAGCGCTACCGCGACCGCTCCCGCAATCACCGGGCTCCAGCGTCGGCCCGCGCGTGCGGCCGCGGGGGGCAGTGCGGGTGCGGTGGCCGCCGTCACCTGGCCGGTCGTGGTCATCGCTTCCAGCGCGCGCAGCACCTCGTCCGCGCTCTGCGGGCGGTCGGCCGGGTTCTTCTCGAGGCAGCGCATGACGATGTTTGCCAGCGCGGGCGGGACCGTGTGGCGGTGGACGGCGAGCGAATCCGGCGGACGCGTCAGGTGGCCGGCAATGATCTGCTGCGGATTGCCCAGAAACGGCGCGCGGCCGGCGAGGAGTTCGTAGGCCATCACGCCTAACGCGTAGATGTCGACCCGGTGGTCGAGTCCGGGGTCAGCCGTCACCTGCTCGGGCGCCATGTAGGCCGGGGTACCGAGGCTGACTCCCGTGCCGGTCAGGTCCGCCGTGCTCGCAGATTCGCTCACTGCCTTGGCGACGCCGAAGTCCGTCACCAGCGCGTGTCCGCTGGAAAGGAGAATATTTTCGGGCTTGATGTCGCGGTGGACGACGCCGTGTTTGTGCGAGTACGCGAGGGCGTCCGCCACTTCCCTGATGATCCGCACCGCCTCGTCTATCGGCAGTGCCCCGCCCTTCGCCAGCCGGTCACGCAACGACTGCCCTTCGACGAGGGGCATGACATAGAAGAGGAGCTCGCCAGCGCCTCCGGAATCGTAGAGGGGGAGGATGTGCGGGTGCTGGAGCTTGGCCGCGATGTCTATCTCTCGCAGGAAGCGCTCGGCGCCCAGGCTGGCGGCCAGCTCGGGGCGCACGACCTTCACGGCGACCTTTCGGTGGTGCTTCAGGTCCGCGGCGATGAACACGGTGGCCATCCCGCCGACACCGAGTTCGCGCTCGATGCGGTACCGGCCGGTCAGCGCAGCGTCCAGGCGTCCGAGCGAATCCTCCATCCGCGTTCCTTGGTGGCAGCCTCACCAACTTACGGCGGCGCGAGGTGAGGCGCACGGCAGCAGCCGTGCCCCGTCGTCCTGGTCCCGGCTGCGAGTGGTCGTGGTTCTATTGCGAACGCATGGTGATCGCCGGGTCGATCTGCGCTGCCCGAAGCGCCGGAATCCAGCACGCGCATAACCCGATTGCCGACATCATGACCGCGACTCCAAGCAGCGTGAGCGGGTCGTGAGGCGTCACGCCAAAGAGAAGCCCACGAATCACCCGGGCGGCGAATAACGCACCGGCAACGCCCAGCACGAGGCCGAATGCCAGCAACACCCCACCTTCCCTCAGGATCATGCGCTGCACCATGCCACCGTCGGCCCCGAGGCTCATGCGGATCCCGATCTCGTTCGTGCGCGCGCTCACCGAAAACGCCAGCACACCGGCAATCCCGACCGCGGCGATGATCAACGCCAGGATGCCGAACGCGGAGACCAGCACGGCGTTCAGGCGCCGCGGGGAAACACTCTGATCCTTGATCTGCGCCACGGTCATCACGTTCTCGATGAGCGCCGTCGGCGCGATTCGTCGCACCACGCGTGTCACCGCAGGCGTCAGGCGCGCCACGTGGCTGTCGGCGCGGATCACCAGCCCACCGCCCATCGCAAGCATTTGCGTGAAAGGCATGAACACCACGGGTCGTGGCTCCGTGTCCAGCCCCCCGTCCTGCGTGTTGCCCACGACACCGACAACGGTGCGCCAGTCGCCGCTGATGGGAGTGAATCTCAGCACGTCACCCGTCCAGGCGATCCGCCTCCCGACCGGGTCCTCGCCAGGGAAGTATCGGTCGGCGAGCGTTTGATTGATGATGACGACCATGCCGGCCCCGGCCTGATCGGTCGACGCAAACGGGCGCCCGCGGAGCAGCGGAATCCCGGCCGCGCTGAAGTACTCGGGGTTGGCGGTTCGCAACTCGGCCCGCGGCATCGCTTCACCCACCGCGAGCGTCTTGCCCTCTGCCTTGACGTCGAACTGGACGCTCGACCGGCGGAGCGGTGAAGGAGACCCCAGGCCAACGTCGAGGACACCGGGAAGGGCTCGCACCTCGCGCAGCATCCGATTGTAGCGTTCCTTGGCCGTGGCATCGGCCCCGGGGACGAATGCAGCGGCCAGCTCGAGGAGTGGCACCTCCATCGTCAGCACTTCCTCGGTCCTGAGGCCGGTGTTCACCCGGGAAAGCTGAATCATGGTGCGGGTGAGCAATCCCGCGCCGGCGAGGAGGACAACCGACACCGCGACCTGCGCAACGACGAGTCCGCGCTGCAGACGTTGCCGCTTCAGACCTCCGCTCACCCGGTGTCCACCTCCGGAGATCAAGGCGGCGAATGCCCCTTCCTTCGGCAACGACGCCAGGAACGAGAGCAGCAGCGCGAGCGTCACCGAAATCATGAGCGTGAAGCCAAGAGCCACGCCGTCGAGCCGGATCTCATTCGCCCGGGCCGAATACCGGTCGACCAACGACACGAGCAGGCCGACGCCGCCGATCGCGATCATCACGCCGACGAGACCGCCCATGAGCGTCAACAGGAGATTCTCGGCCAGCAGCAGCCGCCGCAGCCGCGCCGTGCCGGCGCCGAGTGCCGCGCGCGCCACGAGCTCAGGCTCCCGGCGCACGCCGCGCATGAGCGTCAGGTTGGCGACATTGGCGGCCGCAATGATCATGACGAAGGCAGCGGCGCCCATGAGCAGCCACAACGTCAATTGCGCGCGCGACCCCAGCGCCTGCCTGAACGGAATGACCGTAACGCGATAATGCGAACCGGGATCGTACGCATCCTTGAACTCGTTCGTTATGCGCGCGTGGACCGCGCCAACCTCGGCTCGTGCCTGCTCCAGCGTGGCACCGGGGACGAGGCGCGCGATCATTTCGGTCATTCGATGGGTGCGGCCCTGCACCATCATGGCGCTCGTGTGGTGCTCGCTGATCACCATGTTCAGAAAGACATCCACCCGGTCGGGGAAGTAAGGTGCCGGCTCCATCACGCCGATAACCGTCACCGACTTGCCCTCCAGTCTCACCTGCCGGCCGACCATGGCCGAATCGCCGTTGAAGCGCTTCAGCCAGTAGTCGTGCGTGAGAACCATGACCGGTGGAACGCCGATGCCGTCGTCGGTCGGCTGCGTGACGCGGCCCAGAATCGGCGAGAGTCCCATCACTTCGAAAAAGTTGCCAGTGACGAGTCCCGCGCGGACGCGCACAGCGTCGTTCTCACCACGAAGAGTGAACGTGAACGGGGAGTACTCGGCGATACCGCCCAACGACCCGGCGCCATCGCGAAAATCCTGAACCTCGGGAACGGAAAACAGGACGTTCTCTCCCCCCGGACCATCGATGGAGTGCTTCAGGTAAACGAGGCGATCACCCTCCCGATGTGGCAGCGGCTTGAGCACTACGGCCCGGACGACGCTGAAGATCGCGGTGTTGGCCCCGATGCCGAGCGCCAGGGTGATCACAACGACGGCAGTGAAGGCCGGGCTGTGTCGTAGCGCACGCAGTGCATACCGGATGTCGGAGACGACACTTTCCATCCATGGAAGTCCACGCTGATCGCGAACCGCCTCGACCGCCTGCGTGAGACCTCCCGACGCCAGAAGCGCCTGCCGGCGCGCCTCGTCTGGAGGCATGCCGCGCCGGATGAACTCGGCCGTCTCCATTTCGAGATGGGCCTGCAGTTCGTCCCGCAGGTCGGGATCCTCCCGGTGCCCGGTGAAGAACCCGATAATGCGCGCAAGCGCTATGCGGACGTATTTCATTCTGACTCCCGGCGCGGCGCGAGAAAGGCAGCGATCAGGTCGGCGGTCTGGTGCCATTCGCGGGCTTCGCGCGCCACTTGCTTGCGTCCCGCGGCAGTGAGGGCGTAGTACTTGGCCCGCCGGTTGTTCTCGGACTGGCGCCACTCCGCCTTGATGAATCCCTCCTGTTCGAGCTTCAACAGCGCGGGGTACAGCGTGCCGTAGTTGAGCGTGAGACGATTCTTGGCCGTCTCCTCGATACGGCGCGCGATGCCGTAGCCGTGGAGCGGCCCCAGAACCTCAATGGTCTTCAGGATCATGAGCGCGAGCGTGCCCTGTTTCACGTCCAGCTTGCCAGCCATGTTTGAGTCCTATTGGATTCCCATACGAGGGTATTGCCTGGGAAGGTTTCACGCAATGGAAGTTGCCGCGGCATGAGGAAAGCGCTTGCGCTCTTCGAGCCCCCTGGCCATCAGCCACAGGATGAGCGCAAGGTCGCAGAGGGCCACCGGCACGATCAGCAGGAAATCGAAGCGGTACCCGAGGAGAGGTAAGGTCACGGCGGTAGTCGAAAGGAGAGCCGCCGCCATTCCAGATCCCGCGAGCGCCCGTGGCACCAGGGAAAAGCGGAACAGGACGATGTACAGGAAGCACACCGTGCCGTGTGCGACCACCAGGTTCGTGAAATGCACGCCGGCCCGTGTCGTGCGGGCCAGACTGCCCAGTATCTGCAACTGTTCCGTCGCCACGCCCGTCTTTACGACCTCCAGGCTCAGAGACAGGAGGTTGCGAGTCGCCACGCTCTCCATGGCGAGCGTGGAAAGACCGACGGCACTCAACGCCAGGAACGCGAAGGCCATTCTCTCGCTATACCGGCGAAACACTGGCAGGGCTGCGATGGCGGCAATGAATGTCATCGCGCTCAGCACGAACGTGAGCAGCAAGGCGATCCTGATCTGCATCGCGCTTCCTGCGGCATTCTCGAGGAAGCCCGGTGCTGTCACTGGCCGCAACCACCGGAAGTACACCGGAGGTGCCAGGACCACCTGGACCAGCAACGCGAGCCCGATGATTCGGCCGGCGCTTTTTGCGGATTTCATGCATTACTCCAGTCGCGAACGATTCGAGATGGGGTGCCTCGGGACATGAGTTTGCCACCGGTACTCCGGCCCGTGCTCCGTCCTATGGGGTCCCCATACGGTGCTGCCCCGCGCCCGGTTTCCGGCGCCCTGCAACTTCCGGCCTGTCCTCTCGTATGGCTCTCCCATAGAAGGGCGATTCAGCGCGCCGCTGGCGCGGTACGCTGCGCCGCAATGTCTCGCACCGCGGGGGAGCATGAAGGCGATCGTCCAGGAGGGCTACGGGTCACCCGACGTTCTGCACCTTCGGGAGATCGCCACGCCCATCGTCGCGGATGACAGTGTACTCGTTAGGGTACGCGCGGCGTCCGTCAATGCCGCAGACTGCCACCTCCTGCGTCTGCCGCTTCCCGCTCGACTCATTCTGGGCCTGCGCAGCCCGAAGGCTCCCGTCCGTGGTTTCGACCTCTCCGGACATGTCGAGGCCGTCGGCGGAAACGTGACACGGTTCAAGCCGGGCGATGAGGTATTCGGCTGTGCGCCCGGCACGTTCGCGGAGTTTGCGAGCGCACGGGAAGACCGCTTGGCGCCAAAACCTCGCCGGTTGACCTTCGGCCAGGCCGCGGCCGTTCCGGTGGCGGGCAGCACCGCACTTCTGGGTCTTCGGGATCACGGGCACGTTCTGCGCGGGCAACACGTTCTGATCTGCGGCGCTGGGGGCGGCGTAGGTACCTTCGCGGTGCAGATTGCCAAGGCCCTCGGCGCATACGTCACCGCAGTAACCTGCACTCGGAACGTGGACCTCATTCGCTCCATCGGTCCGGACGAGGTGATCGATTACACGCAGGAGGACTTCACGCAGAGAGGGCGGCGCTACGACGTGTTCTTCGACATCGCGGCGAACCGGTCGCTCGGCGACTGCCGGCGTGTCCTCGCGCCGAACGGCACGTTCGTCGGCGCTGGCGCGGCCAAGGGTGACTCGATCGCAGTGCTGACCCGTCTCCTCGCCTTGCTCGCCCTCTCCCGCTTCGCGAGCCAGAGGATCGTGTCGTTCATGGCGAAGGTGTGCTATGAAGATCTGGTCGTCCTGACGGAGCTCATCGAATCCGAAAAGGTGTCGCCGGTCATCGATCGAGAGTACTCGTTGAGTGAGGTCCCTGATGCGATGCGTTATGTGGCTGGCGGTCACGCGCGTGCCAAGGTCGTTGTCAACGTGAGCTGACGAGAATCTCCGCTCACGTTCGCCAGCGTGTGAAGCTCAACGACGCCGAGGGGCGCGTCCAACCCCCTCAGCGGAACCGGAATTCTCCCCCTACGACCACTGTTCGAGTCGCAAAGAAAGTGTGTATCGGCTCGCGGTT
>DATCIJ010000086.1:0-5743 GCA_036507855.1 Gemmatimonadaceae bacterium | reverse complement strand
GACTGGTGGCGGCGCGCCGGGCTGCCGGTGAAGGAAACGCTGATGCACCCGAGCCAGATCGCGGCTGGTCCGGACACCAGCGTGCACGGCTCGTTCAAGCGCGAGTGGAAGACGTCGGACGAAATCAACTGGAAGAAGAATTTCGGCATCTGGATGAAGTGGGTGAAGACGTACCACGAACGAGGCGGGCTGCTCACGGCGGGGAGCGATGAGGGCGAGATCGGCGGCGTCGCGCTGATCCGCGAGCTGGAACTTCTCCAGGAGGCCGGGATTCACCCCATCGACGTGATCAAGGTCGCGACGACCAATGCCACGCAGGCCCTGGGCATGTCGGGGCAGTGCGGCGTGCGCGTCGGATGCCGCGCCGATCTCGCCGTCGTGAACGGGAATCCGATCGACAACTTCAAGGTGATGTACGGGCGGGGCTACGGGTTCTACGGCGTGGTTCCCCGGAACGAGCAGTGGAAATACGGAGGCGTGTCGTGGACCATCCGCGACGGCATCGTGTTCGACGCCCAGGCGCTGCTGCGCGAAGCCGAGTGGTACATCGAGCAGGAGAAGGCGCGGCTGAAGGGAAAGGCGGCGATGGACGGCAACGCACGGCACTGAGTCGCCATGGCTCGTGACCTGATCCTTGTTGCGGGTGCGAACGGCGCGCTGGGCAGCGCAACCGTCAGGCGGTTGCTGCAGGAGGGATGGCCCGTGCGCGCCCTGTCCCGTGACTCGAAAAAGCTCGAGGCACTGGCGAGTCTGGGCGCCGAAACGTTCGCTGGCGACATGCTGGACCGCGCGGCCATGGATCGCGCCTGCCAGGGTGTCACACAGATCGTTTCCACGGCCAACAACCTCCTCGGCAAGGGTGCCCGGAGCTGCAATCGCATCGATGAGCCGATGTACCGGACGTTAGGCGCGGCGGCAAAGGATGCATCGGTGAGCCGGTGGGTGCACATTTCCGCCCGCAATCTGGCGGCGGACAGCCCAGTCGACTACTTCCGGGTCAAGCTCCGGGTCGAAGCCATCGTGCGCGAGAGCGGGGTCCCCTGGGTCGTGATCCGTCCGAGCGCGTTCATGGACATCTGGACCGGCGTGCTGTTCGGGAATCTCGATGAGCCGGCACCGGTCGCGACGATCTTCGGACGCGGTGACCGTGTCGTGAACTACATCGCCATCAACGACGTGGTGTCGTTCGTGCTCGCGATCCTCGGCGACGCCAGGGTGCAGAACGAGGTGATCGACATCGGCGGCCCGAGCGAAGTGACCTTTGTGGAGTTCTCGAAACCGATTCAGCAGGCGATGGGTGTGCCGCCGAAACGCAAGCACGTTCCGGCTCCTGTCCTGGGCATTGCTCGTTATGTCGCGCGTCCGTTCAATGAAGTGGCCGCCCGATTTGCGTCGCTGGGCTACTGGGCGACACTGTCCGACCGTCGCTTTCCCGAATGGCGCGCGTCAGCGACGCGGTTCGGCGTAGAGCCGATCACGATCGAACAGTTCGCGAAGCGTTACGCCGCCGGCGGGCGCTGACCGCCGGCTACCGGCGCGCCGACGGCCTCCCGCCTGGGGCAACGATCCGGCGGTCCCTCTTCACTCCTCGCTCTTCGCCGCCTCAACCGTGTGGTTACTGCCGACCTTCTCGTGGTTAGCGCGCCTGGCCGCCCGGATCTATTACCGGGTGAGGTTCACCGGTCCGGCCATTCCTGCCGGCCCGGTCCTGCTGGTGGCGAACCACCCGAATTCGCTACTCGACCCCACGCTTGTCGTGGCGGCGGGAAACCGCCCCGTGCGCTTCCTTGCCAAGGCGCCACTGTTCACTGACCGGAAGATCGGATGGCTGGTGAAGGCGGCGGGCGCCATTCCCGTCTACCGGCGCAGCGACGATCCCGGCCTGATGTCTCGCAACGAGGATGCCTTCCGCGCGGTCTTCGAGGTGCTGCGACATGGCGAGGTGGTGGGGATCTTCCCTGAAGGAACGAGCCACAGCGACCCGGCCATGGCGCCACTCCGCACCGGCGCCGCGCGCATCGCACTCGGCGCCTCCGCTTTATCGGGCCGCTCGTTCCCTATCGTGCCGATCGGCCTCTCCTTCAGGGCGAAGGAAACATTTCGCTCCGATGCCTTCGTGGTGCGCGGCTTCCCGCTGGCATGGGGCGATCTCGCGTCGCGTGGGCCGGAGGATGCGGACGCGGTTCGCGAGTTGACCTCACGCATCGAGGCTGCGTTGCGGGACGTGACGGTGAACCTCAATTCGTGGGAGGACAAGCCGCTGGTCGACTGCGCGGTTCGCATCTGGGAAACGGAGCGCGCAGCTCCGTCCCGCGACGCCGAACGGCTGTCGCGAATGAAATTCACCACGAAAGCGCTGGCCGATGTGAGAGCTACTGGAGACGAGGCCGGACTCGCGTTAGCCGAAGACGTCAGGCGGCACGGCCGGCGCCTGGAGAGGCTTGGCCTCCGGCCATCGGACCTTGTCGCGGACGTGGGAGCGGGCCGGGGTGTGAGCTGGGCGGCGCGACGATTTCTCCTGTTCCTGCCGCTCGGGGTTGCGTTCGCCGTCCTGGGAGCGGCGCTCTTCTGGGTGCCTTATCGGCTTACTGGAATGATCATCGACCGGTTCCGGCTGGAGCAGGACGTCCGCTCCACGTGGAAACTGCTGATCGGGATCGTACTGTACGCGCTCTGGCTAGCGGCGATGGTCGCCGTAACGGGTGCAACCTTTGGCATCTGGGCCGCGTTGCTCACAATGGTGGGTGTACCCACGATTGCACTGGCCGGTTTGCAGGTTCGAGAGCGCTGGGCGTCGGCGTGGGACGATGCCCGAAGGTTCTTCCTGCTCCGCGCTCGCCAATCCATGATAGAGAGCCTCCGGGAACGCCAGCATCTACTCGCCTCGCGCCTGGACGACTTGCTGGGGAAATACGCCGCTCCCCAGTGACCTTACGGTACTCGAACCGACTTCCTTCATCGGGACGCCATCGTCACATGGTTCACTTTTTCGCTGCCGCAGTTGCACTCATGCTCTGTGCGGCCACAGCCAGTGGGCAGGCACCTGGTTCCCGCTTCCGGCCCGAAACCGCCAGTCGCTCCGATATCAGGACGGCGGTCGCATTCATCGACAGCAACTTCCCGAAGCAGGTTGACGAGTGGATCCGCATCGCGCGCATCCAGGGGAAGTCGGGGCACGAACAGGAACGCGCCGCGCTCGTCCGGCGAGAAATGGAGCGCGCCGGACTCACGGTGTCCACCGACTCTATCGGCAACGTGACGGGACGCCGCGTGGGTGTGGGAGGCGGGCCAACCATCGTGTTCGCGGCGCACCTGGACATCGTCCACCCGCTCGGCACCAACCTTGAAGTCACGAAGGCGGGCGACACGCTCAAGGCGCCCGGCATCTTCGACAACAGCGCCTCGTTGGCCAACATGCTCGCCGTCATCCGCGCTTTGAATGCGGCCGGGGTCAAGACCAACGGCGACCTGATATTCGTCGCTACGGTGCAGGAAGAACTGGGCCTTCGGGGCATGGATTACTGGCTCGAGCACAACCCGCGCCCGGACATGCTCGTGGCAATGGACGGGGGACTCGGTCCAGTCAACTACGGCGCACTGGGGATCTACTGGTCGAAGTACCATTTCAAGAGCGACGGTTCACACACGGTCACGTCGCGCGGCAAGCCGACGCCGGTGAAGGCCCTCGCGGCCGCCGTCGCGAGGATCTACGCACTCACTCCGCCCTCGCTGCCTAACGGCGCCGTGTACAACGTCGGCCAGGTGCATGGTGGCGAGATCTTCAACGGCATCCCGCAGGAGCTGTACTTCACCATGGACCTCCGCTCGCCCGATCCGGTCCTTCTCGATTCGCTCGACCGCACCATTGACGGCATCGTGGCGGACGCGGCCAGAGCCGAGGGCGTTGAGTGGAGACGGGAAGTGGTGCAGCGGAACGGTGCCGGAGGAACCGAAGCGATGCTCAAGGAGCGGCGCCAGCACCCACTGGTACTGACCGCGATCGATACCTATCGCTTCGTCGGTATCGAGCTCCCCGCCGGGAGGGAGGCGGTTGCGACCGGATCGACCGACGCCAACGTCGGCGTGGTGCGCGGGATTCCGTCGATCTCCATCGGGCGCTCGTACGGCGGCAACCAGCACACGCTGAGCGAGTGGGCCGACTGGCCCAGCGCTCTCAAGGCGACGAAGATGGTGCTTCTCCTCGCGACTTCCATGGCCGGGCTCCCGGGGACCGGCGCCATCGTGCCCTGAACCTCCGACATCCAGGCCGAGATCATCGCCCGGGCCTGCTTGACGAACGACTCAGTCGATCATCTCGGGTTCGAGCACGCGCTCATTGATGCCCTCTCTGAAGCAGTACATATCTCATCTCGTTGCTGAAAAGGACACATGCTCACAACCCGCGCCACCCCTGATGCCCCACGATCCTCTGATACGAGGCTCGCATGGTGTCTCGTCGCGGTACTGGCACATGCGACGGCCTGCGCAGGGCCGAATGAGAGCGGAGATGGACGTCGATTGACGGTTTCCGGCGATCCGGTGTGCCGGGACTGTCGGATCGAGATGAAACAAGTGGTGGTCCTGGGCGACTCCAGTGACACTTCCAGTGTCCGTCCTGACGCCGTTGGGCGTGGGTGCATGGTCGGCAGACTTCTATCGGGCGAGTATGTACTGAGCGGCGTTGCAGGCGGAGGCGTACTGAACGTCTATGATGCCAGGGGCAAGCTCAGGCGGACAATCGGCCGGAAGGGTGCCGGACCTGGCGAGTTTCGCTCTCCGCTGCGTTTCGTTCCCGGCAATGGCGATTCGCTGTTCGTGGTCGATGATGGGAACGCTCGTATTCAGGTGGTAACGTCCACCGGCGATTACGTTCGCGTATTTCCGACTCGCGACCGATACCGCGGTTTCGCCCTTCTCCCGGATGATCAGCTGGTGATATTCCGGGTCCCATCGTCAAGGAACGATCGGCTCTTTCACCAGTTCGACCGGGAGGGCAATGTCCTTCGCTCATTCGGCGCGCCGGTGCAGCCGGACGGCTCGCTCGATCTCGAGAACTGGTTTGTTGTCGCCGCGCCTCGGGATCGCTACTGGACAGCGAGCATCTGGTCCTATGCGTTGAGCCGATGGTCAGGGCCGGATACGCTGGATCTCGAGATCGCGAGAAAGGTGGACTGGTTTCCGTCCCCCAGTGTCTATCCTGAAGGGATGTACGTATCCGTGCCCCCTCCGCCACTGCTCCTGCACGCCTGGGAGGACTCCAGCGGCAGGTTGTGGACCTACAGCGCCGTGGCGGACGCGAATTGGGTACCCGGCAAGTTTCAACCTTCACCCGAGTGGCAGGCGCGAACCTTCGATACGATGATCGAAGTCATCGATCTATCTTCCGGGGACTTGCTCGCGTCGCTCCGATATCCAACCCGACTGGGAATGGTCTGCAACAGCCCGTTGATGTACGGAGTTGAGGAGTTGGAGGACGGAGACCTCCGAACAATTGTGCTGGAGCCTCAACTGGTTCATCGCCAGTGAGCGTTCCCTTCGGCGCTCATTCGATCATCTCCGGTTCCAGCACTTTTTCCTCGATTCGCCCGCCGATGACGCTGACGTAATACACTTTCGCGCCGGCACGGGACGATACCACGCGCCGGACCTCGTTGTCTTCGAAGTAGATGCCGGCGTTGTTGTCGCAGGCATACCCGGGCTTCATCTCGCCCGCGAGAATCAGCTTCTGGTAGAGCGGCCGCCG
>DATCIJ010000085.1:0-27606 GCA_036507855.1 Gemmatimonadaceae bacterium | reverse complement strand
GGAGCCGGCCGCCCGGCAGACGCGAATTCCGGGTCGCGTCAGTCGTCGAGTACGCCGTTGCCACGATAACCCTTCAGCACGATCCGATCATATCCGTTCGAAGGATCGAGCCCGAGCTCACGGTCGAGCTCGACTGCAACGCCACCACGATTGTAGACAAGCAGCGCCAACTGTACGTCGCCGCGGTACGTCTTGATGAGGCTTCTGAGATGCCTGAAGCCGATGGTCAGATTCAGGTCCCGATCGTACAGGTCCTCACGCGTGACGCCCGGGATATAGGCGCGTGCAGTAGGCACCATGAGCTGGGTAAGCCCCACTGCGCCCACCGGACTGATCGCCTTCTCGTTGAAGCGGCTCTCGAGCCTCACGAGCGGAAACGCCAATGCGGGGTCAATCCCTTCCGCGACCGAAGCGTCGTAGATCGCGGCCGAAAGCTCGGTCGTGATCCTGTAGCGACGCGAATAGTTGTAGATCGCATGCCAGCGCTCGAGCTGCTTTCCTTCCAGCCCTGAGGTCGCGGCTTCACCGAGTCCGAGCCGGTCGCCGATGGTCTCGGCAGAGCCAGCCGCAGCGGCCTCCGTGGGCTCCCAGCTGCGGGTACCCACCACGGCCGCCGCAACCAGCCCGGCGAGCATTATCCTGGCTCGAACACGACGACGGCGACGCAGAACGTCGCCGTGGTGCACGTAGGTTCCTCGAAGGTCCTGCATGGGCCCTCTCTATTGGGAGTCACAGCATCTGACCTTTAATACCCGGTCAGACCCGGTGATGGTCACTCGATGGTGACTCGGGCAGAAACTCAGGGTGCAATTAGCGGACCCAGTGGCCGCTTTTTCCGCCAAGTTTTTCTGTGACAGTAATTTCGCTGATCACCATGTCCCGATCCAAGCCCTTCACCATATCGAAGATTGTGAGCAGTGTCACAGACGCTGCGATCATGGCTTCCATTTCGACGCCAGTCTGGGCTGCCGTTTTGGCCGAGGCTGTTACCCGGGCCCCGGGAAGATCGTCATCGAGCTCAATCGTTAGGTCCACATCGGTGAGCGGTATCGGGTGACAAAGCGGGATGAGTTCCGGGGTACGCTTCGCGGCCATGATGCCGGCCACACGCGCAACCGCGATGACATCGCCCTTTCGCGTGGTACCGGCGCGAATGGCTTCGAGCGTCTCGCGCTTCATGCGGATCACGCCGCGTGCTTTTGCCATCCGCTCCGTCACCGGTTTTCCGGAGATATCCACCATTCGTGCGCGACCGGTAGAATCGAAGTGAGTCATGTAACCGGATGGGAGATGTGAGATGGGAGACGTGAGATGAACTGCCTACTTCAGGACCACTGAAAGATCGGTCAGCAGCTTGGCCGATATGAGCAGGGGACTCACGTTGGCGTCGGCCAGCCGTTTCGCCTCTTCCACCATTTCGATGGCACGGCTGGACGAGCTGGCCACGGCGGCATTCTGCTGCTTCGTGCCGGCTTTCATCCGGTCATAGAGCGCGAGCGTGAGCGCGTCCAGCGTGTCCGAGTAGCCCGCGCGGGCGCCGCTGTGGCCCTGCACGAACGCCACTTTCAGCACCTCGGCCCGGTTCCCCGAGGTGGCGGCGTCAATGAACCGCTTCGCTTCATCGACCGCCGACCGCCGGACGCCCGTCGAAAGGAGGATCCCGGGCACGCCCTGAGCAAGCAGCAAGCGATCGCGCTCTGTAGCCGGCACATCAGCCTTGGCCAGGACCTCCGCGACCGCGGGATCGGCCATGAAGGCGCGCATGGCGGCGTCATCCAGCCTTGGAACGCGGACACTGACGACGCGCGAACGGATAGTCGGAAGGAGTGAACCAACCGCGCTGGTGGTGGCAATGATCCACGTGTCGGCCGGCGGCTCCTCGAGCAGCTTCAGGAACGCGTTCGCGGCGACCTCGGCGCCTTCCTGCTGGGCCATGCGGTCGGCGTCTCCCACGACGAAGACTTTGCGCCGCGCCAGCGCCGGTGTGCGCACCGCCTGCCTGACGAGAAAGCGAACCGTGGCGACGTAAACCCCTTCGTTGCCGGGCGGGGCCGAATACAGTCCATGCCGTTCGGCTCGTTTTGCCCGCGCGTCGGCCAGGTCTTCGGCAATGTCCTCGGGATCGCTGTCACTTCCCTTCGGCCGAGGGCGGGGAAATACCCACGTGAGATCGGGATGCGTCAGGTCCAGGGCGTACCGGCACTCACGACATTTTCCGCACGGCGGAGCATCGGAGACGCACAGAAGCGCCTGTGCTATCCAGAGCCCGAGCCGCTGCTTCCCCACGCCAGCCGGGCCGTGCAAAAGGAGACTTTGCGGCAGCGTGCCGGCGACGATCCGCGGCAGCAGTCGGGCGCGAAGCTCGTCGTGGCCGTACAGCGGGATGATTGCCATGACGGAACTTAGCGATCAGCGATCAGCGACAAGCGACCAGCAGAGCTCACGGGAGCGCGGGTGTTGACGCGGGCGGACGCCGGTGTTTCGTCGACTGCTCGTACGCGTACGACAGCCTGATGAGGGTCGCTTCGCTCCAGGGCCGGCCAAACAGCGTCATGCCCGCGGGCAGCGTGCCGCGAGAATAACCCATGGGAACTGTCATCGCCGGAAAGCCGGTACTCGGGGAAAAGAAAGGCGAATTGTTGCCGTGGGGCGTGTTCAGGTCTCCGATGAGACGGGGCGGGTTGCTCCAGGTGGGATAGATCAGCGCGTCGACGCGCGCGTCGTCCATGGCCTTCACAACGGCGGCGCGAAGTCCGGCGCGGAACTCGTCGCGCGCACGGCAACCGGCGTTCTCCTCCGGCGGCGACTCCGCCAGTTGCTCCTGCTCCAGCCGGCGCTGCACGGTGGGATGGAAGCGATTCGAGCGAATGATCGCTTCGAGCGTCTTCAGCGGTGGGCCGTCACTACCCAGCGCCTCCAGAAAGCGATTGAGATCGTACTTGAACTGGGGACAGCCTCCGCGCTGCGACCGGCGAAGCGAGTCCAGCGTGGGAATGTCGATGGAGTCGAACACCGTGGCCCCGGCGCGACGAAGGTCCGCAATCGCTTGCGCGAAGATCGCGACCACCTCGCTGTCGTTGCCTGACGACTGGTACGCCTGACGGAGGACCGCGACTCGGGCGCCGCGCAGGCCGTCCGGATCGAGCGCGGCCAGGTAGTCCGGCATCCGGCGGCCACGGCTTGCGGCAGTCACGGGGTCGTCGGGATCCTCGCCCTCGACGACCTGAAGGACCGCGGCCGCGTCGGCGACGGTACGGGCAATGGGTCCGGCGATGTCCTGCGAGAGGAACAACGGCACAACGCCGGCACGACTCGTCAGGCCCATCGTCGAGCGGATGCCGACCAGCGCCTGGTGCGACGATGGTCCCCGGATCGAGTTCCCCGTGTCGGTGCCGAGTCCCAATGTGCCGAATCCGGCGGCGACCGACGCGGCGGTCCCGCCGCTGGATCCGGCGGTCACGCGATCGAGCGCATAGGGATTCTTCGTGTATCCGGGGAGGATCGAGCTGACGGTTTCGTAGGGAGAGAACGCGAACTCCGCCATGTTCGATTTGGCGATCACTATCGCGCCCGCCTCCCGGATCTTCCGAACCTGAAACGCATCCTTCTTCGGGATCCAGCCCTCAAAGGCGAGCGATCCCGCCGTGGTGGGCAGGTCCGTGGTCTGCATGTTGTCCTTCACAATGATCGGGATGCAGTGCAGGGAACCCACGCGCCCTGCGGCCCGGAAATGTCGATCGAGCGAGTCGGCGATTTCCATCGCCTTCGGGTTCACTACCACGATGGCGTTGATGGCTGGTCCGTTCTTGTCGTACGCGGCAATTCGCGCGAGGTACTGACCGACGAGTTCTCGGCAGGTGAGCCGGCCGCCGGCAATGGCGGCGTGGATTTCGGAGATGGTCGCTTCCTCAGCGCGAAAGCGCTGGGAACCCTGCGCCGGGGCGAGTGCCGGCAGGCAGCAGAGGAAGAAGGCACTAGCGCAGCGACGCACGAGATCAGACATGGCTCGATGGGATTGATTGGGTGATGCCGCGAGACTCTCACTCAAGTGTTGCTCGCCCGCGGAAGGCGTCAAGTCGTTCAGGCGCGGGCCTCGGGTTCGGCCGCGTCTCGAAGGGCATCGCCAAGCACGTTCACCGCTACGACGGTCGTGAGGATCAGGAGGCCGGGGTACACCGCGAGCCAGGGTGACGAGTAGAGGTAGCTCTGCGCGTTCGTGAGCATGTTGCCCCAGCTCGCTGATGGCGGCTGGATGCCAAGCCCGATGAACGACAGGGCCGACTCCATGAGGATCGCCGTGCCGACGCCGAACGTCACGTTCACCAGCACGTTCGGGAGAAGATGCGGCAAAGCGTGGTGGGTGAGGAGTCGCGCCGGCCGCGCGCCCAGAGCGCGGGCCGCCTCGACGTAGGCCTGTTCGCGAATGGACAGCAGTTCGGCGCGAACGAGCCGCGCGAGTCCCATCCAGGACGTGCCGCCAATGGCGATAACGAGTCCGGGGACGCTGGTGCCGAACAACGCGAGGGTGGTGATGATGAGGAACAGGGCCGGGATGGCCATCATGGCGTCGGTGAAGCGCATGACGATGGTGTCGACGCGGCGTCCGCCAAGGCCCGCCAGTGCGCCTAACGACAATCCCAGCAGGCCGGAGCAGGCGACGGCGGCGAATCCCACGGCGAGCGAGACTCTCCCTCCCGCCAGCAGGCGGCCAAGCACGTCACGCCCGGATTCGTCCGTGCCCAGCGGGTGCCCGGCACCCGGCGGCGCGGCCGCCTGCGTCAGGTCCAGCGCGTTCGGGTCCGTATCGTACAGGATCGGGCCTGCGATCGCCGCCAGCGCCAGAAACACGACCATGCCGCCGGCGAACGCGGCGCGCCGCCTTGCCGTGCGTCGACCGTCGGGTGTGACCATGGCCGCGTTCATGAGGCGTCGAGCCTGATCCGCGGATCGATCCACAGGTACAGGAGGTCCATCAGCATGTTCACGATGACAACGGCCGCTGAGACGAAGAGCGTGATGGCCATGACCAGGGGATAGTCGCGGCCAAGCGCCGCCTGCACCCCCAGCCGGCCCAGTCCCGGCCAGGCAAAGACAGTCTCGGTGATGGCGGCGCCACCGACGAGCCGTGGGAACTGGATCCCGAGCGCTGTGACGACGGGGATGAGCGCCGTGCGGAAGACGTGTCGCCACGCGACGGCCCGGTTTCTGAGACCCTTGGCCCTGGCCACGCGCACGAAGGGTTGCTGCAGCGCGGTCTGCGCCGAGGAACGCATGTAGCGCAGCAGTTCCGCGGTGGTCACCGCGGCCAGGACCGCGGCTGGCATGACGAGGTGTCGCAGCCGATCCATGAAACCGCCGGCTTCACCGGCGCTGCTGGCGCCGCCCGCCGGGAAGATCGGAACCGCGATCGCGAACGTGAAGATCGCGCCTATCGCGAGCCAGAACGTGGGGACCGCCATGGCGACGAACGCGAGTCCGCTCACGACCCGATCGACCAGGCCGCCCCGTCGTACCGCGGACCAGAGGCCCAGCGGGACGCCCAGCAGGACGCTGAGCAGCAGCGCGGTTCCGGCCAGCAGGGCGGTGTTGGGCAGACGCTCGCCGATGGCCCTGCGGTTAGGCACCTCGTAGAGAAAGCTCTTGCCCAGGTCCCCGCGCACGACGCGTCCCATCCAGAGTGCGTACTGCGCAGCCACCGGCCGGTCCAGGCCGAGACGCTGCTCGATCGCGGCCTGCTCCTCGAGCGACAGCTTGGGATCGGCCAGCACCGCCGGGCCGCCGGGCGCCAGGTGCACCAGCGCGAACGTCGCGGTGCACACGACGAAGATCACGGTGAGCGCGTGCGCCGCGCGCCGGAGAAGGAAGGCTGTCACGGCGGCGACCGCCTAACGTGCCACCGCGATCCGCTCGACATGCCGGAGCGCGTCACGCAGTCCAAGGGCGGGCAGTCCGCGCAGGCGGCGGCTGACTGCCAGTAGCTCCCGTGGATAGAACAGCACCAGCACCGGCGGATCGGCCAGCTCCTCACGCTGAAACTCATTGTACAGCGCGCGGCGCTGAACCGAGTCCAGCGTGGCGCGGCCGGCGGCGAGCAGGCTGTCGACGCGCGCATTCGAGTATCGCACATGATTGTTGTCCTGGCCGGTCGCGTAGAACGCATACTGGTCCGGGTCGGGAGGCGTGGTCCACCAGATCAGCACCGCGTCGTAATCGCCGGGGAGGACGCGATCGCGAACCAGCGTCGCGAACTCCAGCGTCCCGATGGACGCATCGATGCCAACGCGGCGCAAGTCCTGCTGGACCGCGAGCGCAGACTGTTCACGCGTCGGGTTCCCCTTGTCGACCAGCAGGGTGAACGCAAACGGCTTCCCATCCGCGTTGCGAAGCAGGTTCCGTTCGTCAGGCCGCCATCCGGCCCGACCGAGCATGGCGCGCGCCGAATCAGGGAGGTAGCCTGGCGCCGGCAGCGACGGGTCGAAGAACCCTGACAGCACCATCGGGATGGTGCCGCGAGGGAGATCGGCGGCGCCTTTCAGCACGCCGTCAACGATCGCCTGCCGATTTATCGCGAGGTCGAGCGCCTGCCTGACGAGGGGAGGCTTGAAGAAGGGGCGCGACTGGTTGAATCCCACGTACACGTGCTGGACGATCGGATTGCGGACGACGGTGACCGCGGTCGCGCGTTCCACACTGGGCAGGTTGGCCGGCTCGATGGGGACGATATCGAGTTCGCCGGCGAGCAACTGCGCCACCTGGGCGTTCACGTCAGGCACGATCCGGAAGATGACCTGGTCGAGCGCAGGCTTGGTGCCGTGGTAGAATGGATTCCGTTCCAGGACGATGGCGCTTCCCGCTGCGGCCTGGACCACGCGGAAGGGCCCTGTTCCAACTGGCGCCGAGCGGCTGAAGTCGGTCGCATCGGTGAGTTTCCGGTCGCGGAACTTGTGCGCCGGCAGAATGCCCGCGTTGTATCCGAGCAGCGCCAGGAAGGGGGCGAAGGGCGCCTTGAGCCGGAAGCGCACGGTCAGTGAGTCGATCACATCGATGCCGGCGACCGCCGCGAAGTCCGAGCGCAGCCGGGACCCCGATTTCACGTCGATGATCTGGTCGAACGTGAACTTGACGTCGTTCGCGGTGAACGGCTCGCCATCATGCCACTTAACCCCCGGCTTCAGGTTGAAGGTGTACTCCAGGCCGTCCGCCGAGGTGCTCCATGAAAGCGCGAGGTCGGGGACCGGCCGAAGCTGCTCGTCAGGCCTGACGAGCGACGAGAAGATGACCTTGTTGATGAGGACGGAGCCGATGTCCGGGGCGAGGACCGGATTCAGGATCGGGTCATTGATGAGCGGGATGCGAAGCGCGTTAGGGCCGCCGCCCTTCTCTCCCGCGCAGGAACCCGCGATCGCGGCAGCGATCGCAGGCAACAACCAGACCCGGAACCGTCTCACGCCATCGCCGCCTGGATCGTGCGTCGCGCGTCGCGAAGCGCGGCCACGAGGCGGTTCTGTCCGCGGGTGAGATGCGTGAGCACGAAGCCCACTGTGCCGGGTTCCGCGTCAGGCAGCTGGAGCGCCACGCTCAGGTCGGGAAGGGCAGGGATGGATTCGGCGGGATCGTGAAAGAACTCCGGGCCCCTCGTGAAGTTCACCGGCACCAGGAGCCGCGCCAGGCGCCGAATGGCGGCATTGGCGCGCCGCACTGGTTCACTGCCTGCTGATGCGATGGCGATGTCGCGCGCAAACTCGTCAAAGTCTCTCAACGCGGCGGACAGTTCATCGATGGCCAGGCGACTGTTGGCGAAGTCGAAGCTGTTGCCGGCGGCCTCCTGATACTTCGCCAGTGTCTCCTCGAATCCACGCAGGGTCCGCGCGAAGTCGAACGGAGCGATGGTGGCGTTGGCGGCGCCCATCGCGGCGGCCAGGTAGATCTTCATGTCCTTCATGAGGATGTCCCGATCGGCGATGTGGATCAGGTCCTCCTCGGTGTGCCATTCGATGTTGGCGCCGCAGCCACCGACGCCGTAGTAGCCGAGCCGCTCGCGCTCCTCGTCAGGCATCGTGGACAGCAGCATGAAGAAGCTGGAGATGCCGATGTTGTTGAACGAGTAGTCGCCGGCCTGGTGCGGTCGCTCGCCCCACGATTCCTGCCCGGTCACGTCACGAATGACCGACTGTGCGAACGGTTCGGTCTCGTCCATCCAGGAGACGTGGCGATATTCGGTGGCCCAGCGGCAACCCGGCGAATCGCAGTTGATCTGCGCGATGCAGTTCTCGTAGAGGTCGATCGCGAAGTGGTCGGCGAACCAGGTGCTCCCGGCGTAGCGCCCAGTGGAATGTCCCGGCCACCAGGCGATTCGCACCGAGCGCTTGAGCTGGTCGCGATGCTTCCAGAGCACGCGTGCCACCTCGAGGAGCGTGGCGTCGCCGACCGCATTGTCGCCGATGCCGAAATCCCACGAGTCGTAGTGGCCGTGGAGGAGGACAAACGGCTCGGATTCTTCACCGCCGGGGATCGTCACGACCGGAATCGGAGAGCGGAACCAACCTTCCATCAGATCGGCAGTGAGCGTCGCTTGTTCGCCGCGCTTGGCGGCCTCGATGAGCTGGAGTCCGTCCGGGTTGTTTACGGCAACCACGGCAATCTTCGGTTTGCGCGACAGGTCGCGTAGGTCGGGTGTGCCCCAGACGGTGGTGCAGATCCCCCAGTGCGCGTTCTTCCCCGGGTTGACCGCAATCATGCCGAGTGCACCGCGAGCTTCGAAGTGCGAGACCTTGCCCGGCATGCCGAAGCCCTCGGTGACCACGAACTTGCCACGCAGGTCGAGGTCGTCTCCACCGACAAGGTTGCGGGAGAACAACTCGTCCGCGCCACGGGCATAGCGCGCGGGCGCGTAGGCGAGGGGCGCAGTGAGGCCTTTCGGATGCGCGACACTCATCGCCATCGGCTTGGCGCGAAAGGTCGCCTTTCCGAGCGCTACGGACGCCTTGCCGGGGAGGCTGAGGAAGACCTCAGGGTCATAGACTTCAACCGGCACGTCGTGCTTGCGGAGCCGGGCCACGATCTCGTCGCAGGCCGTGCGGACGTCGTCGGGGTGTTCGCGCCGGAGGGTCGTGAACCGCTCGATCAGGGCCCAGGGTTCATCGAGCGAGACGTTGGCGAGCGCCGAGGAGACCTCAGGGGAGAGCATGACGGTAGGAGACGAGAGATCGGAGATGGGAAGGGAACGGTGATCTTGTTCATTCATCGAGCCCCTCGGCATTTGCGAGTCGGGCGGCGAGGTGTCAAGGCCGTCGCGGATCAGCTTTCACTGTGTCCGATGTCATCGACTCTTCCACAAAGGGTCGCGGGTGGCGCTGCTGAGCGGGACTTGAGGCGGTTCAGCGCCCGCGTCGCTCTCAGCGGATCCCAGGGGTGAATACGGGCGCGGGATCAACCCCGGTGGCTACCCCGACGGCTCGACGGCCTGCGCCTTGGCGCGCCACTCGCTGGCCAGCACGGAACGCCCCAGTGCCTCATAGGTTGCGCTCAGCGTCGTCGCCACTTTCTTCCGCGACTCGGCGGCCTCCGCTCCCTGCTGTTTCTCCAACAGCCGCCACGCCTCGAGCCCCGTCGCTGCCGCGGCCGCATACCGTCGCAGCCGATGCAGTACGACGGCCCGCTCGGTCATGGATGCCCCAACGATGACGTGCCCCGCTGGCCAGGCCCGCCGTGCTGCCGTTGTTGTCCTGCCTAACAAGTCCGCGGCCTCCGCTTCCTGGCCCGTTTCACCCATGACGATCCCGAGGTTCATCATTGTTAGCACCGTCGACGGGGCATGCGGACCCATGACGCGCCGCTTTCTCTCGTAGACGTCGCGGAACATCGCCAGCGCCTCCGCGCGCCGGCCGGACTTGTGATACGTCTCGCCCAGATTGTTCGACACGATGAGCGTTCGCGGACTATCGGGGCCGGCCCGGCGCGCGTACGCGTCAACTACGTGGCGCAGCAGCGGCTCGGCCTCGGCGTAGCGAGCCATCGAGTTATAGAGGTACCCGAGGCTGTTTTCGGTTTGGAGCACTTCCGGATCGTCCGGTCCTCGGATGCGACGCTGCACGGTCAGCGTACGGACGTACAGGGATTCCGCCTCGGCGTTTCGGCCGATGTCCTGCAGGGCGGTGCCGAGCTGCCATGCGGCGACAAGGGTTAACCGGTCTTCCGGTCCCATTGACACCGTCATTCGCTGGACGGTCGTATCGAGGAGCGGGATAGCTTCCTCCAATAGTCCCTGCCGCGCCTTCATCGCGCCGAGGCGGCTCGAGGCGTCGAGCGTGACCCGATCGTTCGGGCCGAGGGAAGCGCTGGCGTCGCGTACCGTGGACGAAAGGATCGTGTCCGCCTCGGCATAGCGCCCCTGATTCGCGCGTAGCCCGGCTATTGCCACGCGCATCGCGAGGGCGTCGTGGGCGCCGGCACCGAGCCTGGAGATCCGGATGTCTGCGCTGCGCTGGTACTGTGAGTCGGCTTTGGTGTAGTCGCCCAGCCCTTCGTACGTCCGGCCAATGGCGTGTCGAACGCGAGCCTCCAGCAGGGGGCGCGGGGCCAGGGTCGTGGCGTTGTCGGCGGCGCGATCCAGCGCGTCGCGGACGAGGACGTCGCGTCCCTGATTCAGCGGGTCGGGGGCCGAGAGCGTGCTGGTGAGGAAAGCGGTGACAGCGTCGGCCTCGTCACGAGCCTGCAGTGCCGCGGTTTCCGCCACGAGGGCGCGGTCGCGCTCGTCACGCAGGCGAACCAGGTACGCGGTCGTGAGGCCGGCGACGAGCACTGCGACGGCGGCCGCCGCCGCCACTCCGGCCCGGTGGCGGGCGACGAACTTCTGCACGCGATAGGCGCGGGTATCGGGCCGGGCGATCACCGGCCGCCCCAGGCGGTGCCGGCGGATGTCCTCCGCCAGCTGGCCGGCGGAGGCGTAACGACGCTCCGGCTCCTTGCGCAGTGCCATGAGGCAGATGTTGTCGAGGTCCCCCTCGAGCCGGCGGCGCAGGCGATCGGCGCTGATCCCCCGCTGATCGCTTACCGTGTCGGGAGCTGTCGCTCCGCCGCCATCGCCTGACGAGCGCAATGACTGCCTAACGACTGTGCTCGGCCGTTCCGGAGGCGTGTTGACCACGGCGCTCTCCAGCTCCTGCAGCGACGTGACGTCGCCGTACGGCCGCCGGCCGGTCAGCAGCTCGTAGAGAATGACGCCAAGCTGGTAGGTATCCGTGGCGGTGGACACCGGTGTGCCGAGTACCTGCTCGGGAGCGGCATAGGCCGGCGTCATCACGCGCATCCCGGCGCGGGTGAGTGCCGACTCGTCGTCGGCCTCCTGCTCGCCGGCCAGCACCTTCGCCACGCCGAAGTCGAGCAGCTTCACGTCGCCACCGGCCGTGACCAGGATATTTCCCGGCTTGAGGTCGCGGTGCACGACGAGGCGCCGCTCGGCGTAGTCCACGGCATCGCAGACCGTGAGGAAGAGGTCAAGGCGCTCATCGACCGTGTGGCGCTGTCGATCGCACCAGACGTCAATGGGCTCTCCCTCTATGTACTCCATGGCAAACCACGGCAAGCCGTCGTCGGTCAGTCCGCCATCGACGAGGCGCGCGACGTTTGGATGCTCCAGACCGGCGAGGATCTGCCGCTCGACGCGGAAGCGGCGCAGAATCTCGTGCGAGTCCAGGCCGCGCTTCACGATCTTGAGCGCGACCGTCTGCTGGAAAGCGCCCTCGGCCCGTTCCGCGCGGTAGACGGCGCCCATGCCGCCCATGCCCACGCGCCTGACGACGCGCCAGGCACCGACCTGCTCACCCGCCGATAGCTCGGTGCCGCGGTCGTCGTCGGATCCTGGATCGAGGCCCGTTTCGCCGAGGCCGGAGAGTGAGAGCGCTGGCGGAGCGGCGTGGTCGAGCAGCGAATGCGGTTGTGAATCGGCGGCGAGAAGCGCGTTTACCTGGTCCGCCAACTCGTGGTCGGACCGCGCCAGCTCGGCCATGAATGCCTCGCGGTCTTCTGGTGCAAGGTCGGCTGCCTGGTCGAAGGCGTCCTGAACCTGTGCCCATCGCTGCTCGTTCATGCCTTCATCTCCTGACTGAGCCAGGCGCGCGCCAAACGCCAGTCACGTCGAACGGATGGAACGGAGATATTCAGGACCCCGGCGATGTCCGCATCCTGCATGCCTCCGAAGAAGCGCAACTCGACCACCCGCGCCTGCCGTTCGCTGAGCGCGCGCAACCGCTCCAGCGTTTCATGGAGGTCCAGAAGCTCGGCGAGCGGAACCTCCCGCGCGGTCCCCTCCTCGGTAAGCGTCACGACCGAGACGCCGCCACCGCGTTTGTCGGCGCCCGCGCGGCGCGCGTAGTCGATCAGAATGCGGCGCATCGCACCTGAAGCGACGGCGAAGAATTGCGCGCGGTTCGTCCAGTCCACACGCTCCTGGTCGACGAGCTTGAGCCAGGCTTCGTGGACGAGTGCCGTTGCACCAAGAGTGTGGCCGGCGCGTTCCTGCCGCAGACGGGCCCGAGCCAGTCGACGCAACTCGTCGTAAACCCGCGTGAACAGCGCATCTACATGCCGCGGGTTGCCCTGGTCGAAGTCCAGAAGAAGGCGTGTGACGTCGCCGGCGACCTGGCTCATGGACGGCGGGATGATGCCGGAGGACCAGCTCCGGACGGGCCAACTTATCACTTCCGGCCCCATTCTGCGCGTTTTCGGGTGACGAGGGACGCAGCCCGCAGCCCTCCGGAACTTGCCCAACCATGAGGACTCCTCCATGTACACGCGCGCCACGCTGGCACCAGCCATCGCCCTTTTCCTGTCGATCGCCGCCTGCTCGCCCGGAGACGTCACCGGCCCAGCCAACGAGGAACCGGAACCACCGCCTCTGACAAACGTGCTCTACGACGTCACGGTGACCTTGAAATCACTCGAAGCGCTCGGCGACTGCGATCGGAACGAGGTCGTCTTCGGGGTCTCGGTGGGTGGGCCGGGTGAGTTCGCATACTCCATATGGGTCGGTGCCGACGGCGAAGTCGTGCGTCGGGTGGAGACGATCGCCTTTGGCCAGCGCGGCACCGGCACAGCCAGCAAGCTGATCGAGAACTTCGGCCGTCACACGCTGAACGAGACCGCGAAATTCCTGCGCGCCGCCGGCCAATCCTTCACGCTGGGGCTCGCCGGCATCGAGTGGGACGGTGTTCTTCTGACGGTGCGGGATCCGTTGCTGGACGGCGACATGCGGCAGCGCACGATCAGCGTGGAGGAAATCGGCAGCGGCATGACTCTCGACCTCATGGTAGGCAACACGTCAGACTGTGGTCTCAATCTGTATTATTCTGTCGCTGCCGTTGCGCGGTGAACCGGTTCGGATTCAACGGGGTCAGACTCCTTTTCTTCAACGGAGTCTGACCCCAGGAGGTCCCTCGCTTCCGCATCGGGCTCGTGTGCCCCGCCCGTAGCGGCGGATTGGGCGTGTCGGCTGTGCCCGGAACCTGTCAGGTCCGGTCGGGTAGGGTCCACGGCTTCCCACCTGGGGCGCGCGATGAGAACGGTGATGTTCCGCGGGCTGGTGGCGGTGACCGGGGCGATGATGTCGCCTCTCGCCGTAACGGCGCAGGTTGAGCTGCGCGGGCGTCTCATCTCCGAGACCGGAGAGCCGATCCCGGGTGCCACGGTGACCATTGCGGAGATCGGGTTCAGCCTGAGGTCCGATTCGCTCGGTCGATTTGTGCTCGCGGGTGCGGCCAGCGCTGAGTTACGTCTCCAGTTCATTGCGTCGGGTTATCGGCATGACTCGGCGAGCGTCACGCTGGGTCGACGTCCGATGGAACGCAGTAACGTCGGGACTCGTGACTCGTGACTCGTGACTCGTGACTGGTGACTCATGACTCTTGACTCGTTGGTCTCTCGCTCGCTGTTCAGGGCAGGTGTGCTCTTTCTTGCCCCCGCCGAGCTGATGGCACAGACAGGGAGCGAGCTTCACGGGCGCATCGTGAATGCTGCCGGCACACCCATCGCCGGCGCGACGATCACGCTGATCGGCTTTCGATATTCGATCAAGTCAGACAGTCTTGGTCAGTTTCGATTCGCGGGGCCGCCCGGGAGCACGCTGGCCCTGTCGCTCCAGGCGAGTGGATTCCGCGACGACACGGCCTCCGTCGTACTGATACGGAGACGTCCGGTCGTCCGCGACTTCGTCCTTGTCTCCGAGCAAACGCCACTGCCAGAGCCGAATCCGTCCGACCGCGTGCTGCGTGGCCGGGTAATGACCACGGACGGCGAGCCGATCAGCTATGCCAACGTGCAGATCAACGGCGGCCACCGGTTTGTGTCCGACGATTCCGGCCGCTTCAACCTTTCAATTACGGTCTCGGGAAGTTTCTCGCTCCTCATCAGGCGGATCGGATTCGAGCCAACGGAGGTGAAGCTGACCGGCATGCCCGACACGGCGGTCGCGGTGCGCATGACGCCGATTGCTACCGCGCTGCCGGAGCTGCGCGTGACCGGATCGGCAGCGTTCGTTTCCCTGGACTTGCGAGGTTTCTACCGGCGAATGCGGGATGCCGAGCGCGGGATCAATCATGGATACTTCGTCACGCCTGAGGACCTGTTACTCCGCAATCCGCTGAACGTGACGGACGCCGTTGAACAGTTTCCGTTGCTTCGCTTGAGACCAGGCAATTCGGAGCAGACCTGGAGCAAAGAATGGGGCTTCCGCAATCTGGCTGTACCTCGCAACATGAGGATCGAAGATCGGAGTGGCTGTGTTCTCACCGTGTACCTGGATGGAATTCGCATTCAGCCTTCCTCGAGGATCAGGAACGGCGAGATGGAAGACAGCCAAGTGAACTCGCTGGTCAATCCAGGCTCTGTCGCTGGCATCGAGGTCTATCCTCGCGCCCTCGGTGCTCCCCCTGAGTTTCCAGTTGCGAGTGCCACCTGCGGTGTTGTGCTCATCTGGACGAAGTGATTCGTGACTCGTGACGTGGTCACCCCGCCAGCTGTCGCGCTCGGCTCTGGACGGACACACCATCTGGTGCAACTTTGGAGTCCCTCCCGCCTGACGATGCGCAGCTTCCTCACCCTCGTCCTTCTCACCTCGTCGATTGCCCGCGCTCAACAACCGGGCGCGGCCGGGCAGGCGACGCGAGCGGTGTTGAGCGGAATCGTCTTCGACAGCGTTGCGGGACAACCGCTGGTCGGCGCCACCGTGCAGATCACCGGCGCCAGGGGCAGCGTCGTCGGGCGCCGGGCCTCGGCAATCACGGACACGGCCGGCCGGTTCAGTGTTCGGGACCTCGTCCCCGGTCGTTATGTCGCCGGCTTTTTCCACGACGCGCTCGACACGCTCGGCCTGGTCGGCGAACCGGTTGCGTTCGATGTCGGCGATGTCGAAGCGTCCGTGAACCTCAGCACTCCGTCTCCGCGAACCATCATCGGCACGATCTGCGGGCCGACGTCCGTCACCGACTCACTCGGCCTGTTGATCGGCCACGTGAATGCCAGCGGGACGACCACGCCGCTGGCTGGTGCCACGGTCACCGTCGAGTGGGGAGAGACGCTCATCGAGAGGGGAAGCATCCGTCAGCGAAACATGGCTGCCGATGCCACGACGCAGGGCCCGGGCTGGTTCGCCATGTGCGACGTGCCTGGCGAAGTGGAACTGACGGTGTCGGCATCGTCAGGCGCCGACTCCAGCGGATTCGTCAACGTGGAAGTGCCGCGAACCGGGATCCGTCACGTCACGTTCTTCGTCGGTGGAGCGCGGCGCGTGCCGACCGCAGCGGTCGATACGATTACGCCCGTCGACACCACCCTGCGCGTCCTGAAGCCGGAGATGGTCTGGCGAGGTGGCGCTCGTCTCGCGGGAATCGTCCGCGATGAAAAGGGGCTTGGTGTCGAGGGGGCGCGGGTCTTCGTGCGGGGCACCAATCTCGCGAACACGTCGAGCGATCGCGGATACTTCGCGGTGGACAGCCTGCCGGGGGGCACGCACATGCTCGAGGTCCGCGCGCTCGGGTACCTGCCCGCCACCTCCATCGTCCACCTGGCCGCCGATCAACCGACGCAAGTGGAGCTGTTCATCGGCGACCGGCTCGTGACCCTCGAGACCGTGAGGGTGCAGGCGACGCTCGTCTTCTCCCGCAACCTGGCCAAGTTCCAGACGAATCGCGAACGCAACCTCGGCGGCGTGTTCGTCGGTCCGCGTGAGATCGAACGTTATCGCGGAATGCGGTTTTCGAATCTCGTCCAGGGGATGCCCGGCGTGCGCCTCAACTATCAGGGCGGCTTTTCGATCCTGATGAACTACGTGGGCACCGATGACGGCCACAGTCCGGGTCTGTGCGTCCCGGCTTTCTACGTCGACGGACACCGGAGCCAGTACACTGCCTCGGAGATCGAGGGTCTTTATCGCGCCGACGAGATTGCCGGTGTCGAAGTCTATGTGCGCGAGGGACAGCGCCCGATCGAGTTCCAGGACGTCAACTCGCGATGCGGCGCGATCGCGATCTGGACCCGTCCCGAATTGCGCCGGCCGCCGCAGACGCGACGCCCGCCGACGCTACCTCACTGAGGACGGCCGTCGCGAGTCACCTGACGGCGTGGCGCGCGATCCTGCTCGCGGAGAAACCGCGTCGTGCCCAGGACGAGCGAGTCGATTCCCTTGAGCAGGTTGGGGCGCTCACCGCGCATGGTGATCGCCCGCGTCGCGTACGCGGAATGCGCGCCGAGGTCGCGGTTCGTGACCTGCCAGATGACGGAGGTGTCGGGCAACACCGACGCCGCGATGGATACAAAGAGGTCGACGTCCAGCGAATCGGAGATCGTGTTCACCGAACGGGTCTTCACCAGCGCCTGCCGCACACTGTCCGCCGGCACGAGCACATAACGCGAATCGCGCCCCAGCGCGGCACGCACGCTGTCGACGACAGAGTCAACTTGCGGCGCGAGGAATCGCGACCGCGAGTTCAAGGTCGGATACGAAACAAACAGGCGTCGGGGAGGCCCGAGGTTAGCGGCGCGCTCTGCGAAGGCTTCACGCGAGAGCGAGTTGGGCCGCGGCGGCGGTTCGCGGAACGTTTCCCGCCGACTCTCGGCCTCGCCGGTGCCGCGGCCCGAACTGCGCTCGGCGTCCCTCGTCAGGCGCCTGACCATGGAGTCGATCCTGGCGTCACCCGTGACGAACGTGTACCCCGGCGCGATGCCGCGCACGCGAGTCACGGAATCCAGGACTGCCTTCTGTATCTCGGCGCGGAGGGAATCCATGATGCGCGACATGGAGCGCCCCAACTCCTCCGCCGCGGTGGCGCTGGCAGCCACGCTGGTGGGCGTCGGCTTCTTCTGTACCGACTCGGCCTTGGCCGCGACCGTGGCCTGCTGCTCCCCGATCTTCTTCTGAATGGCGCGGGCGATGGCCAGCGAGTCTTCGCGGGTCAGGGTGGCTGCGGCTGGCGCCGCCGGGGGCACGGTGGTCGTGCTATCGACCGTGCTGGCCGGGATCTGCGCGTCGTGCCGCGGCCAGAAGGCAATGGCGGCAATGGCCACCGCGCCGACCACGGCGCCTATGGCCCAGGTTCGGCGCGGCGTGAACACGCGCGCCGGCGCCATGGCGCCTGACGAGATCTCGAGACTGTCCAGTAGCGAGACGACTTCGGTCGCGGCCTGTGGGCGGTCGGCCGGATTCTTCGCCAGGCATCGCGTCAGGAGCGATGCGAGGGCCGGCGGCGCATCGGGCCGTCGCTTTGAGATCGGCTCCGGAGCGCGCGTGAGCTGCGCCGCCATTGTCTCCTGCGGCGACGAGGCCTTGAACGGTGCCTCACCGGCGAGCAGTTCGTAGCCGAGCAGACCCAGGGCGTAGATGTCGACGCGGTGATCGGCTGCCGGATCGCCGGCCAACTGTTCCGGCGCCATGTACGCGGGCGTGCCAATAGCCATTCCGCTCGTCGTCATCCCGACGGCGGGCATCGCGGCCGAAATCGCCTTGGCGACGCCAAAGTCCGTGACCACGGCGTGGACGCCGCTGCGCAGCACGTTCCCCGGCTTGATGTCGCGATGGATCACGCCGCGCGAGTGCGCGTACGCCAGCGCGTCCGCGACATCATGGAGGATCCTGACGACTTCACGGGCCGAAAACCGGACTCCCTCATGAAGGGCATGCCGCAGCGACTCGCCCTCGATGTAGGGCATCGTGAAGTACAACAGGTCGCCCGTTGAACCCGCAGCATGCAGCGGCACGATATGCGGATGCTGGAGCTGCGCTGCGAGCTGGATCTCACGGCGGAAGCGCTCCCGATTCACGCCGGCGGCCAGGTCCGGCGGCAGCACCTTCACGACCACCTGCCGGTTGAGCGACTTCTCCGTGGCGACGAAGACGCGGCTCATTCCGCTGCCTGTCAGCTCTCGCTCCAGGACGTACGCGTCCCCGAGGGCGGTCCGTAGTTCGGATTCGAAACTGTCGATACCGGACATGGGCTGGCTGCGGGGACGGGGGGTGTACGAACGACTGATTCTATGCTCACGCCGCCGAAGGTGACAGGCGCTGTGCCTGTCCTATGGACATCGCGGGGCGTGCCACAGCGCTCCTTGCCGTGACGAGTCGAGACTCACCCGCGTTAAGGCGAGCGTTACGAGGCGAACGCGCTCAGGATTCGCCTCTCCTGTATCGACGAAACGTACGACGGCGCGTCGATGCCACGGCCGAGTCTGGGATCAGGAATCGCGGTTCCGGCACGGATGTTCAGCGGGAGCACGCCCGCCCAGATCGGGAGCGGGTAATCAGCTTCATCGAGGATGGTCATCGCGACCGAAACGGGTTGCCATCGGCCATGTGCTTGAACAGTGAGGAGCGAAGAGTGAGCAGTGAGGAGAGACGATGGCTCTTTCGCTCCTCGCTCCTCACACGTCACTCGGTAGCCGATACACCAGGAGATGGTACGTCTTGTATCGCTCGAACGTCTCCTGGCTCCGGTGCCCGGAAAAATACTTGTATTGCAGCTTCCGCAGTCTCTTCCGGAAGAACCACGTCGCGAGGCGCGCACTGAGCGGGTAGTTCGACCTGAAATACCGGTCCAGGGTTTGCCCGGCAGGCCTGGCGCGGTTCATGAGCCAGTCATTGAGCAGCTTGAGGTTCGGGCTCACGCGCTTCGTGATGTCCTCGTCTTTCAGGAGCCGGAAAGGGAACCGCGCCATGGTCTCCAGGAAGTCCCGGTGAGGATGGCCGCCTCCGAAGCTCTTGTCGCCCGGTCCGCCGTCTCCATGCGCCGCCGTCTTGAAGAAGTCGCAGATCACCAGCAGGCCGCCGGGCTTCAACAGTTGCAGCACCAGCGGCAGTGAGTCGCCGGGTTTGATGTACTGAAAGCTCTCGCTGAACAGCACGACGTCGTAACGACCGCGTGCTTCGTCGACGGGGAAGTCCTCGAACTTGCACTCGAAGATTCGTGGCTGGTAACCCTGTCGGTCGCCGACCCGCCGCCTTACGAGTGCCCCGAGATCCTTCGCCGGGATCACGCCGTCGGCGAGGTACCCGCGATCGAGCATCTGGCGGATCAGGTTCCCGGTGCCGCACCCGACGTCGAGGACACGCAGTTCACCCGCGGAAGGCGGCAATTGGGACAGGATCAGGTCACTGTACCGCTGCTGCGCGACGCGAAGGTTGGCGAACGACAGCTCGAGATCGGGATCCCACAACCCGTAGTGCAGGTCCTCGACGTTCCCCAACTGCTGCGCGAGGACCAGGCCGAGTTCCCGGCTGTGCATTTTCTCCAAGCGCGCTGGCCTCAGTGAACTGGTGACTCGTGACTCGTGACTCGTGACTCGGCGTGTCGGTTCGTGACGAGATAATGCAGCGCGAATCCGGCGTCGTCACGGGTATCCGGCTCGTTACGCTCCGGCCTGACGGTCGATCTCGTTCTGTCGGCGCAGCGCCTCGTTCCAATCGATGGCCGGGGCAACCTCCAGGTCGGCCAGGGTGAGGCTTTCCAGCGCGCGTTCAACGACTGGCCTGCCAAGCTCCGCGGGCAGCGATTGTCCGAACTCCAACTCGGCGCGACGGCACAGCCGTTCCTCGCGGGCGCGGTCGCGCGCGTAACGGTTGACTCCCATGCGATCGACGCGGGCGTGCATTCCCTCGTGAATGATCGACGACGCGACCGGGGCCGCGGAGATGTCGCGCCGGTTCAGGAAGGTCAGCTCCGTCACGCAGGCCCCTTCGACGGGAAGCCACGCTCCGCGGCAGGGGAAACGCACGACACGAATCTCGTTCAGGTCGCGGCGAAGGTGGCGAAGACGCCAGGGCTGGTACTGCTCGATCAGCGCGAGGGACTCGTCGAGGCGAGCCAGGACGTCAGCAGTCGCGATGTCGGGGCGTGAGTTCTCGACGGAGACCGGGAGGCCGCGCACCACAAAGGATTCGAGACGAGTCACTGCAGCATTGCGAAAGGGTAGTGGTCAGGTCCGGGCGATGTGTCACGCCGGACCATCGTGATAAACGATACCTCGCTTGCCCGCCAGAGCGGCGTCAGGGTTTGGCAGAGTGCGGGCCCGGTATGACGGGGCAGCCGCCTGACGCGTCCTCCACGCATGAGTCCGCGCGCTGTCCGAATTGCCCGTCTGGCTTTTCTTGCCTTCCTCGCCTTGTACGGAGTGGCATCACTCCGCACGCCTGGTGCCGGACGGCTCCTCGACAGCGTCGACCTCGCGATCCACGAGACCGGGCACCTGGTCTTCGCCCCATTCGGTGAAGTGATGGGATTCCTGGGAGGAACGCTCTTCCAGCTCATCCTGCCAGCCGTTTTCGTCACCCACTTCCTCTGGCGCGGCGACCGCTACGGGGCGTCCGCCTGCCTCTGGTGGGTGGGACAGAACTGCTGGAACATCTCCGTCTACATAGCGGACGCCCGGGCCCAGGAACTGCCGCTCGTGGGCGGAGGTGAGCACGACTGGGCGTACCTGCTGGACGCAGCGGGTTGGCTCGCGCATGACCATGCGATTGCCCGTGCGGTGCACGCCCTTGGCGTCGTGGTGTTCCTGGCTGCCCTGGGGCTCGGCTACCGAGCCGCGAACTCGGTGCCACCCTCGACTGCGCACGAAGATCCGGGTAGCATGGACCGGCCCATCGTGATTAACGATCGGTGACATCGCGCGTCTGAGTCGGCGTTCCCGTGGAAAACGGTGACTGCGGGAACGGTGCAGATCATTCACTCCTCGAGCCGGAGCGACAGTCCATGGACAACGACGACCAGCAGGTAGGACGGATCCTGACGCGGCGCGAGGCTCTGGCCCTGCTTGGCGTGGCTGGCGCGGGTGTGGTGGCGTCTCGCGTAAGAGCCCAGTCGGGTCTGGAACGGATCGTCGCCTCTCCGACAGGGGATGCGGTGTGGATGCCGGCCTGCGTGGTGACCCCGGCGCAGACCGAAGGCCCCTATTTCGTGGACGAGAAGCTCAAACGGATCGACATCCGTCCCGATCCCGGAAGTGGAAAAGTGAGCGACGGGGCGCCGCTGGATCTCGAGATGCGGGTGTTCCGCGTTGCCAACGGCACCTGCGAACCGATGGCGGGTGCCATGGTCGACGTCTGGCAATGCGACGCCATGGGCGTGTACTCCGACGTGCGCGACATGAACGGCCTCTTCAATACGTCGGGTCAGAAGTTCCTGCGCGGCTTCCAAACGACGGACTCGTCAGGCGTCGCGACGTTCACGACGGTCTATCCAGGTTGGTACCAGGGACGTTCCGTCCACATCCACTTCAAGATTCGCACGACGGCCGGTGGGCGAAACCTCGAGTTCACGTCACAGTTGTATTTTGACGACGCGTTCAGCGACAAGGTGTTTACGCGCGCGCCCTACAACGCCAAGACGGGAATGCGGACGGCGAATGACCGGGACGGGATCTATCGGCAGGGCGGCCGGCAACTGACGATGACGGTGGCCGAGCGCGGCGCGGGATATCACGGCGCGTTCGATATCGGGATGGCGGTGTGATCGTGATCCGTTACTCGGCACCGCGTCGCGATTCAGTGCTGGGTTTGCGCCGCTGAGTGAGCGTCCTCCCTTTCCAGGACCACCACTTCAGCAATTCCGGGTCGGGTGAGCTGGTGCGGGCGGCATAGACGGCGCAGCGAAACACGTAGACCACGCACGGATCCTGTCGCTCGCCGGTCATCCGGCAGAGCCGATCGTAGAGCAGTTCGGGATCGCGGTGGGCGAGGTCACGGATCGATCGGACGCCGAGTGCGCGGAGGTCGGCGGCGATGCTGGGACCGACGCCGGGCAACGCCCGCAATTCATCGCGAACGCTGTGCTGTCGTGTGCTGCTTTGGCTGTGCTGAGTCATGAGTCACGAGTCACGTTGGAATTCATCGACCTTCGACAACGGTGCCAAGTCGTCTGACGGCGGCGAGTGCGGTGCGGACCTGGCTGAGCCGGGAGCGCGCCGCTGCGGCAACCTGTGTCGTTGGCGCGGCATCTGAATCCTCGATCACGCTGTAGAGTGTCATCAGTTCGTTCTGCAGTTGCGGCAGGCTGGCAATCTGCACGATGCCGCGACCGGCCGGTGCGGCTCCGCCCCGGCCACCACGGCCTCCGCCGGCTCCTTCGAGCGCCGCCAACTGGCGATCGAAGTTAGGCAGAGAGTCAGCTCGCGGCCCCCTGACGGTGCGGGATTGCTCCGCCACACTCGTTCGCAGCAGACCCACGCGTGTTCGCGCGTCCCCCAGGGCGTTGACCGCGCGATACAGCTCGAATTGCAGCGAGTCGCGACTCGCCAGGACCGCGGGCGGCGTCTTCACGCGCGGATCCATGCGCACGCGAACCGGCTGCGTGATAGCGCGTCCGTCGACGGTCAACCGCGCGGTGTAGGTGCCCGGCGTGACGAATGGTCCCAGCGGCTCAGGAACGGTTCGACCGGGGATCGCCGAAATCGGGAAGGAGGAATTCGTGACGTTGGGACGCGGATACCGCAGGTCCCACGCGAAGCGATGCAGTCCCTGGCCTGCCTTGAGCTCTGGCCACGGCGCGATCCACCAGTCCGGCCAGTTGCCCTCGGCGCGAGGATCCGGATTGGCATTCACGCCTTTCTCATACCGCCTGACGACTGCGCCGGAGGCGTCGAGGATCTCGAGCGACAGGTCATTGGCGCCGGAGCGCAGGTGGTACGAGATCATGACGCCGTCCGGCGGATTCTCCGACCGTGGCTCGTCAGGCGGTATCGGCGTATCCGTGTACATGCTGGAGCGCACGCGGGTGGCCAGTCCCGGACGGAACAAATGTGCCGGTGATTCCAGAACCGCCGGCGTGAGCTGCCTGAGTGGCGTGATGTCGTCGAGGATCCAGAAGCCGCGCCCGTGCGTGCCGACCACCACGTCATCGTCCTTGATCACGAGGTCGCGAATCGACGTCGCCGGCATGTTGATGCGAAGCGACTGCCAGTGATCGCCGTCGTCGAACGAGACCCAGACCTGTGTCTCGCTGCCGGCGAACAGAAGCCCCCGCCGCCGCGGATCCTCACGAACGACGTTGATCGTCGCGCCGGAGTCGATGCCGGACACGATCTCCGTCCAGCTGCGGCCCCCGTTGCGCGTGCGATAGATGTGCGGCCGGAGGTCGTCGAGCCGGATGGTGTTGACCGCCGCGTACGCCGTGAGCGTGTCGAAATGCGAGGCATCCATGATCGACACCTTGGCCCAAGGCTTCACCTGGGGCGGCGTCACGTTGCGCCAGGACGTTCCTCCGTTGCGCGTCAGGTGAATGAGGCCGTCGTCCGTGCCGGCCCAGATGATGTTCTCCCTGAGGTACGACGGAGCGATGGTGTAGACCACCCCACGGTGCCGCGCGACGGCGGTCGCGGTCGCGGCATAGACGCCGACGTTAGGCGGCACGATCGAATCCCGGCGGGTCAGGTCGGGACTGATCTGCTTCCAGTTCTTCCCGCCGTCGATCGTCTCCCAGATCGTGTTGGCGCCGAAGTACAGCTTGCGCGGGTTGACGGGCGAGAAGAGGATCGGCGCGGTGCGGAGCATCCGGTAGTTCGCGTCCCGGAACGGTTTCGGGGCGACGTTCTGCGTCTGCCCGGTGCGATAGTCGAAGCGCGTGACCTTCCCGCCGTAGACGATGTTGGGGTCGAGCGGATCGGGCGCGACGTAGCCGTATTCCTCCACGCCGACAGGCCGCCACTCGCGATACGTGATCTGCCCGTCGTTGCCGCGGCTGGGCACGCACGCCGAGCCGGATTCCTGCTGGCCGCTACAGACACGATACGGCCAGGAATTGTCCGTCGTGACGTGGTACATCTGCGCCGTGGGCTGGTTGTACCACGAACTCCACGACTGTCCGCCGTTCACGG
Source organism: Gemmatimonadaceae bacterium (assembly GCA_036507855.1). Classification (GTDB taxonomy): domain Bacteria; phylum Gemmatimonadota; class Gemmatimonadetes; order Gemmatimonadales; family Gemmatimonadaceae; genus JABWBJ01. Next base: position 3,255 of record DATCIJ010000085.1, on the reverse strand, counting down.
TGATGATCGCGCCCTGGTCGGCGGCGATCAGGACGATGTCCGGGTTGTCGGGATTGATCCAGAACCGGTGGTAGTCGTCTCCGCCAGGCGCGCCGCGAAACATGCTCCAGGTCGTACCGCCATCAGTGGACTTCCACGCCACGATGCTGCCGCTGTAGACGATGTTGGCGTTCTTCGGATCGACCTTGAGTTCGGCGAAGTCAGACCCGCGGTTGTGCACGCGGTCGTCAGTGCTGACCTTGCGCCAGTTCGCGCCAGCGTCGTCCGTTCTATAGACGCCACTTCGGGCACCAGCATCGATCGTGACGTAGAGGCGGCGAGGATCACTTGGTGCCACGGCGAGGCCGATGCGGCCGAGTCCGTCGGCAAAGGTGGGAAGGCCGTTCATGATGGCGGTCCAGGTAGCGCCGCCGTCGGTGGACTTGAGCAACCCGCTCCCCGCTCCCTGCCAGGCGCCGTTCTCCCAGGGCCCCTGTCGCGCTTCCCAGGTGGCGAGGTACAGCGTGTTGGCGTCGTTCGCGGCGAAGGCGACATCGATCGCGCCGGTATTCACGTCCCGGTACCAGACCTTCTGGAACGAACGGCCACCATCCACAGACCGGTACAGGCCACGCTCCTCGTTAGGCCCGTAGGGGTGGCCAAGCACGGCGACGAAGAGGCGGTTGGGATCGCGCGGGTCGACGATGATCTGCGGGATCTGCTGCCCGTCGCGAAGGCCGAGGTGGGTCCAGGTGCGACCGGCGTCGGTGGACTTGTAGATCCCGTCGCCCGTTGAGAGATCGGGTCGCTGGAGCCCCTCGCCACTGCCGACGTAGATGATGTTCGGGTCTGACGGCGCAACGGCGATGGCGCCGATGGAGCCGGTGGGTTGGTCGTCGAAGATGGGAACCCACGTCCGGCCGTAGTCCGTGGTCTTCCAGACCCCACCGTTCACGACCCCTATGTAGAACGTGTTCGGCTGTTGTGGGACGCCGGCGGCGGCTTTGGTGCGGCCTCCACGGTAGGGGCCGATATCGCGCCACTTCAACTCTCGAAATAAGTCCGATTGCGCAAGGAGATCTCCGCCGCCTGCGACACACAACAGCGCGAACACGGATAACGCGGATAACAGACGATTCACGCGGATATGACCAGTATTTTGGGTTGAAATGAACGTGTTATGCGCGCGCCTTCGTGACCAGTGCGCGTCGTCACCTCTGAATGGTGTCATCCCGTGCAGCGTACGGCCCTCGCCCGGGCGCGCGATGGATCCCGGCCGGCGTCGGCGACGAACGCGGTGGCCTGACCGGTCATCTCACGACCTTGGGCGAGCACGCTGTCGAAATCGACTTTCACGCCAACGGGCCACCAGGTCGGAAAGAGCACGACCGACCAGCCGAGCCGAGTCCGTTCCCAGACCATCGCGCTATTGCGTACCGCGTTGGTGTCCTTCGCGAAGACCGAGTCGCGCACCCGCTGGACGCGATTGGCGAGGTCGCCCGCGCGACCGTCGTGTCCGGATCGTTCCCAGTCGAGCGGCGGGGTCCAGGTGCCGAACGCAAAACGCCAGCAGGTCGACGACGGTTCCTGCTGATCACGACTCTGCGCGCTCGCCTGCGCTGTGGATACCAGCAGTAACGTGGTTGCCACCGCAACAAGTCGCAGACTTCGCCGGTGATTCTCGTTGGTGGTTCGGTGCAACGTCAGTACCTCCGACTATCTCCTTGATAATACCAGGAGGAAGCCGGCTATCGCCGTGAACGCGGTCGCCGCGACCATGGTCCAGAATCCACTAACCGGTTCGAGCGTCAGGCCGGCCAGGACGACGAGCGCGCGTTTCGCAACCGAAGCAACAGACCAGAGCGCCAGAATCGAAAGCGCGGGGAGGACCATCGTCACCACCACTCCGACGGCGGGAGCCTGACGAGGGATCCGCAGGGCGTTGAGGAAGAGGGCGAGCACGGACGTCCAGAGCGCGATCACCACCAGCGGATAGGTCCGGCGAAGCCAGACCATCCACGCGGCTCCGTCTGAAGCCACCGCGCACAGCTCCTCATTTCCCAGCGTGGGCCACCACCGGCATTCCGTCGGCGCCGTGCCAGTTGTCCCGAGTCCGAAGTCGGCGATCCCGATGGGCGACACCTGCAGGTGACGTCCGTCTGACGCACGTGCCTCGACCCAGGGCGCGGTGGCCGATCGCTGGAACAGGATCGCCGAAACGGCGATCAGCAGCAGCGCGGTGCCCTCGAGAAGACGGCTGCGCCGGGGATTCCCAGGCGGGGAGTTCAACTCAGCCCGTCTTCACGTTGACGGTGACGTCGGCGATCGCGACCGCGACCGTGCCGTAGAGCGGTCAACGTCGCTTGAAGCCTTCGACCAGAGCCGCTGCCGAGGAACCGTCTGTGCCGTGGACAGTAAAGTCCATGCGCACCGAGTTGAAGAGGGTGACGTCGGTGCGTGCCTGACGAGAGCGATCCACCTCGCCATGAACGGTGACGCTCACTGGCCCTATCTGGACGCCCGAATCGTGAGCGATGACCTGCACCAGTTCAACGCCGCAGGAGGCCACCGCGGAAAGGAAGATTTCGGGCGGCGTCAGTTCCTCGCCGGGGCAGCCGTTCTGCACGGGCCCGTCCACGATGAAGTGATGGGTGCGCGCGTTGCACAGCACGCGACCGAAGACGTCCGTGGTGCGGGCGGCGACATCATACTCTCTGAGCGTCGTGGCAGGCGCTGTCACAGTAAATCTCGCTCCCTCATCGGCGACTGGTGATTCGTGACTCGTGACTCGTGATTCGTGACTCGTGACTCGTGACTCGTGACTCGGCCGTTTATGCCGAACGGCGTAACCGGAATACTAGCTACTCAGTCAAACTCGCGCCGTGGCGGTGCCTGGTCCGATTCCACGCGTCCTGTGGCGATATCGGCGCGGAAGTAGTTCTCGCCGCGCACGGGGTGGCCGAACATGCGGCGGAGAAAGTTGATCTGACCTACGTGGGTGAGCGCGTCGGCGATCGCTCCCTGGAAGATCTGTCCGGGGTCGTACCCCAACGGCTCGGATGAAGCGAGGAAGTCGTCGAGGAAACGCAGTGCGGCGAAGAACCGGCGAATGTCGTCGTCCCACGCGCCGGGAGTGGAATCGGTCCAGACCTGCTTTCCACGCGCTTGCGAGAGCGCCCAGTCCATCAGGTCGCAGATATGAGCCAGGATCTGCGATGGCGTGCGGGAGCCTGGCGAGGCGCGAAAGTTGCCGAAGCCTTCAGGCGCGCCGCGCAC